>CAWEBD010000160.1:0-11493 GCA_963806435.1 uncultured Bacteroidota bacterium
CCGCTCGCGATAATTTAATCATTCTGCAACTCACGTTGCAAGGAGTTTGTGCCTGTTCAACACAAACCGCCGTGTGCCGGCCGGCGCGTACGGTGGAGAGCGTCCGCTTTATATAGGGCAATGACCGTGCCGGAATCGAGCCGTCTGATTTCCACAAATTGTAATACTTCCGGTCGCCTGCACCAGAGTCTGTAACTTTTTTGTAATCCGGTATTACGTTTCTCTTCTTGAATTCAGCATACTAAATGAAGATGGAACAGAAAAACGTTGAAAAATCACGCCTAGTTGGCTAAATGAAAGAAACCCCAAACAGGTGTTTGGTTTCAACTACGGGAGATTTTTGTTACGGAATCTTCTGCAACGATTCAATGATAGAAAAGGAGTAACTCGGTATTCATATGGAAACTGAGCAGAACCATCTGCGCTGAAACGAGGCGGGACCTGGCGTTCATTGGAACCTGGGAGTGTAGTTATCTTTCGCGCGATAGGGGGTCATGTTGCCGGAACGACACGAAATCCGGACAAGCTGTGGAATAGTTAGCGTGGAAAGTTGCGGCGCTGCGCTCGATCGTCGCGTACCTGGGAGCGGCGCGCGCGGTCCGTGCGGCGGTCTCAGAAATTGGCGAGTAGTTTCTCGTTTGTCGGATATCTGTGCAGGAGTTTCAGGACGTTTTGCATACCCTCGCGTGGGGACATGCGCGCGATCAAGCGCCGGAGTTCCTGATGTTGCATCAAGGAATCGCCGAAGAGGAGTTCTTCTCTCCTCGTCCCGGAGACTCCGAGGTTGATGGCGGGGAAGATCCTCTCGTTTGCCAGGTCCCTTTCCAGGACGAGCTCCATGTTCCCGGTTCCTTTGAATTCCTGGAAGATCAACTCGTCCATGCGTGAATTTGTGTCGACAAGAATTGTCGCGATGATTGTCAGTGAACCTGCCCCTTCAAACTTCCTTGCGGCCCCGAAGATACGTTTCGGAACTTCGAGCGCGCGTATATCGACTCCGCCGGACATCGTCCTGCCGCTGCTCTTCTGATGCACGTTGAAGGCACGGCCGAGACGCGTCAGCGAATCGAGGAGGACCACTACATCTCTTCCGGTTTCGACCTTTCGTTTCGCATATTCCGGCACAAGCTGGGCAAGACGCACGTGGCTCAGGAGGTCGTTGTCGTTGGAGCTGGCGAATACCTCACCCTTGATAGTTCTCCTTATGTCCGTCACTTCTTCCGGCCGTTCGTCAATCAGGAGCACGATCAGATCCACATCCGGCGAGTTTTCGTTCAAGGCCTGTGCGATCTGCTGGAGCAGAATCGTCTTGCCGGCTTTTGGGGGAGAGACTATCAGCGCGCGCTGTCCCTTTCCCAGCGGGCAAAAGAGGTCGACGATCCGCATCGCCTCATCGCATTTGGGGCCCTCCAACCGGATGGTCTCGGTCGGAGAGACGGCCTCATGGGCGGAAAATTCCGTGATAGACTTCCACTTCTCCGGGTCAATTCCGTTTACCGAGTCAATCGCTTTTGCTTCAGGGCTCTTGCCGTTGCCATTTCCGGCGCTCCCCGCTATTAGGGCTCCCTGCCGGAGATTATACCTGGTGATCATGGATTGCGGAACAAAGATATCGCCTCTGGTAGGACCGAGGGACAAGGAGATATTTCTGATGTATCCGTGTTCCCGTTCCGAGGCGTCATGCCTCTGTCCGTGCATTGGCCGGGAGCTCTTGGGGCGTGACCGGTCAATCTCTAGAATTCCGGAAAAAGAAATCGTCATCTGACTCCTAACAAGACGTTGTTGGGTGTACTGCGCTTATCGCAGCACCTGATATTGCAACTGCCGGCGCACTTGGATATCGTTCCCGACTGTCATGTGCAGTCCGACGACGTCACGGCGCAGAGACTGGTTGCTGGAAAAGAGTGGTAAACTCTGTATTCGAAATAAGCGGAACAGGTTTCACGACCTACCGCCCGGTCGATTGTCCCCGTACCTTCTGGCTATCGACCCAATCAATTTATTTCATTCACAAATACGTTTCAAGACCGCCCCTGAAATTCGCTCTTTGACAAAGATGTAATTGCGTGAACCACATAGACACATAGGGCACATAAGAAATGAATTTATGTCTTCTAATGTGCCTATGTGGTTGAATTATTTTTTCTTTACAAATTTGTCGCACACCCCCTGAAATTCGCTCTTCTGGTGGTTTGGCTGCCAAAGCGGACCCCGATCTGAAAAAGACTGCATCCCAGGCCCCGGCTCTTCCGCTAAAGTTCCCGGGTTTTCTGACGAATAATGAAACGGGGGAACTGCGAACGGGAGGAGGTTAGTCACAAAAGAGGTCAATTGCTGACTTTCTCAACGAGGATCATTAATTTGGTAAAGATCGGCTCTCCCCGTTCTTGTGGGTTGGGAGCAACGGATTTATTCATTGACCAGTCTCTTCTGGAAGCACATCTCGCGGAGTAAATTATGACCAAAAGCGAGCCTCCTCATTTCCTTCCCGGCCATACCAGGGAAGTGGTTTACGCAACTCTCAGCAAAGGGGATCCTCCCAGCCAATCGCTTGATTTCGTGAGCGAAAGCGTTAAGTCTGTGCTTGGCTATAGCCCCGATGAATTCTCAAAGAGACGAGGTCTGTGGAATTCATTGATCCATCCCGATGATCTGGAACAATTGGAGGCGGGGTGGCGGGCCGTCGTCGATTCGAAATCGGGGGCGACCCTGACTTACAGGATGAAACTCAAAAAGTCGGGTAAATACATATGGATGGAGGACAGGGCAAAGCCCAGGCTGAATGCCGAAGGGAATATAATAGGAGTCATCGGCTCCGCCATCGACATCACGGAACGCAGGGAACTGGAAGATGCGCTTCACGAGAGCGATGCAAGACTTCACAGTATTTTCGATAATTCATCAGTAGGTATATACCGCACGACTCCGGACGGAAGAATCCTCCTTGCGAACCGGGCTCTTGTGGAGATGCTTGGGTATGATAGTTTTGAGGAACTTTCGACAAAGAACCTCAACAAGGGTGGATATCAACCCGGCTATCCGCGTAGCCTGTTTCAGGCGCAGATAGAAAGCAATGAGAGGATCAAGGGGTTCGAATCAGCATGGACCAGGAAGAACGGGGAGACTCTTTCCGTACGTGAAAGCGCTCATGTCGTGCGTGACCGTGAGGGTAACGTAATGTACTATGAGGGCACAGTGGAGGATATATCGGACCAGAAAAGGGTGGAGGAGAAGGCGGCGCGGATCAATAGAACACTGAGGCTCCTTTCCAACGTAAACAAGCTGGTCATGTATGAAGCCACGCGGGACAGTTTGTTTGGCAAGGCCTGCGACACGCTGGTTGCAGAGGGCGGTTACCGCCTGGCTTGGATCGGAATCCTGGATGATACGAGGAAGGTAATAACCCCGCTGGCATCGAGCGGCGAGGAGAGAGGATACCTGGGCAACGTGCGGGTCAGTGCGGACGACAAACCCGAAGGAAACGGTCCTGCAGGAAAAGCCGTTAGATCCGGGGAAGTCTCTGTGTGCAACGATGTGGAAACCGATTCATCTTTCAAGCCATGGAGGGCCGAAGCTCTCAAGAGAGGTTTCAAAGCCGTAGCGTCTTTCCCGATGCACGTCAGAGGAACTGTCGTAGGTGTGCTCAGTCTATATTCGGAAACGAAAGGTCGTTTCGGCCCGGAGGAGATGCACCTCCTGTCGGAGCTCGCAGACGATATCGGGTTCGCGGTTTGGGCCATCGAAGCGAGAAGCCAGCAGGAAGCGGCTGACGAGGTTATCAGGGACAGGGGATTCTGGCTGAATGAATCTCAACGTGTGGCAAGGGTCGGCTCTTTCGTCTATGAAGTCAATTCCGGGACGTGGTCGGGTTCGCCCGTCCTCGACGACCTGATCGGAATCGATCAGGGGTACAAACGCGATTTCAGATCGTGGCTTAACCTTATCTATCGCGAGGACCGGGCCGATCTGTTATCGAAAGTTGAAAGTTCGATTCCCCACAGGAAACAATTCAATGCTGAATTCAGGATTGTAAGAGCCAGCGACAAAGAGCTCCGCTGGATGTGGGGAACTGCTGAAGTTTTGTTGGACTCTTCCGGGAAACCGGTGAGGTTGTTCGGCACGGTCCAGGATATTACCGAACGAAGGAGAATGGAAGAAGATCTGAGGAATGAGCGCATTCTGCTCAGGACGCTTGTGGACAATCTGCCCAACTCAATCTACGTCAAAGACAAAAACTACAGAAAGATCATCGCCAACCCTACCAACGTTCGGCGCGCAAATATGGGCTCGGAAGCCGGAGTCCAGGGCAAAACCGATTTTGAACTCTATCCGCGCGAAATCGCCGAGAGGTTTTTCGAAGATGACCGGAAAGTGATCGAGCAGGGTGAAGCGGTAATCGACAGGGAAGAGTTCGTGTTCGATGAGGACGGGAACAAAAGGTGGCAGGTCACTTCCAAGATACCGCTGCGCGACGAGAAAGGGGAGATTGTCGGTTTGGTTGGAATTGGTTCTGACATCACGGAGCGGAAGCTCGCGGAAGAGGTAAAACAACGCGAGCGCGTCCTGCTAAAGACACTGTTCGATCATCTGCCGGCGTCAATCTGGGTGAAGGATAAAGACTACAGGAGGACTGCGATCAACAGAACGAACGTCTCCCGCATTGCGCTTCTCCTGGGTAAACCCGGCCTGTCTGAAAACGACTTTCTCGGAAAGACCGATTTCGAAATCTATGACATGGAAAGAGCGGAAAACTACTTCGTCGACGACCAGCGTGTCATCCGTGACGGGGAAACGGTTCTGGATAGAGAAGAGATGGTCGTCGATTCAAAAGGTGTGCGGCACTGGCAGCTTGTTTCCAAAGTTCCGCTGCTCGATGAAAGCGGGGCGATTACCGGTCTCATAGGAATTGTCACGGAGATTACAAGACAGAAGGAAGCGGAGCTGGCCCGGGAACGCGAAAGGGCACTTCTCAGAACACTGATCGATCATCTCCCGAACGCGGTCTTCGTGAAGGACAAAAATTTGCGAAAACTGATCGCCAACCGCGCTCATATTTACCGCGTCGGCGCTTCCACGGGAAAGACATTCATTTCAGAATCGGAGGTGATCGGCAGGACTGATTTCGATGTCTACCCTGAGGAAAAGGCCAGAGAGTACCAGGCCGAAGACGAAAGAATACTTCGCGAGGGGAAGGCGGTAATCGGGCGCGAACAGCACGGTGTCGACCCCAACGGCCAGGAAAGCTGGGAATTGATATCGAAAATTCCGTTGCGCGATGAGACGGGAGAAATTTCAGGGTTAGTGGGCATCACGAGTGATATTACCGAGCAGAAGGCTGTCGAAGAGGCTCTTCGGCGGGAACGAATCCTCCTCAAGACGATACTCGATCATATCCCGAATGCGATATTTGCGAAGGACACGGAATTACGAAAGATACTGGTTAACCCTGCCCACGTTCAGAGGATGAGCGAACATATAGGACCTCATACGGCGGAAGAACTCCTCGGGAAAAGCGATTTCGATGTGTGCCCGCTCGAGATGGCCGAGCAATATTTGCGGGAGGACCGGAAGATAATCCGGGACGGCAAGTCGATACTGAATAAACCCGTTTCGGAGGTCGGCAACAGCGGCCTGAAACACTGGGAATTGATTTCGAAAATTCCGATGAGGGATGAAAAGGGTCAAATCATAGGCCTCGTCGGAGTTTCCACCGATATAACCGCTCTAAGGGAGGCGGAAGAAAGACTTACCGAGAGCGAGGCTAAGTTCCGCCTTCTCGCCGAAAACGCCAGGGATATCGTTTACCGCTACGCTCTTTCTCCGGCGCCGCATTTTGAATATGTCAGTCCGTCCACGACAGTGATTAACGGCTACACACCGGAGGAGCATTACGCCGACCCCGATTTGTTTTTCAAGATCGTGCATCCGGAAAACCTTTCTCTTGCAAAGGAGCTGGCGAGGGGGGGAATAGTGGAAGACAGCACGGTAGCCGTCCGTTGGACAAGGAAGGACGGCGACCTGATATGGGTGGAAATGCAGAACCATCCGGTGTTTGCGAGAGACGGGACCCCGGTGGCCGTGGAGGGGATAATCCGGGATATTACGGAGCGCAAGAATTCCGAGGAGGCTCTTCGGAAATCCGAGGAGACAATGGCAAGGATAACAAGCTCCATCCGAGACGTCATCTACAGCATTGACGGCAAAACGGGCGAATTTGAATATCTGAGTCCCGCCTTTGAGAAGTTGTTCGGCTACTCAGCTTCCGACATCAAAGCGATGGGAGGAAGGTGGTCTTTTCTGAGGACCGTGATCCAGGGAGACCATTCGGCCAGGCCGGATCCGGTTGTGAACGAAATGCATCGCGGAAAGGTTGGGCCGCCGCCGGTCTGGGAGAGATGGTGGCGAAGTAAGGACGGTTCCCGGTTGTTCATCGAAGATTACTCCGTCCCGACGTACGATGGTGACAGGCTCGTGAGGGTCGACGGCGTGTTGAGGGACATTACCGAACGAAGGCTTGCCGAAGAAGAGGTCGAAAGGGAACGCGTACTTCTCAGGACGCTCATAGATAATTTCCCGTACGCGATTTACGTCAAAGACAGAAATTTCAGGAAGGTAATCGCAAACCCGATCGACGTGAAGAATTTTGCGGGGTTGTCCTCTGAACGCGAAATAATAGGTAAAACCGATTTCGATCTGTATCCGAAAGAGATTGCCGAGAGGCTTCAGGCTGACGATCGGAGGGTGATCATTGACGGGTTGCCGATTATAGGGAGGGAGGAGCTACTCGTCGACGCAAACGGCAAAGAGCACTGGCTGTTGACGACCAAGGTCCCGCTTCGGGATAAGGAGAACGAGATCGTCGGCCTTGTAGGCGTCGGCATAGACGTTACTGAGAAACGGGCGGTCGACGAGGCGCTGAGGCAGTCGGAGGCAGAGCTTCGTGCGCTGTTCGAGTCGATGAGCGACGTGATTATGGCAATTGACGCGGAGGGAAGGTATCAAAAAATAGCGCCGACAGATCCTTCATTATTGTACAGACCCGCGGAAGAGATGATAGGGAGGACGCTCCACGAAGTGCTTCCTGGGGAGCTCGCGGACCGTTTCCACTTAGTAATAAAAGACACACTTGCGACCGGGAAAACTCATTCGATCGAATACATGATGGAGATCGGAGGATCGGAGAAATGGCGGGCGGCAAGTGTTTCTCCCATGACAGACAGCTCTGTCATCTGGGTCGCCCGCGACATCACGGAGCGCAAGGAGATGGAGAGAGAGATTACGGACTCTGAGAAAAAGTACAGAGAGCTCGTGGAGAACGCCCTGGTAGGAGTCTACAAAATCAACCTCAGCGGGACCATAGTTTATGCCAACAAGGCTATGGCCGATATGCTGGAGTACGATTCTCCCAGGGAAGTGATGACTGTGAGTTCATCTTCGTTGTACAAGAATGTTGAGGAAATGAAGAGCTTTATCGAAGAGCTCCGAACCTACGGCAAGACTGGAAAGAGCAAAGAGGTGGAACTGGTGACGAAGACCGGAAAAGTGCGGAACGTTCTCCTCAGCGCCTCTCTCGACAGAGATGTCATTTCGGGCATGGCGAAGGATATCACCGAGATCCGGACACTTGAACGACAGATCCTTCAAACCCAGAAATTAGAGGGGCTCGGAAACATCGCCGCTGGAATAGCGCACGATTTCAATAACATACTCGGTGTCATCGTCGGTTATTCGGATCTCCTTGGACAGTCGGCATATGATTCCGCAAAATTCGACAGGGGGATGCAGGCCATTTCAAAGGCTGCCGATAGGGGAAAATCGCTCGTACGCCAGCTTCTGACGTTCGCTCGAAAGACGGAAGTTACTTTCGAGCCCCTCATGCTGAACAACGCCGTCACGGAAATAGAGAGGCTCGTTGCCGAAACCTTCCCAAGAACCGTCGAGGTCCATACCAGGCTCAATAGCGGCCTCCCGATGGTGCTGGCGGACGCCACCCAGATTCACCAGGTACTCCTCAACTTGTGTGTCAACGCGAGAGACGCGATGCCGAAGGGGGGCAAACTAACCCTGTCGACGGGAGTCGTGCCGTACTCGACTCTCATCTCGCGCCATCCTGAAGCGGCTAGCGGCGCATACGTTGAGGTCCAGGTTTCCGACACGGGAACCGGCATGGATGAGGCCACCAGACAAAGAATATTCGAACCCTTTTACACGACTAAGGGAATCGGAAAGGGAACCGGACTCGGACTGTCAGTCGTATATGGAATCGTGGAAGGCCACAGAGGATTCATTGAAGTAACGAGCGAGTTGGGAGCCGGGACAACCTTCTCGATATTCCTGCCGGCCCTCGAACACCCGGTAGAACATGTCGATCCGGCGGAGGAAATGGAGGAAAACATTTCCGGTGAAGGTGCAACTATACTTGTTATAGAAGACGAAGAGATGCTCCGGGAATTGCTCCGGTCGATCCTGAACTCGATAGGCTACCAGGTTATGACTGCCGGAGACGGCGAGGAAGGGGTCGAAATGTTCAGGAAGAGCAAGGACCGCGTCGCTCTTGTTATATCTGACCTCGGGCTCCCGAAATTAAGCGGGGAAGAAGTCGTCGGTCGTATCCGGGAGATTTCCGGGAAGGCAAAGGTAGCGATCGCGAGCGGATTCATTGATCCGGAGGTCAAATCGGAAATGGAGAAGGAAGGGATCACGCACTTTATTCAGAAACCTTACAAGATGGCCGAGGTCATCCGAGTTGTGAACGAGATTCTGGGCGGGCAGTAGTACTTAAAATGACTGTGGCCGGAGACGTATATCCGGCCGGACTTTGCTTGAGCGGATTAAGAGACTTCCTGCATCAGGCTGGCGATCCCGATTTTCTTCAGCAGCTCGAACGGCAATTCTCCACCCGCGAATATGAATACAAAATCGTTCGGCAGTCCTATCCCACCGTCCGAAGTTTTCAGGGTGACAGACTTCTCTTGTATTTCCTGGACTTCAGAATTAAAGATTACCCGTACCTTCTTCTTTGCGATGAGATCCTGGATATGCTGAAGATTGCGTTCTTTGATGCGAGTGACACTTGAATACTTTAATTCGAGCACAGCCAAAGCGCTTGTAAGGTTTCTTTTTATTGCAAAAAGCATGATAGGCAAAAGCAAGCTAACAATTAATTATTATTTTGATGATGAGAATGTTCTTGAATATGGAAAAGATTTTTCTGAAGTATTAGACATTCCATTTAATTATATAGAAAAGAGTTATCATTAATAACCAGAAAAAAATGGAGAGATTGCTGGTTGGTGCATCATCAAAAACACCATTAATCCATTTGGATGCTGATAAAGGTTTGATTGAGTTAAAAGGCCGATCAACTCCTGAAGATATTGATAAGATTTATCTTCCTGTTATATTCATGGATTGATGCTTATCTTAGAAATCCAAATCCCATAACAACAGTCAATTTTCATTTCGAATATTTCAATTCAAGTACAACCAAAGCATTGATGCGTTTGATTAATAAACTGGTAGTTGTGCATAAACAGGGTGGTACCACTGTTAATTATAAACTGGTACTATTTTGATGAGGATATGTTGGAGTATGGCGAAGATTTTCAGGATCTTGCAGGAATTGAGTTCAACTTTCTCGAAAGCGATTATTCCGATATCGATTTTGAAATTTCGAATTATTAGCAAATCTGTTATATGGATTTCCTAAAAATATAAAGAAAAAGGCATGTTTAAGCCATGCCTTTTTAATTTTACTAAATTGGTCTTCCTCCCATTGTACCCGAAACTGTTTTGCTTCTTTCAATTGATTGGAGTGCTAAATAATTTTCACCAAATTTGTTAAGGTTTTCTATTTCAGTATCATATTGATCGAAATGACGCTCTTCATCAGCAACCAATCCTTCAAATAATTTTTTTGAAACAGAATCGGCATTCTGAGCACATTCATTTGCCCATTTGTTATAATCTATCCCACTTGATTCTTCCATTTGAGTAGCAAGTTTCAACATTTCCTTTACATCATGGATGTGTTTTACTTCACCTCCAACCTGCATATTAACTTCACCTTTTAAAAAGAGGATTCTTTCGGCAAGTAATTCAACATGCATCATTTCCTGAATGGCAGTTTGCCTGAATAAGTTCGATAGCAAGTCATAACCCTGGTCATCGCAATGGAAGTGAAAATACATGTATTGGTGCACTGCATATAATTCATCAGCAATTGCTTTATTAAGTAGTTCAATGCTTTTTTGTTTCATATTTTTAGATTTTTCAATATTAATAATGCAGTAAAATTACTAAATGAAGGAGAACTTTCAAATAGAATAATCAATTCCAGTTTCGAATGATTTAAATGATTCTTTATTTGAATAGGAACAATCTTGCCGTAAATTATAAATAAAATGTTATTTTTTCTCAAAGATCCGAACCATCAGTTTCACAGGATCAAGCACAAAAATGCGATCTTTTGAATCTACAGCTATATCTAGCCCTGTTGTGCCTTCAACAAATTGATCTGAAGCGGCTACGACACATTCAAAATCACCATTGGCTTTATGGATTTTAACCCTTTCAATACCTTTTTCGCTGGTTACAAATGAACCATTCGAGAGCATGGCCACATGTGTTGGATTGCAACAATCCGCTAAACCATCAACATGACATAGAAGTTTTATTAAAAGTAGTAATCAGGTCCCCTTCTTTGGTGTACGATTCAAATGAGTGGACGTCCTGTATTTAATAGCCCATAGTTCGTTGTTATTTCCCAATAATACATCAAAATATGGGCTGGGAATAAATAAACCGGGAATCCCTTTGTCGGGATTCTTTTTACCAATTTCATTTACCAATTGTCCATTGTAATTAAAGTGGTGTACCAGTTTATTTCCAGCATCAGCCACATAAACGGATGTATCGTCAACTGCTATACTTGTTATATATGGAACACCAGGTATATCATTCCACTTTTTAACTTCCTTTCCATCACTAGAATAAACTTCAATGTGTTTTTTATAGCCCAGATAAATTAAGCCATTTGCCCCTACAGCAATGCATCCTGCCTTATCTGTAATTTTAAACGAATAAATAGAATCGCCATTAACATTATATTTGATAACTTTGTTTTCGGTTGTTATTAAAACATTATTCTTTTTATCTATGGCTATGCCGTATAATTTAGAAACCCCGGGTTTTATCTGTCCTAATTCTTTGTAGCATAACAAATTGCTATCGATATTTTTGAATTTATCGAGCTTGTATTCATACAAATTGCCCTTGCTGTTGTTTGTTAAAAACAAATCCTTCGACATGACTATGATAAGCACTATTAAAAGCAATAGCGAAGCCCCTAAAATTAGTTTCTGTTTCATCAGAATATATTTAATTGTTTTTATTTGGACTGATGGAAAACCCTGATAATTAAATGATTCTTCAAATACGAATAAAATATATTCATTTTTGTTTGTGAATCAGCAATGCATGGGTGTTTCATAT
>CAWEBD010000161.1:0-4571 GCA_963806435.1 uncultured Bacteroidota bacterium
GGCAATTTGCTCGAGCGAATGGTTCGCTCCCTTCGAGAAAACAATTACCGGCACTTCCGGGCGCAATTCCCGAACTATCTCCCTGATATACCTCAGCGAAAATTCCTCGTAAAGTTGGGGAGGGAGAACACCGGCCCAGGTATCGAAAATCTGCACGACATCTGCCCCGGCGGCATGCTGCATCTTCAAATACGCAACCGCATTCCTGGCCAGCCTCTCGAGAAGCTGGTGCGCGGTCGCAGGGTCATCGTAAAGCATCGCCCGGGCATGGACAAACTCGCCCCCCTTACCCTCGACCATGTACGCGAACAATGTCCATGGCGATCCGCAGAACCCGATCAGCGGGACCCTTCCGTTCAGTTTCTCGACCGTAAGCCGGATCGCGTCGGCAACATATTTCAAATCTTTGGAACAGTCCGCATCGTGAACTGCGGCCAGCGATTCCCTGTTCCTCACAGGGTTAGTGAAGCGTGGTCCGCCTTTACCTTCTTCGACAACGAGTTTCATTCCCATCGCTTCGGGAAGGACCAGTATGTCGGAAAAGATTATCGCTGCGTCGACCCCGATGGTGTCGACCGGCTGTATCGTCACCTCCGCCGAAAGCTCGGGCGTTTTGCACATAGCAAGGAAATCGTAGTGAGCCCTGACGGCCATGTACTCCGGCAAATACCTTCCCGCCTGGCGCATGATCCATATGGGGGTTCGGGCGGCCTGCGCGCCGTTAAGCACCTTCAGGAGAAGGTCGTTGTCAAGCTTTTTCATGTCCCACCAGGCTCGCGACAAGATTCTCCGTGGTTGAGTTCTCTGGAACGACATCCACACTCAGGCCCAGATTCTCGGCCGCCTTCTTACTCATAGGACCTATCACGGCAATCTCTTTCCCTTTTAGAACGGGTGCTCCGAAGACGTCAAGGAAATTCCTGATTTGGGACGGGCTGAAGAACACAATAACGTCAAATCCGCCGGCGACAATTTGCTGTTTCAATTTCACATCGATAGAATTATTCGGAAGCGTATTGTAAACAACAACCTCGTCCGCTGTGCCACCGTGCGACCTGACCGAGTCGGCAACGTCACTCATTGAAAGGCTCCCCTTCGGTATGAGCACCCGTTTCCCACGCCATTCGAAATCCGCGAGAGACTTCATCAGCTCCATTGAGTTGAATTTTTCCGGAATAAAATCGGGCTCGATCCCGGATTCCCTGATCGACTCCGCCGTCTTCCTTCCGATGGCAATCACAAACGGTTTGCCGTCCGCGCTCTTTTTCAGAGCCACATGCCGGGCTACATGTTTAACGGCATTTACAGAGGTGAAGATGACCACATCATACCGGCCAAATCCGCCGATGCGTGCGGCATCTGCCGGCGAAAGCGCGGCAGGTTCGATTACGATCGTCGGAACACAAAGGACCTGCGCGCCGAATTTTTCAAGTTCGGTGGAAATCGACTCCGACTGATCTACGGTCCGAGTTACGACGATCCTCTTCTGAGAAAGCGGTAAATCAACTTTCATTTGAATAGCACGACCTTTCTTCTTCGATCAAGCCGACGCGCTCCTGATCTCGCTGAGTATCTTGTCTGCTCCGAGAGAGAGGAGCTTCGCCGCCAATTCATCCCCCGTCTTCCCGGGATTCTCTTCATTCAGGCCGACGGAGCCCTTTATAATTGTCTCGCCGTCCAACGACGCAACCATGCCCCAAACAGTTTTGTCCGTGAAAGATGTGTAAACCCCGATAGGTACCTGGCATCCACCTTCGAGTCTGCCGAGGAACGCGCGCTCGGCGAGAGCCGCAACCTCTGAACCGGCAACATTGTACCCTTCCATAAGCTCTTTCATCGTGTTGTCCGATTCGCGCGCTTCGACCGCGATAATCCCCTGTCCGACCGCAGGAAGCATCGTTTCTGGTTTCAGAACTTCCGTTACCTTATCCGCCATGCCGAGGCGCTTGATCCCGGCGAATGCCAGAAGCATTCCCGCGTAACCTTCCTCCTCGAGTTTCCTGAGGCGGGTGTTGAGGTTCCCGCGGATGTCTACCAGGTTCAGATCACTCCGGAGATGCATCAACTGCGAGCGTCGCCTCAGGCTGCCCGTGGCCACTGTCGACCCTTTGGGAAGCTCGAGCAGCTTCATCCCGTCCTGCGCTATCAGAGCGTCGCGGACATCCTCACGCGCGCTGAACGCTATTATCTCGAGCCCCTCCGGTAGCTCGGTCGGCAGGTCCTTCAGACTGTGTACCGCACAGTCTATTTCGTTGTCGAGCAGCGCCCTTTCGATCTCCCGCGTAAACAGCCCCTTGTCGCCGATCTTGGAAAGGGGCGAATCGAGGATCTTATCGCCGGTAGTTTTTATCTTGACGATCTCAGGTTCGATTTCTTTGTGGCTTGAGCGGAGATAATTTGCGACGGCGTTAGCCTGGTAAAGCGCGAGCTGGCTTCCGCGCGTTCCGATTCTAACCCTTTTCATCTTCTTCCAATCCGAACAGCGACTTCAACATTTTGACGCGGTCGACGATGGAAATCCCGTTCTCGGCGCTTTTGAGATTGGTCATCGGCTCATGAAGTATTTTGTTGACAAGCGACCGGGTGATCTCTTCGACGATCTCCATGTCAGATCCGTTCATCTTTCCTTTGTGGCGCTTGATTTCCTCCTCGCGTATCTGCTCGATCTTGTCGCGCAGCATCTTTATTGTCGGGCCGACCTCGAGTGAGTTGTACCACTTCATAAAATCGTTAACTTCTTCGTCCAGCACCCTCTGCACGGCGACTATTTCCGCGCGCCTCATCTGCATATTCTTTGCGACTACCAGGTTGAGGGAGTCTATATCGTTAAGAAAGACGTTCGGAATCTTTCTGACTGCGGGCTCGACGTTCCTCGGAACACCGATATCGATTATGAGGAGCGGGCTGCTTTCGCGTCCCTTCATCGCCGCGGCGACCATATCCCGAGTAAGTATGTACTCGGAACCACCGACGCTGGAAATGACAATGTCCGCTTGCTGCAGCTTCTCCGGCAGCGCGTCGAGGGGGACTGCTTCGCCCATGCCGATCTGTTCGGCAAGATTCTTCGCCCGCTCGAGCGTCCTGTTCGCTATAAAGAGGCGCGCTATCTCCTTCGGTTTCAGGTCCTTCGCGGCAAGCTCGGCGGTTTCGCCAGCACCGATCAGGAGGACGGTCCTCCCTTTCAGGTTACCGAATATCTTTTCGGCGAGCTCGACGGCGGCATAGCTGACCGACACGGCGCCCTCCGATATCTTCGTCTCGGCTTTGGCGCGCTTGCCGGCTTTGAGAGCTATCTGGCATGCATGGTGCATAAGCGTCCCCACAGTACCGAGTTCGACTCCCGTGTTGTAGGCTTCCTTAACCTGGCCGAGGACCTGGATGTCTCCAAGCATGAGCGAATCGATCCCCGACGCGACGGCAAAGAGATGCCGGACGGCTTCGAAACCCTCGAATGTTTCATACCCCACTTCAAGATCACCGTCCGTGAGTCTTTTCCCCTCACGCACAAGCCGGTAGAGTTCGTCGTGAGTCTTGGGGGCCGAGGACGGTATCATGTAGAGCTCCGTCCGGTTGCACGTGGAAACTATCAGCGACTCCCGCGCGATGGACTTCAGCTTCTCCGATATTTCTCGGATTTCTTCGGAGGAATAATATATTTTCTCGCGTGCTTCGACGTTTGCGGTCCTGTGATTGATCGAAACCGCGGTGAGTTTTAACATTTCAGTTTAATCTATATGTAACTGACGAATGGCAGGCACCATGTGAATCGCATAACCGTCATTCATTTATTTGAAATTATGAAAACTTGGCACGGCCGCATGCAGGGCCTCGAAGACGTGCGCGTCGTGGCCCATCTGCGCCAGTTCGCCGGCGGCGGTCAAGCCGCCCGGACCCGAGCCGACCACGGCCACCTTGAAGCCGCTCTTGTGGGTGTGGGGCTTGCGGCGCGGAAGGATGGGCCTGCACCAGTCGGCCACGAACCGCTCAAGCCACCCGACGGCTACAGGCTGGCCCTTGACGCCGCGGACGCACTTTACCTCGCACTGCTTTTCCTGCGGGCAGACGCGGCCTGTAGTGGCCGGCAGGGCGTTATCGCGGCGAAGGATCTCGGCCGCCGCCGCAAAATCCCCCGGCCTGTAGCCACCTTCGGAGAGGAACTCCGGAATCGCGCACCAGGACCGGGCAGCCGGCCACGCACGGGCGGCTCTTGCACTCCAGGCAGCGTTTTGCCTCCTGGACCGCCAGGTGCTCCTGGAGCCCCAGGTTAACCTCGCTGAAGTTGGAGGCCCTGGCCAGGGCATCCTGCTGGGGCATGCCGACACGGGCAATCGCCATTCGTTCTTTGGGTGTGATCTTCTTGTCCATCGCTCAGGAACTCGGAACCGGTCACGGGCGCCGGTCAATCGGCAATTCAATACAAGGGGCAGCCGCCTGGGCGGAAGCATCAACCTCCGCCGTTTAACTGCGACTGTAGTCTACAGGCGTGCTCAGCGTACGTCTTCTGGCGGCCCGAAAGTTCCTGGAAGTCCACCGTGTGGGCGTCGAATTCCGGCCCATCCAGCAATATCGTG
>CAWEBD010000162.1:0-6219 GCA_963806435.1 uncultured Bacteroidota bacterium
CCATAGCTTGACCTGTATTTCATCCTGCCGAGCATTTTCACGATCTCGGGATGAACGCCGTGAATGCCGACCTCGAGAAGGGCATCCTCGCCTATCTGGACAATTTCTTCCTCAAGTTCGCCGCGGACTTTCTCTACGATCTCCTCGATCTTTGTGGGATGTATACGGCCGTCGGAGATGAGCCTTTCGAGTGCAGTCTTCGCGATTTCCCGGCGGAAGGGATCGAAACCGGAGATGACGACCGCGTCGGGCGTGTCATCCACGATGATGTCGCATCCCGTGACCGCTTCGAACGACCGGATGTTTCTTCCTTCGCGACCGATGATCCGTCCCTTCATCTCCTCGTTGGGGAGGCTTACTACGCTGACAGTTGTTTCGACGGAGTGGTCCGCCGCGGTGCGCTGGATCGCCTGGACGATAATCTTCTGAGCCTCTTTCTTGGCCTCGATCCTCGCCTTCTCGCGGATTTCCCTGATCTCCAGTGAAGCTTCGCTCCTGGCCTCGTTGGTCAGGTTCTCAATGAGGAATTTCTTCGCGTCTTCCCGCGAAACACCAGCCAGCTTTTCCAGTTTCTCGGTCTGCATCTGGACGAGCCTTTCGGCCTCGGATTCTTTGGACTGGATTGTTTTGGTCTTTTCCCGCAATTCCATCTCGAGTGCCCGCATCGACTTCTCCTGCTGCCGGAGGGCGTCGGCTTTGCGGTCTAGATTTTCTTCCTTCGAACCTAACTGCCGCTCAATGTTTTGTATTCTCTTTTGTTTGGCGTTATAATCGTTATCGAGTTCCTGTCTCTTCTTGATCCATTCGTCTTTGACTTCAATCAGTTTTTCTTTCTTGATGGCGTTCGCTTCACGGTCGGCCGCCTCGAGGGTTTGTTTGGTTCTTTCCTGGACTGTGCCAAGTTTCTTCTTGGTGAGTCCCGACTGAACGAACCACCCCACGAGGAAAGCGGCCGCGCTGCAGACTACAGCGACTGCTGTGGTTATCATACCGAACCTCCAGGTTTATATACAAAAAAAAGCCGCAAGGCGTTCATGGCAGATAGGAAAGAACCCCATCTTGACACGGTGGGTGCCCTCCTGAGCGAGTCATGCTTCCGCTGCTGATCCGTCCGAAGGCGGATAGGCCCGGCGACATCGAGTGTCGACGGGATGCGGCCTGCTTTCATCGTTCACGAGCCGGGCTCCCATAATTTTTTACTTAGCAGTTCTTTCATGCTTAACCACGGCGCCGTTACGGCTTGAAACTTTACAAAATTTTTAAAAGAACTTAGCCTGCTTCGATAGGAAAATTCTCACGCAAGTAGCTCAGCACCCCGACCAGATCGGCGATATCGATGCCTTCATTGTGTACGTGCTCCTTTAAGTCAAACAATTGCTCGGCTATATTTAGAGCGGCTATGACTGCGACGGTTGATGTGGGTGCCCCTGGATTTTTCTCGATAAGATCGTTGAGTAAAGAGTCTACATAGGCTACTACTTTGAGTGCTTTTTCCTCGTTTTCCACGCGGAGCGGATATTCCCGGCCAAGGATGGTGACTCGTATGCTTTTCTTTTCCATCAGCGGCTCCGCGTTCAAAAGAGACTAAGTTGTTTGTCGATCCTGGCGATGAGCTCTTTTGCCACTTCCAACAAGCGGTTCTTCTCTCGCTCTTCGAAGGCGCTTGCATTCGTGGCCTCTCTCGCCGTTAACATTCTCTCGAGCTCGGCAATGCGCGATTTCAGCTTGTCGACCTCGGCCGCCGATTTAGCGAGATTCTGCCTCAGTGACTCGTTCTCGCCCCGGATAACATTAACCGCATCGACGGCTCTTCTCACTTCATTCCACAACTCGCCGAGGAGTTGCTTCTTCATAGACAGCGTCGTCTGTTCGTCTGACGCTTCCGTGTTCATGCTCATCAGCTTTTTTGCTTTCTTAGTTCGGCGGAGAACTCACTTCGGAGAGACATCTCCGCCTTTTCGATGAACCTGGCAATATCGCCGTCGTTCAACGTCCGCTCTTCGCTTCCGAGAGCTACAGTGAACGCGATACTCTTCTTTCCTGCCGGTATGCCTTCTCCGGAATAAATATCGAACACAGAAATATCACGGAACATGTCGCCCGCGGCCGATTTGAGCGATTCCATCATCTTTGCCGCCGGCGTTTCGTCATTTACAATAAATGAAAGATCGAAAGATGCGAATGGGAATCTCGGTAAGGACCTGAACCTTCTTGCCTCCTTGCGGAGCGCCGTCAATCGGGAAAGATCAAGCTCGGCGAAGTAAACATCCTGCTCCACCGAGTGTTTTCTTAGAGCCATCTCACTGACTCTGCCTCCATAACCTAGCTCCATCCCACTCACAATTAACTTTAACGATTGTTCGTATACTTTGGTAGTATCATAAGAAATAAAGTCCCAAGAGTCAAGCTTGAGGTATCGCAGGAGGCGTTCGACCTCTGACTTGAGGTCAAACATGTCGAAATTTGCCTCTTTCCTGTCGTACGACATCGGATCAGCTGTGCCTGAGAGCACAATCGAAATCCGTTCGGGTTCAAGGAAATTACCGACCGTCTGAGTGGCTTTCGCAATCCCATAGACACGTCCGATCTCGAAGAACTTCATGTTCTTCAACCCGTGCGAGAGGTTGAGCCGGACGCTTTCCAGAGCACCGGGGAGGAGCGACGTTCTCATCGCCGCCATGTCTTCGCTTATAGGATTTGCCAGTGAGACGAACGCGGGATCGTAAAATCCGGCCACGTCCGCCGGCTGGAGGGAATTCGTGATGATTTCGTTGAACCCTGCCCCTGCCAGAAACTCCTTGAGCCCATCGGTCGGAGAGGGTTCACTGAACCGCGCATCGAAGCTGAGCTTTGTCTGGAATGAATCCGCGATCTTCTCATAACCGTACACGCGCCCGACCTCTTCCACCAGGTCAACCTCGCGCTCTATATCGCTCCGGAATGTCGGAACGGAGCAGATGAGCACAGTTTCGGATTTCTTGTCACACGGGATCTCTATGGAATCGAGGACTCTTTTTATCTCGCCGGACGCGAGACGGGTACCGAGAAGCCTGTTCACTTGGTCAACGTGCAGTTCCACCCTCTTCGGAGCGAATTTTGTGACTGCGACATCGATGATGCCCGGTGCCAGTTTACCGCCGGTCGTATCGGCAATTATTTCCGAGACTCTGTCCAGGGCATGGATGGTAAGGTTAGGGTCAACCCCGCGCTCGAACCTGTGTGAAGCCTCGGTCGAGAGCCCCAGCTCCTTCGATGTCTTCCTCACGGATGAAGGGGAGAAATTCGCGCTCTCGATGAGGACGTCGGTTGTCTCGTCGCATATCTCGCTGTTCATTCCACCCATTACGCCGGCGACCGCGACAATCTTCTGTTTGTCGCAAATCATGAGCATCTCCGGGGAGATGTTTCTCTCCTTTCCGTCGAGGGTGGTAAATTCAGTTTCCTCTTTCCGCGGCCTTCGGACTATTATCCTGTGTCCCGCGATCAATTTGAGGTCGAACGCGTGGAGAGGCTGGCCGAGCTCGATCATCACATAGTTCGTGGCATCGACGACGTTGTTTATCGATCTCATCCCGACTTTCTCGACAGAATCCTTCAGCCACTTCGGAGAAGGTCCCACTTTGATACCGCGGATAACGCGGGCCGAATAGCGGGGACAGAGGTCGGGCGCCGAGACCTCAACTTTGGCCGATTCGCCGGCCGGTGCGCCCTCCTCGTGAAGCTTGGCTCTCCTTGGTTTTGCCTTCCTGGAGAAAGCGGCTGAGAGTTCGCGCGCGATACCCGCGTGCGAAAGACAATCACCCCGGTTCGGGGTCAGGCTGATGTCGTAGATCGTGTCGTCCATGCCGAGATATTCTGCCAGCGTCGTTCCGACAACGGCCGTTTCTTCGAACACCATTATTCCGCTCTTGTCTTCTCCGAGTCCGAGCTCGTTAGCGGAACAGATCATTCCTTCCGATTCGATGCCTCGGATCTTCGCCTTCGTGAGTTGGAACGGCTTGCCTTCGGGGTCGTGCTGGTTGTGGGGAACAAGTGCGCCGATGAGTCCGACCGGTACTTTCTGTCCGGCGGCGACGTTAGGTGCCCCGCAGATTATGCTCTTTATTTCCCCGCCGATATCAACCTTGCACAGGCTCAGCTTGTCGGCGTTCGGGTGTTTCCCGACTTCGAGAACCGCTCCGATGACAAACCCATGGTACTTACCCGAGAGATTTTCATAAGATTCTACTTCTATGCCGAGCATAGTGAGGCGGGCGGCTATATCCGCGTCGGATATATCAGTCAGGTCGACAAGCTGCTGAAGCCATTTGCGTGAAATCTTCATCTTTTATCAGAATTGATTTAAGAACCGTAGATCGTTTTCGAAGAACAACCGGATATCATCGATGCCGTAACGAAGCAGCGCGAGCCTGTCGATGCCCATACCGAATGCGTAGCCGCTCACCTCGTTTTCGTCGTATTTCACGTATTTGAAAACGTTGGGATCGACCATGCCGCAACCCATTATTTCGAGCCAGCCGGAATACTTGCAAATCCTGCAGCCCTTGCCGCCGCAGACGAAGCAGTTGACGTCCACCTCGGCACTCGGCTCAGTGAACGGGAAGTAGCTCGGCCGGAAGCGGAGCTTCGCCTCCGCGTTGAAAAACTCTTTCGCAAAATAAGATATGGTGCCCTTGAGCTCCGCCAGCGAAACATTCTTGTCGACGTACAAGCCCTCGACCTGGTGGAACAGGCAGTAACTCCTCGCGCTGATCGCCTCGTTCCGATAAACTCTTCCTGGCATGATAACCCTGACGGGGGGCTTGTTATTTTCCATCACGCGTATCTGGACGCCGGAAGTGTGCGTGCGTAGGACATATTTACCGCCGTCATCTTTAACGAAGAAAGTATCCTGCATGTCGCGCGCGGGATGGTCGGGAGGGAAGTTAAGAGCCTCGAAATTATGGTAATCGTCCTCGATCTCCGGACCGTCGGCGATTCCGAACCCGATGCTCTTGAAAATCCTTTTTATTTCTTCGGCGGTCTGCGTGAGAGGGTGTTTCCTACCCACGTACCTTTTTCTTCCAGGGATCGAGAGGTCGATTCCGGAGACGTTTTCCTTTTTCGGGCCGGCGACGTTCTTCTTTGCCGATTCGAACTCCGACTCGATGAGGTTTCTCAGTTCGTTGAGCGACTTGCCGATCGCCGGTTTGTCTTCCTTCGGGACATCCTTCAGCCTTTCGAAGAGTTGGGCGAGGGAGAGCTGACGGTCTTGCAGCCGGCAAGGGAGTGTTCGTCTGCGTAGATCAGACCGAAGCTCAGAAGGCCCTCTCCACCATCATGAAGGAGAAGGCATTTGGAGATGCCGGCAAACGGGTGGTCATAGAAGAATGCCTTGAAGGCGAGGAGGCGTCTTTTATTGCCTTTACCGACGGCAAAGAAGTGGTTCCGCTTGCCAGTTCCCAGGACCACAAGGCTATTTTCGACGACGATCAAGGTCCGAACACGGGGGGAATGGGGGCGTATTCTCCAGCGCCTGTTGTCACCCCGGAAGTTCACGACCGAATTATGTCTGAAATGATGATCCCTGTGGTGCGCGCCATGGAAAGCGAAGGGATTCCCTACATGGGCTTCCTCTACGCGGGGGTTATGATCAAGGATGGAGAGGCCAAAGTCCTGGAATTTAACGCGCGGAATGGGAGATCCCGAAGCTCAACCGCTTCTTTTTAGAATGGAAACCGATCCCGTACCGCTGATGGTGGCCGCGTTGGAGGGTGGCCTGGGCAACATGAAGATCGAATGGGCCCCGGAAGAAGCGGTCTGCGTTGTCATGGCCTCGGGGGATACCCCGGCTCTACGAAAAAGGCAAGCCAATTACAGGAATTGAAGAAGCTGACTCAATCGAAGGGATCAAAGTCTTCCATGCGGGGACCAGCCAAGGGCCGAACGGATTTGTCACCGCTGGGGGGCGCGTTCTCGGTGTCACAGCCAGAGCCTCGGGGATTGCCAACGCAATTGCAAAGGCTTATGAGGCAGTTGAGAAGATCCATTGGGAGAACGTTTACTACAGAAAAGACATCGGGAAGAAGGCCCAAAGAGAGAGCCTAGTACCGTGGTCGCAATGTAAAGTGCTACTTGTCCAAGAGAGCCAGCGCCTCTGCCGGCCGTGGATCAATGACCCCGTGTTCCGTGGGAGGCCGGTCCGACCGGAAGAAGGTTCCGGCTTCAGAGGCACACCAG
>CAWEBD010000163.1:0-11742 GCA_963806435.1 uncultured Bacteroidota bacterium
TGTCGACATCATTAATTCAGGGAAACACCTGCTCGGTGAGAAACCTTTCGGAATCGATTTGAAGGCAAATGAGTCAATAAACGCGGCAATTGCCGCGAACCCCCGCGTGCTTGTAAGATCCTCTTCCGAGTTTCCGTTCTACCCCGGAGCATACAAGATCGGCCAGTGGATGCGTGAGGGAAAATTCGGCAAGATCATCGACGCCGAGGCCGGCTTCTGGCATTCCAGCGACCTCGACCCGCGGAAACAGATCAACTGGAAACGCATGGTAGCGACCAACGGTGAGTACGGATGCATGGGGGACCTCGGCCTGCACGTCCTTCACATGCCGCTAAGGTTCGGGTGGAAACCCAGGAACGTGCGAAGTCTCCTCGCGAAGATAGTCACGGAGCGCCCTGATAAGAGCGGCAAGATGGTCCCCTGCGAAACGTGGGACAATGCCATTCTAGCGTGCGATACCGCTACTGAAGGATACACTTTTCCATTCATTGCATCGATGAAGCGGATCGCACCGGGAAACGGCAATACCTGGTTCATCCGGATCAATGGCACGAAGCTCTCGGCGGAGTTCACCACTAAGAATCCCAAACAGTTGGCATATCTTCCCTACGCACCCGGGGACGAGCAGGCGTGGCGCATGCTTGACGTGTCCTACGCATCAGCTTACAGCTCGATCACCGGCGGAATATTTGAATTCGGCTTCCCGGATTCCATAGTCCAGATGTGGGCGGCATTCTGCGACGAGCTTGTAAACGGCGACGGAATGAAGCAGCCATTCGGATGTGCCACCCCCAAAGAAGCCGCGGCCACCCATCGGCTCTTTACCGCCGCGCTTGAATCGCAGCGGACCGGACAAACCATAATGCTGGATTAGGAGAGTCTATTGCATACGAAGAAAGCAGAGGTGGTTGTTGCGGGACACATCTGTCTCGATGTGATACCGAAGCTCTACGAACGTAAGGACGTCGCCAGGACACTCCTTGATCCGGGTCAGCTGGTAGTCGTTGGGCCGGCGGTAATGTCCACGGGTGGCGCGGTCTCCAACGCCGGACTCGCCCTTCACAGGCTCGGCATCCCGACGGTACTCATGGGAAAAGTTGGGGACGACCTCTTCGGAGGGAAAGTGCTCGACATTCTCCGCGGACACGATCCGGCATTGACAGAAGGTATGAGCGTGACGCCCGGCGAACCCACTTCATACAGCATCGTGATAAGTCCGCCCGGCGTTGACCGGATGTTCCTTCACTGTAGCGGCACGAACGATACCTTCGGTGCCGGCGACGTCGACTACGACCGGCTGAACGAAGCGAAGCTGTTCCATTTCGGTTACCCCCCAATTATGAGGCGCATCTATTCCGGCGGCGGGCGTGAACTCGAATACCTTTTGAAACGAGTGCGCAAACACAACGTAACTACGAGCCTCGACATGTCGATGCCTGACCCCGAATCGGCGTCCGGCAGAGTCGACTGGAAGAGCTTCCTGAAAAGAGTGCTTCCACATGTGGATGTGTTTGTACCGAGTTTTGACGAAATCCTATTCATGCTCGATCGCGAATTATTCGGGCGACTGAAGCGCAAGGCGGGAAATCATCATTTGGTTGACGTCGCAAACGGCGAGCTTCTCTCTTCCATCGGTGAGAAATTACTCGACATGGGAGCGGCGGTGGTCGGGATCAAACTGGGAGATCAGGGATTGTACCTGAGAACCACCGACGATCCGGATTGCCTGTCGAGAGCCGGAAGATGCTTCTCCACGAATGTGGATCAATGGACAGGCCGGGAGTTGCTCGCGCCGGTGTTCCGAGTGAAAGTAGTCGGGACGACGGGTTCGGGAGATTCCACAATTGCTGGATTCATCGCTGGCCTTGTGAAGAGACTTCCACCCCAGGATGTTCTGACTGCTGCCGTTGCAGTCGGGGCTTCCAACGTAGAGAAAGCTGATGCGGTGAGTGGTGTACCTTCCTGGACAAGCCTGCGTCGCCGCATCGACGGCGGGTGGAAGCGGAGCCGGACCAGACTGGAATTGACCGGTTGGAAGTGGAATCGCCGGGACTCGGTATGGTCAGGAATTAAAGACAAATCTCAAACCAATAATAAAGAGTAGAGGAGCTGGTAATATGATTAAGAGGAGTGAAGTCACAAAGCTTCGGGAGCGGGCTGCAGAGATGTATTCCCGCGTCGGCATCGTAATGACTCCTGCCGAGAGAGACAATATAGAGATCGCTGAGTTCGGCCTCGGTCACGTCATGTCCGAAGGGCTTGAGCTGGTGACGTACATTAACACAAACATTTACTGCGCGAAGGAGCTTGCCCTCTTCCCCGGCCAGACATGCCCGGAACACAGGCACCCGCCTGTCGCAGGGAAGCCCGGGAAGATGGAGACTTTCCGCTGCAGATCGGGCAAAGTCTGGCTGTACGTCGAAGGCGCTCCCGTCTCTAATCCCAAGGCGAAGGTTCCCGAAGAGAGTAAACCGTATTATACCGTCTTCCATGAAATCGAGTTGCTGCCCGGCATGCAGTCCACGATCTCGTCGAACACGAAGCACTGGTTTCAAGCCGGACCTGAAGGAGCAGTAGTGTCCGAGTTCTCCAGCTCGAGTACCGACGAGAACGATATCTTCACCAACCCGCATATTGCACGAATGCCGGAAATCATGGAAGACTAACCAATCGCGGAGAATATGATGGACCTATATGGCAGGAAATGGACCCGGCGGGAGCTGGAAGCCCGGGTCGGGAGACTCGAACAGGTTGCGGGGATCCGGAAGATGAAACTCACGGATGGACGCGAAGCAGACGTCGAACAGATACAGGTGCGGACAGGTGCCGGCCTGGCATATTACGTCTCTCCGATGCGCGGTATGGACATCTCGCTCGCTGAATTCGGCGGAGTTCCTTTCTCGTGGCAGTCTCCAAATGGCGATGTCCACCCGGCATATTACGATCCGAACGGCGCTGAATGGGGGCGTACCGCTGCCGGAGGCCTCCTCATGACCTGCGGGCTGACACAGGTGGGAAGCCCGTGCGAAGAAGGCGGAAGAAGATACGGCCAGCATGGGAGGGCACATCACACGCCGGCTGCACAGACATCCGCCGCAGGGCGCTGGGAAGGCGACGAATATGAGATGACAGTGAGCGGTGTGGTCGAGGAGACGGCGATGTTCGGCGAGAACCTACGCCTCACCCGGAGCATTAGAAGCCGGTTAGGCGAGAACAAGATATCGATCCTCGACACGGTGGAGAACATAGGACATGAAACGACACCACACATGATCCTCTACCATTTCAATTTCGGATTTCCACTCATGTCCGAGATGACTAAGATCTCCTTCCCGGAACGTGAAGTCGTAGCCCGCGATGCGGGGACACCCGTCGATGGATTCAACCGCTGGGAATCTCCACAGCCCAACTATCGCGAGCGGGTTTATTACCATGAACCACAGACAGGGACCGGCACTCGTGAGCAGACCGCGACTGTGATAATCAGCAATCCGGAGTTTCCACTCACCGCTGGGATGAGACCGGTTGAAGTACGTCTGACATGGAACACCAAAAATCTGCCCAGGCTTGTGGAGTGGAAGATGCCAGGACTAGGAATGCACGTTCTCGGCATCGAGCCGGCAAACTGTCATGTGGAGGGACGCGTCGCGGAACGCCAGCGGGGATCGCTTGTCACACTCCAGCCCGGCGCTGCGTCGACCTACGAACTCGAATTGGAGATCAAGGCGCGGTTGTAATCAGGTTACCGGTTTGATTTACTCGTGACTTTCGGTCCGAGATAGCGCTTAGGGAAAGGGTCCCTCTACTTCACTTCCCGAAGAGCCGCTCTGACTAATTCCTCTACTGACTTACCCACGGATGGGTCGCGTTTCAACACTTCCCTGATCGCCCGCTCGCACTGCATGCGCGAATAGCCGAGCGCTACGAGCGCGTCAACGGCCCCCGACCTCACTTCTTCTTTGCCTTCGAGAATTTCTCCGGAAACCGACATCTCTACCCGCTGGATTTTATCGCGGAGCTCAAGGATGACACGTTCCGCGGTCTTCCTGCCTACACCGGGCATCGACATGAGTGCCTGAGAATTTGAGTTGGCGATGAAACCGTATATGTCCGCGACACTCGCCGAGGAGAGGAGACCAAGTGCGGTCTTCGGGCCGATGCCGCTAACCCCGATCAACAACCTGAACAGTTTCCGTTCGTCCTGCGTCGCGAAGCCGTACAACTGCATATCGTCCTCTCGAACCACCAGGACGGTGTAAACAAACACCTCGTTGTTCACATTACCGACTGCGTCGTAGGTCGATATCGGTACATTACATTCGTAAGAGACCCCGTCAACTTCTATGACGAGCGACGTCGGATTCTTCTCGGCGAGTCGACCTTTAAGGGCATATATCATTTCACACGCCTCAACGGTACACGCTTCACGACGAGATGGCTGTTCTTCTCGACAAATTCCTTCCAGTTCCTGTAACCACCTTTGCCGGCTCCCTGGTTCTGTGCGTGGCATATCGCGACGGCGCACGCGTCCGCCTCATCTTCCCGAAGCGGAAGTTCGGCGGCACCGGAGAGAAGTTTCTTCACCATGTATTTGACCTGGACTTTGGAGGCGTTGCCGTTCCCCGTTACCGCTTGCTTGACCTTCCTCGGCGAATACTCAACTACCTCGACCCTCTGCAGTGCGGCCGCGAGCACCGCGGCACTCCTCGCATAGCCGAGCTTGTACGCGCTCTGGGCATTCTTTCCGTAGAAACCCGCCTCGACCGCCACGCTACCGATGGGAAACTGTTGAAACAGCTCACCCATCTTATCGAAGATCCTCACGAGTTTGTCAGGCATCGACTTGATATCGGTCAGGAAGATGGTGCCGAAGTCGACGATTGTACTCCGGTTTTTTTCCGACTCGATCACAGCGTACCCGGTTTTCCGTGAGCCGGGGTCGATGCCAAGAATGATCATGCGTCAATGTCTATCTGTGACGTCATTCGTCCAGCCTTCATACGAACCGGCTGGCAACATTAGAGCCAAACACCGTCATTGATTAAGCTGGGCAAGCACACTGTCATCTATGTCGAAGTTCGCGTAGACGTTCTGTACGTCGTCGTGCTCTTCAAGCGCTTCCATTAGCTTCAGGACCTGTTCCGCTTCCTTCCCTTCCACGCGGACGGTATTCTGGGGAAGAAGCTGGACTGAGGCATTGTTCATCTTCAGACCTTTGTCCTCAATCGCTTTCTTCACGGGTTCAAAGGCTTCGGACGAGGTCGTAATATCGTAATACTCGTCTTCGGCTCTCATGTCATCCGCGCCAGCCTCGAGAATTATGTTCAGCAAATCGTCTTCCCCTATCGCCGACTTCGGGACCTCAATGCTCCCTTTTTTCTGGAACATCCAGGCGACCGAGCCTGCTTCCGCGAGCTTTCCGTTGTTGCGGTCGAGAAGGTGACGGAGCTCGGCGACCGTCCTGTTCTTATTGTCGGTCACAAGCTCAATCATGACCGCCACGCCTCCGGGCCCGTATCCCTCATAAGTAAGTTCTTCATACTGTACACCCGGCAGTTCACCCGTGCCGCGCTGAACAGCCCGCTTGATGTTATCCGCCGGCATATTGCTGTCCTTGGCGGTCTGCACGGCAAGCCTTAGTCTGGGATTGCCGTTGAAGTCTCCTCCGCCGTTTTTCGCGGCGATGGTGATTTCCTTGATGAGGCGGCTGAACAATTTCCCGCGCTGCGCGTCGGTTCCCGCCTTCTTGTGTTTAATTTTAGCCCATTTATTATGTCCGGACATGGTTCAACCTCCTAAGCTTTCTTTTCCGAGATTTTGTCCGAAGTTCCCTTCGGATTCGGAAGCGTTTCTGAAATCCTTTAATTGCAGCTGATAATATACGTTACCCGCATAGTGATTTTCATCCACCGAATACACGACATCCAGCCGCGTGCCGGCTTTCACGGTACCGTCGCCGTTCCTGAATTTGATCGCGTCGAAAGTGACTCCGTTAGATCTCAGTTTCATTTTCAGGTGGGAGTTCCCGACTATTCGCGCGTCGGAGAGGTATACGTTCGATGTTCGGAACACGGGTTTCGCGTTGTGCGGTCCGAACGGCTCGAACATCTTCAGTGTTTTCATGAAATCGCCGTTGACATCACCAAGTTCAAGTTCAGAGTCGATCGATATCACCGGCGTCTTCAAATCTTCAGTGATAGTCCTGCTCACAACCTCCTCGAACTTCTCTGAGAACCGTTCGAGGTTTTCAGGCATAAGCGCCATACCGGCCGCGACCTTGTGGCCGCCGAACTGCAGGAGAAGGTCGGAGCATTCTCTTATGGCGGCGAAAATATCGTATCCTGTGACACTTCGGGCGCTTCCGCGCACCACCCCGTCTACAGTCGCGAGCATTATTGTCGGACGGTAAAAGGTCTCCACTATCCTCGATGCGACAATTCCTACCACGCCAGGGTGCCACGACTCGCTGTGGAGAACGAGCGAGTTCCGATCTCCCTTCGACAGGATCTTGAGGACAAGTTCCTGCGCTTCGTTGAAAGTCCTTTCGTCGAGCACCTTCCTATGTGAATTTTCACTCTCGAGTATCTGAGCGAATTCCGCGGCAGCGTCGGCGTTATCGGTTATCAGAAGCTCCACCGCTCGTTTGGCGTCGCCGAGTCGTCCTACAGCGTTGATGCGGGGAGCGATATTGAACGAGACCTGGCCCGTAGTGAGCCTGCCGACCTCCACCCTCGAACTCTCAAGCAGCGCTTTTATCCCCGCCCTCGGGTGACGGGCGATGGAGTTGAAGCCTGCCTGAACCAGGATGCGGTTTTCGCCCACGAGCGGCACGACATCGGCCGCCGCGGCGATCGCGACCAGGTCAAGGTACTCGTCGGGCAACTCGCTCTTTCCAAGTTTGAGGGAAATCGCCTTGGCAAACTTGTATGCGACACCGCAGCCGGAGAGAAACTTGAACGGATATTCACAGCCCGGTTTGATCGGGTCGAGCACCGCTACCGCGGGGGGACAGTCTTCGACTTCGTGGTGGTCGCAAACAACCGTATCGATGCCCTTGGTTGAAGCGTAGGCGATCTCCTTCCCCGCGGCGACACCGCAGTCGACGCTGACAAGGAGAGTGAATCCACCAGCGGCGGCAAACTCGACTCCCGTCGTGCTTATGCCATAGCCTTCCTTCAGCCTGTCGGGGATGTAAAACTCCACGTTCGCGCCGAGCTTTCGGAAAAACATGTAAAGCAGCGCCGCGCCGGTGGTCCCGTCGACATCGTAGTCGCCGTACACGAGGATTTTCTCGTAGCGTTCCAACGCAGCGAACACTCGTTCGACAGCCGTCATCATCCCGTCCATGAGGAACGGATCGTGCTGGTCCTGAAGACTGGAGAAAAAGAATGAATTTGCCTTCTCAACAGAACCAAAACCGCGCTGGACGAGGAGCTTTGCGATGATTGGCTTCACCTTCAACTGTCGGGACAGCTCGTCCACCACTTTCTCATCGACCTGTTCCAACAATCTCCAGTTATAATTCATCGATTGCCTTCCGACACGCCGAAACAAAAATCGGAGTGAGCCGATAAGCCGAATTCTGTCTTTTCCTGTCCACACATGTGGGCGAGAAGAGGCAGCCATTTATCTGAGCAACCTACCCGGGAGTCGAGTCCCGCGAGCGGGACCGTTGGCGAGACTGGCCGCCTCGCTGCCCGAAGACATTCCTCCCTTATTTGGTCTTGCTCCGCAGGGGGTTTACCATGCATCCCAGTGTCGCCACCGGGACCGGTGGGCTCTTGCCCCGCCTTTTCACCCTTGCTCCGGAACGCCGAAGCGAACCGGGGCGGTCTGTTTTCTGTGGCACTTTCCGTCGGGTCGCCCCGCCTCCAGCGATCACCGAAGCGAACGCCGGAGCCTGCTGCCATGTGGAGTCCGGACTTTCCTCCCCCGACTACGCGAACGCGAAGTCGGGAGCGGCTGCCTGGCTCACTCCTAAACGACAAGTCCTGCTCCTTTTTTTGCTAATTTGTCCGCTTCCTTGTTGAACTCTCTGCGGACATGGACAATATTGAACTTTAGACGCGATTTCGCGAGCCTCTCCCGAACCATGAGAGAGAGCGCTTTCATATCGCCGTTTTTTATCTTGTAAACGCCGTTCATCTGCGAAACAACCAGCTGACTGTCTGACCGCACTTCAAGTTCGTCACAACCGAGCTTTTCCGCAAGCTCTATGCTTCTGAGCAAAGCCATGTATTCGGCGCGGTTGTTCGTACCGTGCCCCAGATGTTCGAAGTGTTCTACTAAGACCTTTCCTTCACTATCCTTGAGGACGACACCCAGCCCGCTCGCGCCCGGGTTACCGAACGACGCTCCGTCGATGTTTGCGGTCAACTTCATACATCGTGGGCCGTTTCCTCGACGATTTCGTTCGGCACGAGTATCCGACCGCAGTGATCGCAGGTAAAGATCTTCTCCATCTGCCGGAGATCGAGGAGCCTTTGCGGGGGAAGCACGTTGTAACACCCGCCGCAGGCGTTGCGACGCACGACCGGTACTATGGCCTTCCCTTTCGTGGCTTTGCGTATCATCTCATATCTCGATGTGGTCTGCCGGTCGATCTTCTGGGCGAATTTCTCCCTCTCCTTGGTGTACCGCTTCTCCTCGTCGTGAGTCAGTGAGACAAGCTCTTCAAGCTCCACCTTCTTCGCCGAATAGACTTCCTCCTCCTCTGCGAACTCGGTCTTCAACTTCTCAACGTCTCTCGAAGAGACCGACTCCTTGGACTGGATATTCTCCAGCTCCTTGTGAAGCTCCTGAAGTTTCTCCTTAGAATTGTCTATTTGTTTGCTCAGGGCGTCATACTCGCGGTTGGTCTTCACCTTCACACGCATATCGGTATATTTATCGATTCTCTTTCTCACCTCGTCCAGCTCTTTATCGATTTCCTTCTTGCGAACAACCGACTTCTTGAGGTAATCTTCATTTTCCTTGATTTGCGTCTTCAGCGTCGTAATTTTATTCTCTAGTTCTTCTACTTCTGCCGGCAGGTCACCGCGCTCCTCAAGCAACCCGTCGAGCTTGAGGTCTACCTGCTGGAGCTGGTAAAGTGTCTTCAGTTTATCCTTGACAACCACCTTGATCTCCTGGATAAGTTAAAAAATGACTGCACTGTCATAATCGTGCTTGCTCAGATTGACAACGACTCTATCTTCAAAAGTTTTCTTCAATATTCCGTGGAGCAGCTCTGCGGCGAACTTCTCCGTCCCGCGGTGAGTCGCATCGGCGAGTATCGTGCTTCGGGACCGGGCCTCTCTGAAGTCGTGGTGTTTCACATCTCCTGTTATGAAGATGTCCGCTCCTTCGCGCACGGCGTCCCGGTAGAAAGACACGCCGGATCCGGCACAGAGAGCGACCTGCCTCACCATCATGTCCGGGAGATGTGAGACTCTCAGCGACGGAAGCCCTAAGTGTTTCTTTACGCGCTCTAAAAATCTCCTGACGGGAAGCGGCTCCTCAAGCGTCCCGATCGCCCCGAAGCCGTAATTCGCGGACTCGTTCATCAGCGGGTAAATATCGTACGCTACTTCTTCATAAGGATGGGCTTTCACCATCGCCTCGATCACTTTTCCCGTGAGCGGTTTGTCCACGACCATTTCAAGCCTCGACTCGGTTGTTTTCTCGGGCTTGCCAACCGAGCCAACGTAAGGTGAACTTCCCTCGCCCGGCAGGAAAGAGCCTTCACCTTCCGCCGAGAAAGAACATTCGGTATAATTACCAATCCTTCCGGCTCCGCTTCGCGCCATCGCGGCTCGGACTTTCTCAAGGTGATCTTGCGGGACAAATACCACAATCTTGTAAAGCGTGTTCGAGAGAGGAGACAGCGTCCTGACTTCGGTCAGACCGAGCCGCGAGGCAAGGTCGAAGTTCAAGCCCTCTCGCGTCACATCGAGTCCCGTGTGGACTGCGAAGACATTCAAGCCGGAACGCGCCGCCTGAAAGAGCGGGTCGGGTTTTGATTTGGAGGATGTGAAAGATTTCATTGGCTGGAACAGGGGGGTATGGTACGTCACCACCAAATTCGAACCGGCTTTGCGAGCCTCCTCAACAACGCCGTTGTCCAACTCATATGCTACGATCATCGTCCCGCATTCATCATCATAATCACCGACTATCAACCCGACATTATCTTGATCGGCCACCAACTCGACAGGAAGTCTCTCTTTAATCTTCTTTACTACTTCTTCCAGGTTCATCTACAAAAAAGCAAAAAAAAAGTGTTCCGCTTTTTGCTGGAACACTTCATATATTCTGACCGACTTTCGAATTAGCTCTTAAAAACTTCCTGATCAGGAATTCGTCTTCTCTTCTTATCATTTTCTGTAAATTGCATAAAAAATATATCGAAGCGCGGGAATAAATGCAAGGTGAACCGTCCCGACTTACTCGATCCGGAAGAATATTCCGTACATGCTAATCCTTTGCTTTTTGAACAGTTTACGCATAAAATACGCAGAGGCTGGTCCCGGTTTCAAACGCGGCCTGGCACAGGTCAATCACAAAACCAAGGACTGATGAAAGAATACGCCATAATAACGGGAGCGTCGGCAGGATTAGGTTTGGAGTTCGCCCGGAAGTTTGCGAGACGAAGCACCAACTCCGTGATTGTCGCCCGCTCGGAAGATAAGCTCAGAGAAATCGCGTCCGAACTCAAATCAGGATTCGGCGTGGAATCCATCCCTCTCCCACTGGACATTGCCGACCCATTGGACAGGAACAGACTCGTCAAATACCGTATGAACAATAATCTGAACGTCGCATATCTCGTGAATTCTGCGGGATATGGGTCCAACGGTGACTTTAGCGAACTTGATGTGGCTAACGAGATGAGGATGACTGAGTTGAGCTGTGTTGCTGTCCAGGAATCAAGTCACCGCTTCATCGGAATGTTCCGGCGAAGGAGAAGCGGAACCAGAGTCAGCATCGCCAGCACCGCTTCATTCCAGCCAGTTCCCTGCATGGCGACATACTCCGCAACTAAAGCATTCGTCCTGAACTTCAGCATGGAGCTCGGAAGAGAGCTGACCGGTTCGGGAGCCAATGTCATCGCACTATGCCCGGGACCGGTGGAAACCTCTTTCTTCAGGAACGCAGGCATGAAGAAACCGAAGTCGTTCCTTAAGGTGCATCCGCCGCAATTCGTCGTACCCAAGGCATTCAAGTCGATAGACGGCGGGAAGTCGTTCATCGTTACCGGCACGCTCAACAGCACCCTCCACTATCTGGGCAGCGTAATGCCACTTTCTTTCCGAACCTGGGTGGCGGGTAAGATGTTCCGTCCGGGAAGGAAGCGCGGGAAGTCATCGTGAGACGCGATATACCCGGGACCCAACCGAGCAGATGATTCCACCGAATATTCTTCTCGGCGCATATATGGTAGGATACTTCCCCATGGCCGACGCGGATGATATCATTTCGTGGTACTCTCCCGACCCGAGGACGATAATTCCTCTCGATCGATGCAACATTCCCCGCTCTACCAGGCAGCTCATAAGAAAGGATGTATTCCGCATTGAAATCGACACCAGTTTCGAAAATGTGATGCGAGGCTGCGCCGGAAGGGAGGAAACGTGGATCAACGAGGAGATAATCGAGAGCTATCTTGAGCTGCACAGGCTGGGGTACGCCCACAGTGTCGAGAGTTTCGACTCCGAAGGACTCGCGGGCGGACTCTATGGCGTCGCCCTCGGCTCCGCTTTC
>CAWEBD010000164.1:0-72408 GCA_963806435.1 uncultured Bacteroidota bacterium
CATCGCCACGTATTGCTCTCTGTGAACGCAGTGTCTTGTAGATGGCGACCGCATTCAGGATGGATTCGGCGATGTCCAATTCGGTCAGACCATCCGCACCCATTTCCAGGAGCGCCTTTTCACTAGACATTATCGGCAATAGCAGCGAGTGTCACCCTGAGCGAGTTTTACCCCGTGTCGTGCGTTTTCCGGCGAGCCTCTAGCGAAGGGTCTCGTGCGGCATGAGCGAGATTCTTCGCTGGTTTCACGCTGTAACGAGTGGCCCGGGAATGACCCGCTCAGAATGACATTATTCCCGATAATGCCTACTGAAGCCGTGGGCCTTTCTGGCGAGTTAACCACTGTTCCGCATTGGACGCCTAGCCTTCTTGACCTGCTCAACCTGGAAGTCCACGATGATCGTCCCATTGATATCGAATGTCGGCGTGGTCTCATTGTTCTGGGGCTGGTCGTATGTCCGATCCGTCGTCTACGTCTGGTTTGGTAGACTTGTGACTTGGAGCCGTGACCCATTGCCCGGCAGCCTCTTGCAGCCGATTCTCATGGATGCCTTTGCGGCTGGGCAGTGGCCTGACCCTGCCTCAGCTTGATTTCGGCGATCATGTCTTCCAAGGTCATATTCCCGAACAGATCGTCGCGCTCGGCCGTGTAGTCGCCATAGCCCACCGTAAACTGGCCGACAAAACGTATCGTGTCCACCAGGCCGATTTCCCTGCACAGCACGCGAATCGCGTTTTGTGTCACCTCAGCCAATGGTTTCGTTTTACTGCCTCCGTATGGATACTTGCGAGCGGGAGTGCAGCCGATGCTGCATCCCCGCCCTGAAATGCTCGGTGACTACTTCACCCCCAGCGCTGCCCGCAGCCGCGCCTGGTCGAAGTCCACGATGATCGTCCCGTTGATGTCGAAGGTCGGCGTGGTCTCGTTGCCGTTGGCCCAGCCGCGCACGTTTGCGCCGCGGCCGCCGGTCTTGGAGATGTCGACCTCGATGTACGCAATGCCGTTTTCTGCCAGATAGGCGCGCGCCTGCCGGCAGGCGGAGCACCAGGGCGTGCAGTACATGATCACGTCGACCTTGCGGCGTCGGCAGCAGGTCTGCGCCGCGGCCGCCTGCTTGGCTCGGCGGCCGATAAGCCTCGGCCAGCTCGGGCTCGATCTCGGCCAGCACGCTGAACAATACTTCGTTGTCCGGCTGCTCGTCGATGTCGTGCACGTCCACGTAGCGGACGATGCCCCGCTTGTCGATCACGAAGATGGCGCGCTCGCTGTAGCCTTCGGTGCGCAACACGCCGTAACGTTGGGCCACCTGCGCCGTGCGGGTAGAAGTCGCTCAGCAGCGGGTAGGTGATGCCGCCCAGGCTTTCCGCCCAGGCCCGGAGGCAGTCTGTGCTGTCTACGCTGAGACCCAGAACCTGGGTCTGGATCCCTTCGAACCGGTCCAGCGCGGCCTGGTACGACGGGATCTGGCTCGTTCAGACGGGGGTCCAGGCCAGCGGGAAGAAGGCCAGGACGACGTTCTGCTTGCCGCGATAGTCGCTCAGGCGCACCGTGCGCCCGTCGTGGCTCTTGAGGGTGAAATCCGGAGCGACTCTGTCCTACTGCGAGCATCTCCTGTTCGTGTCACCACGCGGCATCCTTGGATCGACTACTCGCTACCGTGGTGCAGCGCGCGCCATGGCCGCCGGGGTGCCGATGGCCAGGACCGTTGCAGCATGGTACGCACACTGGATTCGCCGAATTCCAGACGCCTCGGCCAGGCCGGCACGGCTGCATCGCCCAAGGTCAGCAAGCGTATTCATCACGTTGTGGACCGATGGCGTCTTGCCCTCGTCAACGCGTCGACCAGCGCATCGACCGCCGCCAGGCGTGCCGATCTTCGCCAGCGCTTCGGCCGCCGTGCGCTGCACCAGCACCTCGTCGTCTTGCAGCGCCCGGTGCAAGACTGCAGTGGTCGCGCGGATCCCTTGGCGCTCACCCAGGACCAATGCCGCCCGGCAGCGCCCGTTTGGATCATGCGCAGGATCGGCCCAGCAGCGCAAGACGGATCGCGCGTCGCCAGATCGCCCAATGCCTGCGCAATGTAGAGACCCACCCGCTCATCGGGGTCGTCGATTGCGATCAGCGCCGGGACCGCGTCGCACATCCCCGGCCTCCCGGATCGCCTGAACGGCCGTGGCCCGCACGGCGGCGTCGGGGCTTCAAGTCGCCGGATAAGCCGGGCGGCCTGGCCGCGCTCAAGCGCAGCCGCGGTGACGGTGCTGCCCGGGCGACAGGAATCGACCCCTACACCAGCACGGGCGAGGACGGCCAGTCAGAGCGAACCATGCGCCGAGTTGTCGTTCCGATGAAATGCTGTGATCATGATGGCTTCATCAGGTCTGTCCCGTGATCAAATCAGGGGTGTGCCGAGCTTGTGCGCCAGCCAGTCACCGATGCCTGCCAGATCCTCCGTCGGCAGATAGTGGCCGGCGTGGGCGTCGAACAGGACGCGGCCTGGGCCGGGAACTCCTCGTCGCCCTCCCAGAGCAGCACCGCCACGGCCAGGCGGGGAAACGCCTGAAAGCGGAAGCCGCGTCGGCCAGGTCAAGCGGCTGGCCGCCCAACGCCGCCGCAGCCCGGCGAAACCCGCCGATGCCGCGCCGAACCTCGCGCCAGCAGCCCCTCGGCGTGGCCGGCGAACGCCTGCGCATAGAACAGGCCATCCGGCAGCTCGCGGAACGCCAGCCAGCGGTCGGCCGGCGGCGTGCCGTCGGCGGTCAGCAGATAGTGCATCAGCACGATCGCGATCGTCATGTGCGCGCGGGCTTGCCGGTGGCCTGCACGACGGCCTCGCCGCCGGGATGCGTCACCAGGTGCGGCCGGCCGAAGTAGGGCACGATCACGCCTTCCGGCGTCAGCGACGCAGCCGGCCAGCGCCGCGCAGCGCGCCGGATCGGCCGCGGCCCAGTCGGCCCGGGCGCGGTCATAAGCGATTTGAAAACGACGGTTGGGATCGAGTTGGGACATGGCACTCGTGATGCGTGATGCGTGATGCGTGATCGTGATGCGTGAAACGTGATGCGCGACCGCCGCGACTCACGTAGCACGTTTCACGTCTCACATCACTCTATTGCCTCGGATTCGTGTACTCCCCGCCGATCAGCTCGCGCGCGATGATCATCCGCATGATGTTCATGCCGCCCTCGGCGCCGATGGAGTAGGAGCGGACGCCGCGGATGCCCATCTCGATGGGGTATTCCTTGGTGTAGCCCATCGCGCCCAGCCAGTTGGCCACCTCGTTGAACGTCTCGAACGCCATGATCGGCGCGCGCAGCTTGGCCATCGCGCCGTACAGGGCGATGTCCTTGTGCTTGAACGTGCCCTTCTCGTACATCTCGTCGGCCATCCACGCGGCCTTGTAGGTCAGCAGGCGGGCGGTCTCGATGTCGGTGAAACGCTCGGCGGCCGGGAAGTTGATGCCCTGGTAGGCCGCCAGCGGCTTGCCGAACGACTTGCGCTGCTTGATGTACTCCACGCCCATCTGCAGCGCGGTCTCGGCCGCGCCCACGCAGGTCGCGCCGATCAGCGCGCGGGCGAAGGTGAAGCCCTCCATCGCGATGTAGAAGCCCTGGCCCTCCTCGCCGATGCGGTAGTGGTCGGCCAGCGGCATGTTCTCCATGTTGAACCCGCCGGTGGAGATGCCCGTGCGGCCCCAGTTTTCGAAATAGGTCGTCGTGACGTGCGGGTTGTCCTTCAGCGGGACGGCAAAGAAGGTGAAGCCCTTGTGGCCGGCGCTCGGATCGGTGCGCACCAGCGTCATGTGGATGCCGCCCATGCGCTGCGATTCCTTGATGCCGCTGATGTAGAGCTTCTCGCCGTTGAGCATCCAGTTGCCATCCGGCTGCCGCTCGCCGCGGCAGCGGGTGACGCCCTCGATGTCGGAGCCGCCGCCCGGCTCGGTGGTGGCGATGCCCAGGAACTTCTTGCCCGCGGTGACGTCGGGCAGGATCTCCTGCTTCAGCTCCGGCGAGGCGTAGCGGTCGAAGATGAAGCCCCAGCTCGCCTGCACCAGGTACATCACCGGCAGCGCCAGGCTGATCTCGGCGCGGCCCAGCTCTTCGGCGGCGATGGTGGCCATGGTGACGTTCATGCCCTGGCCGCCGTACTTCTCGGAGACGGTGGGCGCCCACAGCCCCATGTCGGCCATCCCCTTGATGATGTCCTCGGGGATGTGGTTGGTGCTGTCGATCTCGCGCACGCGCGGGGCGATCTTCTTCTGGGCGAACTCGCGCACGGCGTGGCGCCACATGGTCTGTTCTTCGGTCCAACCGAAATCCATGACTTCCTCCTTGAAGTGGGTGCGTGATTCGTGGCACGTGTCGTGGCGTGACCCGTGTTAACGCTGATTTTGCCTGACCTCGCGTCTCACGTACGTCACGCATCACGCATCACGTCATTCCTTATCCGGCGTCACCAACGCTCGCACCAGATCGCTGCTGGAAATCACGCCCGCCAGCTTGTGCTCGTCGATGACGATGGCGTTCTGGATGCCGACGCGGGCGAAGAGCTGGGCGACGAACGGCAGCCGCAGGTTGGGGTTGACGACGATCAGCGGCTTGACCATGATGTCGCCGACGCGCGTGCGCGTGGGCGAGAGGGATTTGGCGATCACGCGATAGACGATCTCCTGAAAGGTCAGGATGCCGTAGGCGTCGTCCTCGTCGGCGCGGTCGACGATGACCGTGCCGCAGCCGCACTGCATCATGGCCTCGACGGCCTCCTGCACGGTGGCCAGGGGCGACAGGACGGCGAAGTCGCGGTTCATCACGTCCCGCGCGCGCAGCGAATAGATCTCATGGGGTTGCATCGTCCGGCTCCTTTACCTGACAGTCAGTTGCGCCATTTTACCACAGCCGCGGCGCTTTGCGGCAAAGTACACTACTTCTCCGCCTCGACCGTGAAGCTGTCGAACGAGCCCTGGATCAGCGGCTCCAGCTCGCGGTGGCGCGGCGGCGATGCGCAATAGGTTCCCGCAAACGCCTGCCACTGCTCGTGCAGGTAGAGCAAGCTGGAACATTTGCGTGTGCCGCCCAGGTCGCTGTAGACCAGGACATTTGCCTCTGCGGTCCCCCTGCAATCTGGAAAGGTTTCACGGAGATGAGCTTGAAACCGGGCGCTGTGGTTTCGAGACGCCTGATGACCTGATCCACGTACTCGTCTTGCGTGAGCTTGCCCATGCCCAGGCTGACCATGTCGCGCTCGACGATCTCCAGCGCGCCGCCCTCCTCGCTGGCGAAGACCGCTGTCACACCCGGCGCCGCCTGTTGGGCCTTCCACGCCTTGGGATAGCGGAGGCGGAACGGGCCCGTCGTGCTGCGATACCAGGCGGTCGTTGCCTCCAACTCGTCATCCGCCACGGCTGGCGTTGGGGTGCCCTCGGCGTCGGGCGCGACTTCCGGTCTTTATCTTTCAAACGTCGCGACACTTCGCCCTTTTTTCACACTGACGAGCATTCTTTTCCTCTTCTTCATTCCGGCTCTCACGATGAGGTCCTTTTCGGAAGAGTTCCGCAGCGGCACTATGGAGGTGCTGGTAACTCATCCCGTGAGCAGGACGAACCTGATTACCGCGAAGCTTCTTTCCAGTTATCTTATCGTAGTAGCCTCCCTGGTTCCGACGCTGCTATACTACGTTATTGTCGCAAGCCTCGGCAACATAGATTCGGGAGCCGCCATAGCGGGTTATATCGGGTTGCTCTTTCTGGCGGCAGGTTATGTTTCCGCCGGCGTGTTCGCTTCCAGCCTCACGCAAAACCAGGTCGTCGCGTTCATTATCTCAATGTTCGTACTTTTCATTTTCTTCATTCTCGATAAGGTCACCGCACTCACGACCGGTTCAGTCGCGTATGTCCTTCAGTATGCAAGTTCCGATTTTCATCTTGCAAGCTTCTACAAGGGGGCAATCGATTTGCGTGACGTGGTTTACTTCTGCGGAGTAACGCTCTTCTTCTCGAGCCTGACATCGAAATGGCTGGAGCTGAAATTTAGATGAAGAAGTCTACCCGGGACGCTGCCGTACAGGTCGTCCTCTTTTTCATCCTGATTATACTCGCCAACCTCGTCGTAAGCGGATGGTTCTTCAGACTCGACCTGACGAGGGACAAAGTGAACACTTTGTCACCGGCCACTGAGAAGCTGCTGGAGAGGCTCAAAGACCATATGCTAGTCCGCGTATACTTCAATTCCGACCTCCCGGCACCTTACAGTGGTAACCGCATAGCGTTGATCGATATGCTTCAGGAATTCAGGAGCCTGTCGGACGGCAAACTCGAGTACGACATCGTCGACCCCACGACTGACTCCCAGGTGGAGAAAGGTACTTCTCAGGGCATACCACAGGTACAGATCCAGGTGATCAACAACGATAAGCTGGAAGTGAAGCGAGCCATGATGGGACTCGTGCTGGAATATCAGGCACGAAAGCAGGTTATCCCGGTCGTTCAGAACCTTTCAGATTTTGAGTACGAAATGGCGTCGCGCATCGACCGGTTGATTAATCCTCACAAAAAGACAATTGCCATCGCACAGGGTAACGGCGAACCGTCGTTTGAAGACATGCAGAAAGCCGAGCAGGCTCTCTCAGGCAGGTACGAGGTGATCCCCGTTAACTTCTCCACGCCTATCCCGGATTCTGTATCTGCACTCCTCCTGATTCAACCTACAACAGCCTTTGCGGATTCGCAGCTCTACAATCTCGATCAGTACATGATGCGACGGGGGAGAGCCGCGTTTCTCACGAGCATGGTTAACGCCTCCATGCAGAGTCAGTTTGCGGTAAACCTTTCACTCAATCTCTCGGCCCTATTCCACAGTTACGGCTTCGATATTAAGAAGGACCTCGTCCGTGATGCGGTATGTGCATCTGTATCGGTTATGCAGAGAGAAGCCGGAATGACAATCCAGACAGAATTACCCAATCCGTACATTCCGATCGTGGGTAATTTTAACAAGTCATTCGTCGTCACCCAAAACCTGCACCAGGTCGTCATGCCGTTCCCAAGCGAGCTGGACACATCTTACGCGCATGACCTTCATCTCGATGTCGTGCCTTTCGCGAATTCGAGCCAGCGGAGCGGCGTGCAAACCAATGTGTACAATCTCGATCCCACCGGTCAATTTACCAGAACGATGTTTGGCCAGCCCAACCTCCTGCTCGGTGCCGCTATATCGGGGAGAATACATTCAGCCATTTCCGACGCCGATCGATACGCAGAGGCGGATACAGGCCGCAAGACTGAGGGGAAAGAACGGATTATAGTCATAGGCAACGGCAATTTCGTGGAAGACGCGTTCCTTAGTAACCCTGAAAACCTGTCGATTTTCCTCAACACCGTCGATTATCTCACCGACGACCTTGGACTTGTGTCGATCAGATCCAAGTCATTTCTTCCCCCTCCGTTGAAACCTGTTTCCGAGACGACAAGAGCGGCGACAAAGGATTTGATTGTGATATTTCCTCCGTTGCTTGTACTGGCAATAGGCCTTTCTTACTGGAGGAAAACAGTGAAACGCCGCAAGGGCTACCGGGATTTGCTCGTGCAGAAAGTCAATGTCGAGAATGAACAAGACAACTAAGACACTCGTCGCAGTACTAGTCATCCTTGGCGGCATATACGCCATTCAACGGTTTACCTCCAGGACGTCGACGACAGAACTCATCAAACCTTTTGCCGGGATAGATACGTCGGCCATAAACAGGATGGAAGTGGATTTCGCGGGGAAAATCATCCTCGAAAGATCGCAAGGGAGATGGATGGTAACTTCGCCTGTGAAATCTCCGGCCGACCCGGGTCAGATGAACCTGCTGCTTACAAGAATAGCGTCTAACCCGGAAGCCTCTGTCGTCGCGGACAACATGTCGGACAGTTCTGCTTACGGCTTTGACAAGAACGCGGCGTATGCCGGCTTTTGGAGCACAAACGGGAAAGTAATCGCAATGAGAATCGGCCGCCTGACCCCAGACTTCAACGGCTGCTACATCCAGCTCACAGGCGACAACAAAATACTTCAGTTGGGTACGAACATCCGAACCCTAGTGGGGCAGCCGCTGACCGACTGGCGAGATAAGCAGATATTCAGCTTCGGAACTTCCGATATCGAGACGGTTGATTTCGCGTTGGGTGATACACTCTACCACTTTTTCCACTCAGACACGTCGTGGCAAGTTAACGGAGTCAGCGTTCCAGAAATGGAGGCTCGTGATCTCGTAAGCGGGCTGGTCGGCTCCACCGCACTGGGCTTCGTCGACAGCACTGTAACGCCCTCACCGCTGATCATCGACTACGGAATTACTCTATCCAACAAACAACACATCGCCGGGCAGATTTTCAAGTCGGCTGGGTCCGAGGTGACTTTTGGACAACTCTGCCTTTCGAACTCAGCCGACCAACAAATTTACACAATAAGTCCCACTCTCCCGGCCACCATTATTCAGGGGCTTAGAGAAATCCAGAAGGACTACCTCACCAAGGACAAGTCGTAGCTCGTTTTCTGATTCATCGGGATCGTTACCTTCTGCTGTCCCGAGGAGGCCATCATTAGATCCTGAACTGAAGTTCCGCTGATCCTCACGACTTTCCCATTAGTGTAATCGAATATGGCGGTTCCGGAAATTGCTCCTGTCCCGCTGATTCCGAACTCAATACCCTGGTAGACAGTTCCTCCGTTGAGCGCGACTTTTCCGCTAAACTCAATTTTCACACACGGAATTCCTTCTACCGTCTCCTTGTTCACGAGCTTGTAGTTGGAGTTTGTGGTGACCATAATGCTCCCTTCGCCACCACCGGTTGCCACAGTGTCGGTCTTCTTCTGGTTCCATACCGAACCGATCTTCACCTCTTTATCGGGTAATCTGAAGAAGAAGCTCCCGAAATCCTTGGTCTGTCCCGCCTGCGTCTTTGCAAACGCAGTGTCGGCCCAGACGGATGATATCTGGTCGCCGTTTGGATGAACCAGTGTCTGCTTCGTCATTCCAACGGCGGGCGAAGAAGTCCTGCTCGTATCCCCGTTCGGCAAAACGGCGATGTTGGCGCTCGAATCTATCGTAATGCCGTACAGGAGCTCGTCGCCTGATCTCGTGCTCGTCATCGAAATGCTTTGATTCGAAGTGACGAAAACTTTTGCCTCCTGACCCATCATCGATTCGGTAGTTTGCAGAGTCGTGTGAGCTTTATAGTGAAGCGGGGAAGAGCCGGTGGCTTTGTACTCCAGTTTGTACTGGGCAATGGCGCCGGAATTCATTAACAAGGCAGTAACAAAGATTGCCGTTATAGTTTTCAATTTACCTCCATTTTTCATTTGGCCTGATGATTAATTGACAGTAGCTGCAGGTTCCGTTCCGCCTATAGCCTCGAGTATGAGCTCCGCTACGTCTTTGACTTCAACTGATTGCGCCTCTTTGGCTTTAACTCCGTCCGTGAGCATGGTCATACAGAAGGGGCAGGCCGATGCTATAACATCCGGTTTTGTGGAGAGAGCCTCTTCGGCCCTCTCGATATTGACTCTTTTGCCGGTTTTTTCTTCCATCCACATCCTTGCGCCGCCCGCTCCGCAGCAGAAGCCTTTGTCTTTTGACCGCTTCATCTCGACGAGCTCAGTGCCGCCGATGCTGTTGATGACTTTCCTCGGAGCATCGTAGATGCCGTTGTACCTCCCTATGTAGCAGGAATCGTGATAAGTTACGCGCGCCTTCTGCGCGGTCGTCAGCTTCAACCTTCCGCCGTCGATAAGTCCCTGTATGAATTCCGTGTGATGTAGGACTTCGTACGTGCCGCCAAAGTCAGGGTACTCATTCTTGAGCGTGTTAAAACAGTGTGGACATGTGGCGACAATCTTCTTGACCTTGTGCTTCTTCAGTGTTTCAATATTGTCCTTGATTAATGTCTGGGCAAGGTATTCGTTCCCGCTGCGTCGGGCCGGATCTCCGGTACATTTTTCTTCGTTGCCGAGGATGGCGAATTTTATGTTGGCCATCTTCATCAATTGCGCGAATGCCCGCGCAACCTTCTGGTACCTCATATCGAAACTTCCCGCACATCCGACCCAGTATAGGATATCAAAATCGTCGTTTACGCTTGATGCTATCGGAATATCATAACCTTCCGTCCATTTAGCACGGTCTCTCCAGTTGAACGCCCACACTGCATAGTTGTTTTCGAGATTCCTGTAGGCTGCCGCGAGCTCGGGAGGGAAGCGCGACTCATTCAAAACAAGATATCTTCTCATTTCCACAATGGAACCAACATGCTCTATGGTGACAGGACATTCTTCCATGCATGCCCGGCACGTCGTGCATGCCCAAAGCTCATCCTCGCTTATGTAGCCATCAACCAGCGCCTTTCCAGCCGGCTCCTGTTTCGCCAGCAATGCCGGTGCCTTCTCCATCGTGCGGTGCCTGATGTCGGTTATTATCTTCCGCGGAGACAGCGGCTTGCCGGTCAGATTGGCCGGGCACACCGAGTCGCATCTGCCGCATTCGGTGCAAGTATACCCGTCGAGAAGTTGCTTCCATGTAAGATCTTCGATATCTCCCGCACCGAACTTCGTGACGTCCTCAGCTTCGAGATTGATGGGGTGCAGCTCGCCCTTGGGTCGCAGGCTCGAGAAGTAAACGTTGAAAGCCGACGATCCGATGTGCAGATGCTTCGAGTAGGGAAGGTGGTTCAAGAACCCGAGCACGAGCAACACGTGTGCCCACCAGAAAAGCTGAAATAGAAGATCTTTGGTCCCGGGCGACGAGTTGACGAAAAGGGAGGCGATTGCCGCCGAGAAGAAACGCGCTCCGGCATCGAGTGTGTCGGCACCTCCGGTCGATGATCTTTCTATCGCGATATGGAGAGCGTTCTGCATGAACATGGAAACCATGATGGATAGTATGAGAATCAGTATCAGGTTAGCATCGAACCTTGAATGCTCGGTCGTCTGAAGCCGTTTTATGTGCGCGACGTTTCTCCGGTAGAGTGCGACGAGGATGGAGAGGACAACCAGCAAACCGAAGAAGTCCTGGAGGAATACGAGGGGGCCATACAGGACCCCTAGGAAGGCGAATGAGAGATGCTCACCGAGCCCCTGAAGGAAGCTTTCAAGAATTGCAGTCAGGAGGACGACGAAGCCCCAAAAAATAAAGAAATGCATCCACCCCGCGACTGGTTCTCGCAGGAGCTTCTTCTGTCCGAATACTATGGAGAGGACATTCTTCAAGCGGCTGCCGACGCTGCCGCCTCTGTCCTCGTTTTTCCCTACCTTGAGGTAGCCTACGAGCCTTTTGACGTTGAAGCCGAAGAAGGCGAAAGCCCCCAGGAGAAGAAGTACGAAGATGATAGTTCTCATTGTCACGACCTGATTTAGATGAATATATCCATGCCGGCAGATACAATCAATTGAAGTGTTTCCGGGATGGGGTTATCTTTGCCAGATGAAACTGAAGAACAAGATAGCGGTTGTCACCGGCGCCTCGCGAGGGATTGGCCGCGCCGTAGCGCACAGGTTTGCGCAGGAGGGCGCTGAGGTCATCGCCGTAGCGAGGAACACCGTTTTGCTCGATTCCCTATTGGCTGAAATCGCCAAGGACGGCGGAAAGGCAACGCGGCTGGCGGCCGACATTTCAAGCGATTCCGATTGCCGCGCCGTCATCGACAAGGCACTATCACTTCATGGAAGGGTAGATGTCCTTGTGAACGATGCCGGACTTCTTGGAAGCCGAACCGATGTAACATCAATCGATTCCGATGAATGGCGGCTGGTATTTGATACTAACGTTGCCGGCACGTTCATGCTTTCCAAGTATGCGGTGCTCAGGATGAAGGAAAGGAATTCAGGTTCGATCATCAACATAACTTCCGGCGTTGTGAGACATCCTAGTCCGAAGTGGGGCGCTTACCTCCCCTCCAAGTTCGCGGTCGAGGGACTCACACTGATGCTCGCTGAGGAATTGAAGAATTCCGGGATCAGGGTGAATATGGTCGACCCCGGCCGGACCAACACGGACATGATACAGTCGGCGTTTCCCGATATTCCGCGAAATAGTTTCAAGCTACCGGAAGACGTCGTTGAACCGTTTGTCTTCCTTGCCTCGGACGAATCGAAGCTGGTTACGGGTACGCGAATAGTCATACGCTAGGTTGCGCCGTCAAGCCACCTTATTTCGCCGTATTAATTGAAATTTTATGCAACTAAATTTATATTCAGTGCACATGGATGCGGCGCAAAAAACAGTTGACATAGCGGTGGCATGGGAAAAATCATAGCAATTGCCAATCAGAAGGGCGGGGTCGGAAAAACGACAACCACAGTCAATGTCTCCGCCTGCATCGCCGCCATGGAGCATAAAGTGCTTCTTGTCGACATAGACCCTCAATCCAACGCCACCAGCGCACTGGGTTTCGACAAAAACGAGGAGCACAAAAGCACATACGATATCCTGATAGGCTCGTCGGCAGCCGACACCGCGATACGTGATACGGAGTTGGCATTTCTGAAAGTCATGCCATCCGACATAAACCTTGTGGGCGCCGAGATCGAATTGGTGGAAATCGAGAGCAGGGAAATGCTGCTGAAAACGGCGCTAGCCGCTGTGAAAGACAAGTTTGAATACATTTTCATCGACTGCCCACCCTCACTTGGACTTCTTACGGTTAATGCGCTTGTCGCGGCAGACAGCGTTCTCGTGCCGGTGCAGACCGAGTATTTTGCTCTGGAGGGGCTCGGACAGCTGCTCAACACCATCTCGAGAGTGAAGCGTAGCCTCAACCCTGATTTGGAACTTGAAGGCGTCCTGCTGACAATGTTTGATTCCCGCTTGAAGCTCTCCAATCAGGTGGTGGAAGAGGTCAGACGTTATTTTGACCAACGGGTGTTCAAGACCGTAATTGCGAGGAATGTGAGACTGAGCGAAGCGCAAAGCTTTGGCAAGCCGATCATACTGTACGATGCCGCATCGCTCGGATCCCGGCACTACATGGAACTCGGGAAAGAGCTTCTTGAAAGAAATTCAGAACATCCCCCAACGCGCCCCGTGACAGAGAAGAAACCGAATCAAGAAAGCCCAATCGGAGATAGACAGAACACCAGCACATGAAATCTAATTTACGACTTGGGAGAGGGTTAGACGCATTAATCAAGAAGGATTCCGGCACTTCTTATGAGTCGCCGACTCCTTCTCCGTCGCATCAGCCTCCGCTCAATTCTATCTCGAAGATTCCAATTGTCAAGATCACGGCAAACAAATTCCAGCCAAGGAAGGATTTTGGCAGGGAAGGGCTTGAGGAACTTAAGACTTCTATCAGGGAAAACGGCCTTGTTCAACCCATCACGGTGAGACGTATCGAGAATGGGATGTTCGAGTTAGTTTCTGGCGAAAGAAGGTACAGAGCCATTTCTGAGCTCGGCGAGAAGGAGATTCCGGCGTACGTTCTACAGGTAGACTCAGATACAAAGATGCTTGAGCTGGCGCTGACCGAAAACCTCCAGCGCGAAGACCTGAATGCCATCGAAGTCGCCACCGGCTACCAGCGCCTGATAGACGAATGCAAGTTGACGCAGGAACAGGTCGCCGAGCGCGTGGGAAAGGACCGGGCAACGGTCACGAATTTCATCCGGCTCCTGAAGCTTCCCGCTCAGATACAGAAGAGTCTTATCGACGGCGATATCTCAGCAGGCCATGCAAGAGCACTTCTTGCCATCGAAGAACCCGCGGATCGCTTCCGCCTTTTCAACAGGATCGCGCGCCACAACCTGAGCGTTCGACAGGTGGAGAAAGAGGTCAGACTAATCCTTGGCAAAGACGAAAAGAAACGGAGCCAGGGTAAGCACTCCGTTGATCACGGGACTGGACCATCAGCTATAACCGACCCGATCATACTCGATGTTATCGATAAGCTTAGGAGATACTTAGGCACGAAGGTTAAGATAAGTTATAATGACTCCCGCGCGGGCGAAATCAGGATCGAGTTCTACAACGATGATGACCTCGGCCGCGTGGTTGAACTCATTCTACAAGAGCAGGAGGGATAGCGCTTGAAAATTCTGAACACAAAAGAAGCTCCGCAGCCAATCGGACCTTACTCGCAGGGAATAGACTTGGACGGGCTCGTTTTTCTCTCCGGACAGATCGGCTTGAAACCCGAGACCGGTGAGCTCGCCGAAGGAATTGCCGCTCAAACCCATCAGGTCATTCAAAACATCCGAGCGGTGCTCCAATCGGCGGGATGCTCATTGACAAACGTTGTTAAATCGACTGTGTACCTGCGGAGCATGAACGACTTTACCCAGTTTAACCAGATCTATGGCGACTACTTCAAAGTGAATGCACCTGCCCGGACTACCGTTGAAGTGTCCGCACTCCCCAAAAGCGCATTGATAGAGATCGATATCATTGCCAGGAAGTAGTTTCGCGAAGCCACTTCGGTGCGAATTCGCGATCGCCGCGATTCTCCTTTTAGTTCCACCTCGAGGTTACACTCAGACTCTTCATATCAGGGGTGAGTCAGGCTCGCTCCTTGCGCTCAGCCAACAGCTCCGCATACAGAAAGTTGTCGTAGATTCTTCCGGGCAGGCCTCATCTCAAGTTGCGGATACATTGGCAGATAACCCGCACCAGAAGTCGGCACTTCTAGCAGTCCTCTTCTCGGCGGTCCCGGGCGGGGGACAGATCTATAACGGAAGTTACTGGAAGGTGCCGATCGTTTGGGGAATGCAGGCTTTTTTCGTGTCACAGTGGATTGCCAATAACAAGAACTACAAGTTGTACCAGTCGAAATATTCCAGTTCAATCACGCCGACCAATACCGCCGGAGATCTCACTCTTAAAGATATCCGCAATACATACCTCGACCAGAGAGATTCTTACGCCTGGTATATCGCAGGCACCTACCTGCTGTCAATGCTTGACGCATACGTTGACGCGGAACTATCCGGTTTTGACGTCTCACCCAATTTAGGTTGTGCGCCATCCGGAAAAGAGCTCGCCGTCTCCTTCCGGGTTAAGTTCTAAATCCCACAATCCTCATTCCGTCGCGGGAGAACCCGTCCTGAGTTTGCCGGCGACCCCCAGCAAATAGAAAAAAAGCGACAGGAACAAGCCCGGATACATCGGCTGGATGCCTAGTAAATAATTGGGGTCGATCGTTCCGTGCCCTATAACTCCCGTCAGCAGCCAAAAGAGGGAAACGGACCAACCGAACGCCATTGAAAGAAAGATATACTTGCTGCCGACCTGGAGTTTCGGGAAATAGCTCGTTACAAGTGGTATGAGGAGGCCCGGGATGAACACAGTCCCGAGATCGTACCAGATCTGGATTACTGAGGGTATTAGCAGGGATATCGCTATGGATATTATGGCGGTGAGGAATATCCCGAATTGTGAATACCTCACGATTTTATTTCCCGATTCCGCAACGCTTTCCTGGCGGTGGAACATCCTGAAGATCATGTCCTTGCCGATCGTTACCGCCGAAATGAACGTCAGGCTCTCCAGGCTCGACATGATAGTCGCCAGCATTCCAACGTAGAAAAGACCTTTGATAAAACTCGGAAGGACTATCTCGGCAAGTGCGGGATAGGACATTGCCGGCTGACTCAGATGCGGGATGATCGCTCTCGCATACAGACCGGTTGTCGATGTCATAAAATCAAAGAACAGCCAAAAGAGGATCGAAAGCAGAATTCCATATCGGGCAACAGATCCGGACTTCGCCGCGTAGCATCTCTGGTGAAACGCGGGATCGACCAGGGTCCAGCTGGCGATGAAGAACCACGCGATGATATACTGCCACGAATTGCCCCCCGTCAATGTCAGGTGACCAGGAGGGACATGGGATTGTATGAATGAAAGCCCGCCGTAATGGAAGTAACAGAAGGGAAGAATGACACCGAAGCCGAGGTACATCATCACAAACTCCAGCGTGTTCGTCTTAACGTCCGAATGCAGCCCTCCCGTATAAAGGTAGGCTATTGAAACTACCGTAGCAAAGACGACCGACGCGGCAAGCGACCACCCGAACAGCATCTCGACTATTATGCCCACCATAAGGACATACGGCGCCGGCGTGACGATGAACAGCGTGAGAAACGAACCCATGTTGGCAGTTCTGTCACCGTAAGTCTCTCTGAGTTTATCGGGGATCGTGTGGAGTTTCGCCTTGTGGACCCTCGGCGCCAGGAACACCGCAAAGAGTATCGCAAAAAAGTAGTAGGGCACTCCGAAAATGAACCAGTTGGATATTCCGTACCTATATGAAAATTCACCGACACCCAGGATGCCTCCATACCATGTAGACACCAGAGTCGCGATGAAGATTGGAAGCGTGAGGCCTCTTCCCGCCACCAGGTACTCGTCAAGGTGCGTTCGGGCTTTTCTGCCGGCGCGAAACCCCACAAAGACCACAGCAGAGAAGTAGAGGATTATGACGAGCCAATCTGTAAAGGCGAGTTTTACAATCATACGTCCTTTATCAGGACCAGTATCCCGCCCCTGTGAACCTCAATCTTGACGGTCTCTTTCAATGAGCGGTTGCTCACGCCGTGCCCTCCTTTTGGCAATACTTCGTCCCGTAATTTAAACGCTAATCCGTCCGTCGTGACGACAGTGTCATCTCTCATTGCGATCAAAGAGATGATCGTATCGGCCGGAAGTTTTTCCTCGAGAACACCGATCACCGGAATGATAATATACTCTTCATCGGCAAGTACGATACTGCACTTTCCGGCATACTCGAACGCTATCTGGAGATTCGCCAGGGTCTGGTCGATTCTTCCCCCGGAGAATGATGTCACAAGGAAGTTGTTCATGCCTCTGCTCAACATGACATCGAGCGTCTTCTCAAAATCGGTGTTGTTCTGCGAGGGAACCCGGACTATTTCGGCTTTGCCGTGGGGATCATCAGGATTCTCAAGGGAATCGAGATCGCCGACTATAAGATCCGGCGTGTACCCCGAGGCCACGGCTTTCTGCGCACCACCGTCCGCACAGACGACCAGGCGCGGCTGCCGAACGAGTTGTCTCAACCGCTCACCGGGAGGGGGTACGCCGTTGCAAAACACCAGTATAAAATTATCGAAATTCATCCCGTCACAAATTTACCGTGCAACTCAAAAAGAAATTCCGTGTGGCTGCGGGGAAAAAGTAAATCCCTTCGCCGTGGGCGATGTAGACACGATCCAGGAGATTATTGACATATAGCTTGAATTCAACAGAGGACATAGACAGGAATCTATCGAGCCTGTACGAAATCCAAGTGTTGGCGATAAAATACGGGTCTATCATCCTGGATGCAAGGTTGAAGTTATCCGTGTATTGTGAGCCAACATACTGGCCGAGTAGAACGACGGCAAGACCTCCGTTGGCGTATGTCGCTCTGATGTTACCCATCAGCTCGGGGAAGCCCGATAATCTGTTGCCGTTCAGAGAAATCCCGCCGGGGACGGTATTGCCCAGAGTATCGATATAGCTCGTATATTGGATGAGCTTGTTGCTGCTGAAGGAGACGTTGCCGTAGAGCGCAAAGTTCTTCGTGATAATGGCGTTCCCCTCGAGCTCAAGCCCGACATGACGGGTTCTCTTGGCGTTCCCGGTGATCGGCTGTCCGTATTGATCGAGAAGGCCGTTAGACACGAGCTCGTTGTAGAATTCCATCCAATACGCAGTGATGCCTGCTTTGTACCGGCTATCGGCAAAGCGGTAGCCCAGTTCGAAGTCATTAAGTGTCTCAGGCTTAACCAACGGGTCGCCGAAGTTAAGTGTACCGTCAGCATTAAGCGCGAAATGTGGTGTCTCTCCGCCGCTCGACTCATCCGCGTTATAAAGGCTCGATAGCTGGGGCTCCCGCGAAGTCCTGCTGGCGCTGAAATACATGTTTGAAGTCGAGGTCAGGTTATAGTTTATTCCCACGCGCGGGTTAAGGAAGTGGTAAGGGACTATAAACTGTGTCCCGACGAATTTCTCATCGAACAATTTGTATTGCTTGAACTGGTATTCGATGTCGAGCATCAGGGTGGCTTTTTGAGTCAGATCGTAGAGCTCATGCCCGTATAAAGCGGCGACATCGGTTCGTGCTTTCCATTGATTGTACCGGTAACCGGCCGGGAGTCCCGCAGGCAGAGCCTGTGCCCACCTTATTGTCTGCCAGTGATCGGAGACGTTCTGGTCCAGTTCCGCGCCAAGGACGAGCGTTCCGTCGTTGTGGCGTATCGTAAGCCGTGGTATCCATCCGTATTGGCTGAGACCGACGTAGGCGTGAATGAGAGCGTCTGTCGGATTACTTAACGGATTGTAGCCGTACTGTGGTGTGATTCGGAAATAACTTGTGTCAGCCCATGAACCGTCGTAGTCGTAGAAGCCTGATCCCAGCACAAGGAACAGTGAATTGTTCAATGTGAGAGAAGGGGAGAGCTTCCATTCGTTGAGCAGTTCGAAATGAGGCTGTGAGAAGTTTTCTATTTCACTCGGCCTGCGGGGAACGGCGTATACTGTGTCTTTCCCATTGCTCGAAATGAACCTTGACATATTGGGAGAATAGTTGACCCAGCTGCTGTCAGTATTCCAGTCCCCCCAGTTTGACGTCCGAAGGTTTTTGTCGAGGGCCGCAAATTTCGGGAGCCCAAGATACGACAGACCGTCGGATATAGGGCCGCCGTACATATTTACCGTCGTCGTGAAATTTTGGTCATACCGGGTTGCACTGAAGAAGTAACTGTTGAGATTGACCCATGAGTCCTGGCGGTAGCCGTCAGTCATATTCTTGGCGAGATGCGCGTAGAACGTATACCTATTATCTACCAACCCGGAACCGAACGTTGCGGAGTATCGACGGGTCATTCCTGTGCCGAACAAGCGGTCGATCACAGGTCCGGTAAACGATTCGCCGCTAGAGCCGGCGCCCATTGAAAGGCTGAGCTGTTTCTCGGTCCCCAGATTCGTTGTCTCGAGGTTTATGGAACCGCCTATTGCCGGAGCTCCATAAAACTCATTGCCGGCACCACGCTGAACCTGAATCGTCTCCGTGCTCGCCTGAAGGTCAGGTACGTCGATCCAATAAACATTGTGATCTTCCGGATCGTTCTGTGGTATGCCGTTGATCATTATCGAAATCCTTCGTTGGTCGAAGCCCCGCATCGTGATGTAGGAGTAGCCGATTCCTTCGCCGTTCTCCGAGTACTGCGTTATAGAAGGGAGCTGGGAGAGGATCACCGGAACATCCTGGGCAGCGTACTGATCCTTGATTATCCGGCTCGTTAGATTGCTGAATGTGACCGGCGACCGGCGAGACTGTGCGATCTGGGCAGTGACAAGAATAGGATGCAAGTGGTAGGTCCTTCGCTGAAGCGCAATCGTAAGTAGGCGGCCAGGCACACTAACCGCCCTAGCCATGGGCACATATCCCGGCGCATCTACCTTGAGTTGATGGAGGCCTGGAGACACGTTCTCAAATTCAAACGACCCATTTTCATCCGTAAACGTGCTATCACCGCTGGGCAAAATCCTGAGTACGGCGTGAGGAATCACTGAATTGTCGGTCGAGTCGACCACCGAACCGTGGATCGCGCCAGCCTCTTGAGCGTGAACGGGCGTTACAAGCGCACATATCGCGAGTAAAGTAAGAAATGTAAGTAATTTATCTTTCATAGCTTCTCCAAAAACAAATAAACCGTTTCCAATTGGGACTGCCGGGAATATCCAACAGTCGAAAATAGAAACGGTCCACGAGAAGCATCGTCCATTTTCCTCCGCTGGTATTACCCAGATCAGGTTCGTAGGGTTTATCTCAGCCATCCCATTTCGCTCGGGATAGCACCCCTAACGGACGTTTGAATTTAACTACGTGAAGCCCTCTATGCAAGCTCAAGAACGAATGCCCAAAGTCGCGACCCAAGATCCGGAATCGGAGTTGTTGCGCGCCGAGAGAGAGGGCAGCGACCGGTGAGGAGCCGAGAACGATCGCGGAGAGGTAGCGCCGTAGCTAGCCATGCGAGGTAACATAACACAGATTCTATAACTACTAAACGCCAAAAAGGCGGGGCTGCGTGACTGTAGCCCCGCCTTTCTCTTTTCCTACACTGAACCTTCTATTTCTTCACGGTGACCACAGGCCCGGCGAATAGTGTCGGCACACCATTCTCCTGCGCGACCTTGTTGAACGCCGGAATATCTGTCGTGAGTATCCCGTTGAACTGGTTTAGGAAACCGTCTAGTTGCCCTCCCAGCTCGTTCATCATCTCTATAGTAACATCGCTCGGGACGCCTCCGTACGGCGTGAAGAAGCTATACATCATTCCTTGCAGCCGTGACTCAAGGTGCGTGAAAGCGTGTATATCGTCCTCCTCGACGTCGTGCTGAATACCCTTAGTGTAAACGGTATCCTTGAGAGCCGTCAGCTTCTTGCCGAGTTCGGTCATCTCACCCAGAACTGCCTTGTATTTACCGTCTTTCATTCCTTGCTCATCCGTAGCAAGAGACTTTCGGATTGTCGCCATCTGCTCATCAATGCCTTGAATCCTGTTCAGCATGTCGTTCATTGCGGAACTCCGGTTTCTTGCCAGGAGCCCGTTTGTCACATTGGACGTGAAGAAGTCTGCCGGGACTGAGAACCGTGGGTCTGGTAACACTTCCGTCTGCAGTGAATCGGTCTTTCCGGCTGCCATTACCGTAATCTTATAAGTACCCGGCGTAACCATCGGCCCACGGGTGGAATACGGGTTTTCTTTCATCGCTATTTTCGGATCAATCTTCAGGGGGCTGGGACCTTGGTATCGCATATTCCAAACTAGCCTGTTGAAGCCCTTCTTGTCGGGTCCGTACAGCGTCGCGATGTGATTCCCGGCATTATCGGTGATCTGGACTTCGATAGGCGACTTGTGTTGCTTACGCTCTTCAGGTTTTGTTCCCAGCGTATCTTTCAGGTAATAATCTATCATTACACCGCCTGGTTGGTTGGGAGCCGAATATGTGCTGAGATCGTTGAAGGCGTCCTTGTTCCAGAAGTGGTACATATACGCCGGAAGCGAGGTGAAGAGATGGAATTGCTCGTCCGCGACCCTCGTGTCGTATTGTTCGAGCGGCGTTATGTTGTCCAGGATGAATATGCCGTTGCCGTGTGTGGCCACGACGAGGTCATGGGTCTGCTTCTCGAACTTCAAATCATAGACGCATGCAGTCGGGAAATTGCTCTTCAGGGGCATCCACTGACTTCCGTCATCTCTGGAATAGTACAGGCCGGCATCGGTGCCTGCTACGAGGAATCCCTTCATGTTCGGATCCTCACGGACTACATGTACCGGATATTCCTCCGGAAACCCCTTAGAGATCGATGCCCAGGTCCTTCCGTAGTCATCAGTCTTGAAGACATACGGTTTGTTGTTATCGAGCTCGTGGAGGTCGACGGCTATATAGCATGATGCTGGATTGAATGGCGAAGGGGCGACCTGATAGATGCGACCCCACTCAGGCAAACGCGCTATGTTCTTCGCGACGTTCTCCCAATGTTGACCGCCGTCCCTGGTGACCTGAACCAGACCGTCATCGGTGCCAACCCAGATAACGTTAGAGTCTAGAGGCGAGATTCCGATCGAAAGAATCGTATCGTAATTCTCAGCGCCGCTGATATCGAGGTTGATATTTCCGCCGCTTGGACGCTGCTTGGATTTATCGTTCCGCGTGAGGTCCGGGCTGATCACAGTCCAGTGCAATCCGCCATCCATAGTTTTGAACACCACGTTGCCGCCCAGGAATACTTCGTTGGCGTCAGTGCTTGAAACCGCTATCGGTGTGGTCCAGTTGAATCTGTACTTCAATTCGGACGGCGGCATGTCCGGCGAGTCGTAGAGATATGGACGGATGAATCGCGACAGGCCAGTCTTCAAATCCAACCTTTTCAAGTAGGCGTCCTGCGATTCCGCGTACACTATGCTGGGATCGCTGGGAGCTGGCACGACATACTGACCGTCGCCGCCGGCAACAGTGAACCAGTTCTCCCCGGTGACTCCTCTGCCGTTGAGATTCGAAGAGATGCCATACCAGCCGTTGTTATCCTGCAGCCCTCCTCCGAGATTAAACGGTTTACTGCTGTCGACCGCTACCTGGTAGAACTGCTCAATCGGCAGATTGTTAAGGAATCTCCAAGTCTTCGCACCGTCGACCGAAAGGAATGCGCCGCCGTCATTTCCAATGATTATCCGGTTCGCATTCTGCGGGTCGATCCAAATGGCATGGTGGTCGACATGGACTTCCCCGTTCACGCTCTTCACGGTCTTTCCGCCGTCCGTCGATTCGGTAATCAGGAATGATAGGAAGAACAGCTTGTTCTCGTTATCCGGAGAGACCACAAAATTCGAGAAGTAGAACGGGCGGACATCCAACTCGTGATTGTTGCTCACGAAATGCCAGTGATCTCCGAGGTCCCTGGAATCGTACAGCAGACCTTTATTCGATTCCACGAGAGCGTAGATATGGTCGGGGTTGCTGGGGGCAGCTGCGATGGCTATCCTGCCCAGCGGACCGGTCGGCAAGCCATCGGTAAGTTTTTTCCACGTCGTTCCGCCGTCGGTCGACCGGTAAATGCCGCTGCCGTCGCCGCCGTCTTCGAGCGCCCAGGGATGTCTGAGAACTTGCCACATACCGGCAAACAGGACCTTCGGATTGCCAGGGTCCATCACAAGGGCTGAAGCTCCCGTCGTATCATTGATAAAGAGGACCTTGTCCCAAGTCTTTCCACCATCGGTTGTCCGGAATACGCCGCGGTCATTATTAGGTGCCCAGGCGTGACCGATGGCCGCGACGAACACATTGTTGGGCTCCGAAGGATTAACGACTATGTGCGAGATCTGTCCGACATCCTTGAGTCCCATGAACTGCCAGGACTTGCCGGCGTCCGGCGAGAAGTAGACGCCTTTTCCGGTGATGATGTCGTTGCGGAGATTCGCTTCGCCAGTCCCGACCCAGACGAAATTCGGATTCGACGGCGCTAATGCGATCGCCCCGATGGAAGAAGTGGCTTCGTGCGAAAATACCTGCTTCCAGGATATTCCACCGTCGACGGTCTTAAACACTCCGCCTCCGGCCGCGCCCACGTAATAGATGTTTGGTTGACCGGGAATCCCGGCAACCGCGCTGACCCTTCCACCTGCAGCGGCAGGCCCGATGTTCCTGAACTTTATGTTGTGCATAACATCGGAGGTATCAGCCTTTGCCACCGCAAGAAGGGGAAGAAGGCATATCATCATCATAGTGCCCACAATCCCTTTCAAAGCAACGATTCTCTTCCTTTTTGGCATTTGATTCTCCTCCATTTTGTGTTTAAGGATTGCGCCAACTTAGCCGAACGGATATAGCATTCGATCTCGGCCGACGCTTATTCTTCTTTATCTCATTGATATACTTCAGATGGCTCCCGCATCCGGCGACGCAATCAGTCGCACCGAATCCCGGTACCGCAATGACTCCGCGTGTCCGGCGGTTCAATTCACACTCTTTCATTTCCGACAAAACTATCTTCGATAAATGCACTCCCGATGTTGAAAGAAGGTAATCGATATGCCAATGCAATTTCTTCCGGCTTGAAACATGACGGATAACCCTCTTCCTTATATTCCTTATGGCGCTCCCCGTGTACACGTAACTTCCTGCTGGAAAAGTGTATCTGCCAAATTGTCCCACGCGTACGCTCTTTTGCAGTTTGAGTTGAAAATACAACTGGTAGCTTATATATGCGTTGTCCGGTTTGGCCAAGGAAGGAAACGCCTTGACGTCTGTTATCTCCAGAGATCTCATCGGTTTAGCTGCCCTCACTCAATGGACAGGTATGTTTGGTTCGCGAGGAATGGCGGATTCTAAACCAAATGACAAACGTTTTTCCATCCAAGTTCGTTTTAATATGAGTTACCGACTTAGACGGATCTCAGCGTACAAAGTTCAGGGCATTTGAATAAATTGTCAATCTCTGTCCTGTTCTTAGATATCCATCCTGCCGCAAGCCGTTCCAATCGCGCAAATCCCTTACGCTGACCCCATAAATATCGGCAATCCTGGTAAGCGAGTCTCCACGTCTGACAACGTAAGTTAGATTCGCCTGCGAAGATGAATCGGAATCCCTAATGGCGGGCGTCGCAGAGGTGAACATGACGGGCTGGGACATTTGTGGGAGATCCACGCTCCATCTGCCTGCAGGGAGCGACCTTTCCATCAGCCACGGATTCAGGTACTTGACGTTTCTGTAACTTGTTCCCTGCTGTCGCGCCCAAACGGACAGGTCATTGATCTGTCTGACCTCGACGCTCCTGACTTCAGGTGCCTGGTAGAAATCATTCCTGGTCAGGTCGAAGCCGTAGGTTTTGTAGTGAGACATTATCTGTTTCAAAGCGACAATCCTGAAAACGAATCTCGATGTTTCATCATTCAGTTGCAGGTTGTAGTAATTTGTGGTCATCTGGTAGTTTACTGTCCGCTCGATACCGTTTTTGCCCATGTTATAGGCGGCAGCAGCAAGGGTCCAGCTCCCGAATTCTGAGTGAAGATCGTTGAGGTAATTCAACGCGGCATCAGTGGCCTTACGAAAATTATAACGTTCGTCCACATAATAATTGACCCGTAAGTCGTAGCGTCGGGCGGTGTCATCGGTAAACTGCCAAAGGCCGGCGGCCCCTCTGCTTGAGACAAGATTCCTGAGAGCGCTTTCCGCAACCGGCAGGTATTTCAGATCCTCGGGGAGATTCATTTCGCGAAGTCTCTTTTCAATGTACGGGAAATACTTCGTGCTCCTCTTCAGATCAAGGATGATTTGCGCGTCGGACAGTTCAATATAGAAAGCCTGCTCCATCCTTTCCCGCACATCCGGAACCTCCAGCGGCATCCGCTCTCCGCAGAAATCGAGTGAGTCGGGAATGCGATAAGTTGACAACCGACTAACGTCAGTAGTGAATGAACTGTTCCCGGGAACCCGCTGACCAAGACCAAAACCCCGAGTGACCAGCGTAAGGCCGGCAGCCAGCAGAATCCCGATGGGTAACGCCACTACGAGAAGTCGCTTAGAAATTCGTGACATAGCCATGTCTTAGACCGAAATCCTTTATTATCTGCACCGCTTCTGCTGGCTCATCGCAGACGTCAAAGATGTCGAGTTCCTCCTCGGCGATACATCCTTCAGCAAGCGCTGTCTCTCTCATCCAGGAAAGCATCTTTGCCCAGTAACTGCTTCCCATGAGAATCACGGGAAACTTCTTTGTCTTCTTAGTTTGAATCAGGGTTATCGCTTCCGAAAATTCGTCGACGGTTCCATACCCCCCGGGCATAACTATAAATCCCTGGGCGTACTTGACAAACATCACCTTGCGGACAAAGAAATGCTGGAACGTCATAAGCTTATCCTGGTCGATGTATTCGTTTGGCCTCTGCTCAAAGGGAAGTTCGATATTCAGGCCGATTGATTCCCCGCCTCCTTCTTTTGCGCCGCGGTTCGCGGCTTCCATCAGTCCGCCTCCTCCTCCGCTGACGATCGCGTACCCCGTCTTCGCCAGTTCAAAAGCGACCTGCCTCGTAAGCTCGTAATATTTTGTGCCGGGTTTCATTCTCGCCGATCCGAAAATCGATACGGCAGGCGCTGCCCTGCTCAGCAGATCGAAGCCGTCGACAAATTCCGACATGATCTTGAAGATTCTCCAGATGTCGTGCTGTCTCGCCTCAATCATGGACAAACGATCGTTGTTATTGCTGGAATGGTTAATAGTGGTGCTCATAGTCAGATTCTTCCATTAATAAAATTGTGAAGAAGCGTTCTTCCGTTTTCAGTCATTATCGACTCGGGATGGAATTGCACACCGACGGTAGGATAGTCTCTGTGCTTCAATCCCATTACAAGATTGTCTTCAGTCCACGCAATGATCTCCAATTCATCCGGAAGGTTTTCTTTGGAAACCACCAGCGAATGGTACCTCGTCGCGGGGAAAGGAATCGGGAGAGAGGCGAAAATCGATCTCCCGTTGTGAATAATCCGTGAAATCTTGCCGTGCATCGGCACAGGTGCCTTGACAACCGCTCCGCCGAACACCTCGCCGATTGCCTGGTGTCCGAGGCAGACGCCGAGTATCGGAACAGTTTTGTGAAATTCCCTTATGAGGGGCTCTGAAATGCCAGCCTCACTTGGCGTCTTCGGCCCGGGTGAAATGACTATGGATTCCGGCTTACAAGCGCGTATTTCCTCGATACTGATCTTATCATTTCGCGCGACCTGAACATCAGCGCCCATCTCGGAGAGATACTGGTAAAGGTTGTACGTGAATGAATCGTAATTGTCGATGAGAAGTATCATTTAAATTCGCCGAGGAGTTTGAGAGCCTCGAGGTTTGCCTTCATCTTGTTGATCGACTCGTCGTATTCGCGGTCGGGGTCGGAGTCGTAGACGATGCCCGCGCCCGCCTGCAGGTAAGCAATATCACCCTGTACTACGAACGTGCGTATGGCGATGCAAGTATCCATGTTATTATTGAAATCGATGTAGCCGACCGTGCCGCCATAAATCTTCCTGGGTGTCTCCTCCAGTTCTGATATAATCTCCATGGCGCGTACTTTCGGGGCTCCGCTGAGCGTACCGGCGGGAAAACAAGCGGCAAGCGTCTCAACCGCGTCTTTCCCCGCATCGGTATTTCCGATGACGTCTGAGACTATGTGCATCACGTGGGAAAATTTTTCGACATGCATGAAATTCTCCACATGAACGCTGCCTGTGGATGCCACGCGCCCGATATCATTACGCCCGAGGTCGACGAGCATCACATGCTCTGCTTTCTCCTTCTCGTCCGTCAGCAGCTGGCGCGTGAAGCGTTCATCCTCCTCCGGAGTCGTGCCGCGGGGGCTCGTACCGGCAATCGGGCGCATTTCGATCTTCTTCCCCTGTTTTCTGACGAACATTTCGGGAGAGGAGCCGATTACCGCGAGTCTGTCGCTTTCCAACCCAAACTCAAGATAGAACATGTACGGCGACGGGTTCAGAGCACGGACACCTCTGTACAGAAGAAAGGGGTCGCCCTTCAAGATAAACTCAGCCCGCTGGGAAAGGACCACCTGAAAAATATCCCCTTCGACAATGTATTCTTTGGCGCGGGTGACGATCTCCTTGTAGCGTTCCTTAGTCAGATTGAATTTTGCCTCGCCAACCGAACATTGCGGTGAAACCAGGTTGCGGCCATCCTCTTTCATCAATCGGATAATCTTCTTGAGATACGACAATCGTTCGTCCATCACAGTCCTGAATGTGGAGGATTCCCCTGCTAGTGGTATCAGTGTCACCAGAATAACCCGCCGCTTCAGGTTATCGACGGCGAGTATGGTATCATAGAAATTCAGCAGAACCTCCGGGACAGGCTTCTCTCCCTCTCTAAGTGGGATCGCCTCGATGTATTTCACGAAATCGTATCCAAAGTAGCCTACCGCGCCGCCCGCCAAAGGAGGAAGATTTCCGACGGGATATATCCTGAACTTTGAGAAAAACTTCTTCAGCTCGTCGATCGGTGATTCGACCGCGCGTTCTTTGTTCCCGTCGACTTTGACTTTTCCGTTAGCGACCTGAAAACTGGCAAACGGGTTGAACCCCATAAACGAGTACCTCCCGATTGTCTCTCCGCCTTCCGCGCTTTCGAGGAGGAAGCTATTGTCTCCGAGCTTCCGCAGCCTCAGATAAAGTCCGACAGGGGTATAGATGTCCTCTAGAGCTTCCACCACGAGTGGGTAATGCGTGTATCCCGCGGCCTTGGCTTTCTCCAGGTCCTTTATTTCAGGAACGCGTTCAATCGGTGATGGCATTGGGCTCTTGGGGAAGTCTCGTTGTGGTTCTGCTCACGCGAATGATGGTCGGGCGGTTATTATCAATTGACACGAAACTTCACCACTGTCTCCGCCGCCGTCCTGACGCTCTGCATCGAGACGTCAAGGTGCGTCACCGCCCGGACCTTGCCGGCGCTTCCTGCTGATAGAAGTACGCCCAGGGATTTCGCTTCTGCTATGAACCTATCCATGCCGATCTGATGCTTGAAGCCGAAAATCACGATGTTTGTCTCAACATGATCGACGTTGACCTCATACATCGGAGATTCGCTCAGTATTTTCGCGAAGGTTTTGGCCTTTTCATGGTCCTCGGCCAATCTCTTGAAATTATTCTCGAGGGCGAACAGCCCTGCAGCTGCCAGTATCCCGGCCTGCCTCATACCACCGCCGAAAATTTTCCTGAAGCGCTTTGCCCTGCCAATGTATTCTTTTGTACCCGTAAGTACCGAGCCGACGGGAGCGCCAAGCCCTTTTGAGAGGCAGACCGACACCGAGTCAAAATGCTTCGCATACTCCGACACTTTTATGCCGGTCGCTACCGAGGCATTCCAGAGACGAGCTCCGTCAAGATGATATTTCAACCCGTGCCTCACGGCCACATCCCTGATCTCTTCGATCAGCTTCATGGGGTAGATGCTGCCACCCCCGCGGTTGTGTGTGTTCTCCACGCATACGAGACGCGTCGGCATCATGTAATAGACGTCTGGACGAATTGCCTCCTCAACGTCTTTAGCGGTCATTAGACCCCGCACGCCTGGGACGGGATTGATCTGCACCCCCGACAACAACGCAGGCGCGCCGGTCTCGTAGTTGAAGATGTGCGAATCCCTCTCGACGATGACCTCATCACCCGGCGTCGTGTGTGTCTTCAATGCCAGTTGGTTGGACATTACTCCGCTGGGAACGTAGAGTGCGCTTTCCTTTCCCAACAGATCGGCAACAGTTTCCTGTAGTCGATTGACGGTCGGGTCTTCGCCGAAAACGTCGTCGCCTACCTCGGCATTTGCCATAGCCTTGCGCATGGCCTCACCCGGTCTCGTGACCGTGTCGCTTCGTAAGTCAATGTAATTCGTTTGAATCTCTCCTTGTTTCTGGGTGTCTCAATTTAAGGAAAAGTACGATTAGAATGGACGCCGCCGAAATTATTTCCGCCAGGTGGGCAATCCAATTCCCATGTTCGGCGTAGAAGGTAACCGAGTCATCCAGCGGAATATTCTCCGTTATCGTGGCGATCTCCCCGTATTTGGTAGGTACGCCGATATAGCGGCCATACGGATCTATAAACTCGGAGATGCCGGTGTTCGCCGACCTTACGACCGACCGTCGGTTCTCTACGGCCCGCATGATCGCGTATGCAGCGTGCTGGTATGGACCCGACGTGTTGCCATACCACCCGTCGTTTGTAATGATCACGAGGAAATCCGCGCCCTTCTTAGTGAACTCACGAACAAATCCCGGGAACACGCTTTCGTAACAGATTACAGTGGAAAATCGAGTGCCGCTAGCCAACCTGAAAACGGTCGTGTCCGTTCCGCGGGCCCAGTTGCTGATCCCTACTCCCCATTTCAGCGGCCCGATGAGGAACGGAATCGCGTCGGCGTAGGGGAGCCGCTCTGCGAACGGGACAAGGATTATTTTACCGTATGTCTGATACCGGTCCGAATGCGGAAGGAAAAGGGCCGCACCGTTGTATGCATCATAGTATTGATGCATGAATTCATCGTAATGACTGCTAGGTTTTGCATCGTTACTGTCGGAATAATACTTCGCCAGCGGCAAACCGCTCATCAGAGAAATCCCGGTCGTGTCTACGAAGGTCTGCAGCTCTTCCCGGTAATAATTGAATGGCGGAAGAAGGATGTAAAACGGGATTGCCGTCTCCGGCCAGACTACAAGATCGGCCCTATGTCCCAACGCCAGATAGGTTTCGTTCTCATAAGTTCGCAGAATCTGTGCGGGGCTGCCACTCCATTTCGCGTACGGGTCAATATCCGGTTGAATGATCGTCACTCTGAGTTCTTTCCCGAAATGCGTGCGGCCTGCCTTCACAAGCACGCTCAGACCGTAGAGTTCAGGTATGATCACGAAAAGGAACGCGGCGGAGACCGACAGGATCAGTCTTGTCTTGTTTTCACTTGGACCGTCCAGCCAAAGCATGACCGCGTATGCCAGGAGAGAGTTAACGGTCAATATTTGGAGCGAAACCCCGAATAGCCCCGTCAGGGACGCGAACTGTATCCCCGGCAGATTATAGCACTGCGAATACCCCACCGTTAGCCAAGGAAACGCAACCTGAGTAATCGAATGGATATGCTCGAACGAGAGATAGAGAAACGGGAAAAGAAGAAGAGTGGTTCTTCCCAGCCTCTTCCGTAGAAAGCGATAAAAGAGAATCGGGATCACGAAGAAGAGCGGATGACCAGCGACAAGCGCCGCCCCGCCAATCATCATGAAAGGATCCGTCTCCTTGCTCCACCCACCGACCCAGTAGATAACGATGATGTTGAAGATAAGGAAAGTGAAATACGAAAGCTTAAGGATCTCTTTGTAGCTCGTGGCACTGTCGATCGCGAACAAGAACGGGATAAGCGCCACGAATGCCAGCCATCCAAAATGGAAGGGCGGGAATGAAAACCCGAGGAGTAAACCAGACACGATACCCATGGCAAGTTTAGAGTCGAAGAAGCTATGCGATTTTGTCATCGGTCAATCTTTATAAACATAAATTGGGTTCGAAAGAATCCACGGATAGGATCGCTTAATGAAAAATGGAAGCATGATCCTTTCTTGAAATACCTGTACCCTGTAAATGCCAGCTGTATTGACGGTCAGCGTGGTGCTCCCTTTGTTCTCGTAAGTCCCGATTGTTTCCCCGTTTCTAACAATTTGTGTCTCGACATAGTCGCTGTCCGGGAGCGAGACTCGGATTGTCGCGCTACCTTCGAGGCGAAGGCTGTCCCCCATTGTCGCTTCGGCGTTTCCCGAAGTTGCCGTGAAAAGGAACCCTCTCGCCGGCTCCAACCCCGGGAAGGCCACGTATGAGTTACCCCTCTTGATCGCGTCCAGTGTCAGTTCACGGTCGTGACGGTAGAGCGCATTATACGGAGTCGTCGTTACGATAACGGTGTGGGCCAGCTTGAACATAGTTTCATAGGAGGGATAGTGCCAGTAAGTACCATTCCATATCCTGATATTCGAACGAGCTCCCAAAGCGCCGATGCCGATAACTTTTCGGCTCCGGTTTATTCGGTCGAAATCCTTCATTTCCTTTTCAGGATACCGAATGACGTAATTAAACGAGCGTGAGTCGAGTGCCCCGGCGAGCCAGGTTCCGAAGAGTTTGTTAACGCCGAACACGCTCAGCATGCTTTTCCAGCTCCGATGGAAGTTGTACAACTCCATTCCACCATAATCAGCCTCATTCGGCTTGCCCGCAGAGAGGTGAAGGCCGGATTCCGATTCACGGCACAATATCACAAGGCTTCCCTTCCGGGACGCGTACCTGAACACCGAGTCGGCACTGATCCCGTTTCCAGGCAAAAGCGGAATACTGTCTCCAACTACGAGAAAACTCCCTGACCCGTTGTCGACGGTCATTTGAACCGCCGGAATGATCAGGGTCATCCCGGATCTTCTATCCAGGCTGTCGCGAAGCGGCTGCACAGTATTTTTGTCGGCTATGATCGCAAAATGGAGTCCGAGAGAATCACAGGTCCTCCCGATCGTTGCATAACTCCCGCTCCCGTCGGAGTAGGTGGTGTGAACGCCGATTACCCCCGAATACTCATAGTATTTGCCGAACTGAACACCTTCGTACCGACTCACGTGGTAGGCAAAGATGGAATTCACAACGGATATTAGGACTATTGCTGCAAGAATAGCCCCAATGCCTTTCAAAACCTTCTTAGGCACGGCGGCGTCCGACAAAATATTTCACGCCGAAGGAGGTCGCGACAAGCAGCAGCAGAATAACAATGACTTCCCCGTAAATATCGAGATAGCGGTCGATTTGCTTCCAATTGTGGCCAAGTACCGAACCTCCGTAGACGAGAAGAGTATTCCAAAGAAGTGCGCTCAGCGCGCAGAGAGGCAGCGTGACGGCAACGGGAAGTTCAGACAGCCCGACAAAGAACGAAATCACCGCTCGCGTTCCGGAAAGAAAGCGATTAGCCACTACTAGCCCGTAGCCATATTTCGTAAACCAACGTTCGGCGCGTTTGATCTTATCAAAGGGCAGGAAGGAAGGCTTCCCGGCATCTATCAGTTTCTTCCCCAGGAAGAAGCCGATATAATACATGACAATGAAACCTGCTGTGCTTCCCAACGTCGCCGAAAGAACGGCGGCTACGAATCCAAGCTTCCCCATTCCGACAAGGGATCCACCGAACGCGATGACCAAATCACTTGGGGCTGGAGGAAAAATGTTCTCCGCAAAGGCCATCATGAAAATCGTGAAGTAGAGGTATGACGAATCGGTGTTACTTATCGCGGTTATGAGGGTATCTAGATGCGTCACAATTCTTCCGCCAGCACTATGGCAAAACAAGCGATGGCATTCTTTCCAACCAGTGTCCCCTCGGTTGTCTTCGCTTTCACCGAAACGAAGCCGGCAGGAATACTGCATGTCGCAGAGATCGATTCACGAATTGCGGCGTACGCATTGCTGAGCTTCGGCTGATCAGCCACGATTACGATGTCGATGTTATGCAGCTTCAGTTTAGCGCCGGCTGCCTTCTCCAGCGAAAACTCGAGTATGCGCCGGCTGTCTATTCCCTCTATTTTTTTGTCGTCGTCCCGGAAATATATGCCGATATCTCCTGCGGCACAGGCACCCAGAATGGCGTCGCTGAGCGCGTGCAGAATAACGTCCCCGTCGGAATGTCCGCGGAGCCCCTTCGGAAAATCGATAGCTACGCCGCCCAGCTTGAGCGGCTTGTCATCAACGAACTCGTGTGCGTCGAAACCAAATCCGACTCTCATAATCCTTGAAACCCCTCAAACTCGAAAGTTGGCTTGTCCCACTCGATCCTGATATCCGTTATGTGCGCGGAGATAGGTCCTCGCCTCAGATCCTTCATGAACTCCTCGACGAGTCCTTGTTCGCCCTCCACGACAACCTCGACCCTTCCATCGACGAGATTTTTCGCGAAGCCTTTGAGCCCATACGCGCTTGCTTTGCGAATTGCGAAATAGCGATAACCGACTCCCTGTACTACGCCGCTCACGTAGAGGTGAGCCCTGACATCACTCACTCTTCATACCCTTCTCGATAAGAGCAGCAACGTCGTCGATTCGTGACTTCTCAAACGCTAAAGAATAGAACCCGTTGCGTCCTCCCCCTTTGGCCCCGCACTTCGCGCGCAGCTCGTTCATGATTGCGGTCGCCCTCGTTTCTTCAACGGCAAGATTCAGGTTCATATAGCAAATATTCCCATCGACACGCTCAAATGCAAACGATGTACTGGTCTTGTGTGAAACGCAGCTCGCGACAAACCGAAGCTCTTCGGTGGTCTGAAGCTCTGCAGTGAGATCGATGAAATCAACGCCGGCGGATCCGCTCTTTACGCGCGCCAGCAGCTTCTCGCACATATCATCAAGCACCCTCTCCGTGAGGGACTTGACCCTGTTTTCCTTCTCCTGGACGAGAATTCTCAGCTTTTCGGCGGCAAAAGGAATATCTTCGATAGTGGAGGAAAGGATTCGCGAAGTGTCGCGGGCCGATTTCTGAACCTCGTAGTATCGCCTGAGTGCCCTGTCGCCGCAATAGAATTCGATACGAGTCAAAGCGCTCTTCACTTTCTCGACATTCCCTGTGAGAACGACACCGATCTCCGACGTATGAGTGCAGTGCGTTCCTCCGCATGCGGACATATCGAAATCCCTCACTTCGATTATTCTGACCGTTCCCTCGACTTTCGGCGATTTGCGGAGATTGAAGGAGCCGATATTCTCCCGCTCAGCATAGTGGACGATCACCGGCCTGTTCTCCCGGACTACCACGTTAGTCTCGTTTACCACCCGGTCGACTTCACTATCGGTAGGTTGACGCGACAGATCGATCGTCCCGGCATACTCGCCCAGGCGCGACGAGACCGTCTCAATGCCGAACAGGTTCTCGAATGCCGCGGACAGGATGTGCTGGCCCGTGTGCTGCTGCATGTTGTTGAACCTGCGTGCCCAATCTATACGGCAGTTTACTCTGCCGGCAGGTGCTTCGCCGGAAACAACATGCAAGACGCGCCCGTCTTCTTCGAAAACATCAAGCACCTCAAAGTCCCCTATGAAACCGGTGTCATGCTCCTGCCCTCCTGAAGTAGGGTAGAAATAGCTCTCATCTAGGGATACGACGAACTTATCATCTCTTTTCGAAGTATCAATTACGGCCGCGTCGAAATTCACAGTGTAGGGATCGTTGTAGTATGGTTTCATTGTGTCTCGCGAGAAACTGGTTCCTGATGAATCACTGCTCTCGAGATCTGGGGAAATTCTCTGACGATATCTTCCTCAAGCTCGTTGACTATTCTAACTGTTTCCGAAAGTGAGAACGATTCGTTGAGCTGACAAGCCATGGCGACCCGCAACCCGGAGCTGCTTTCAGTGAAATTCAGGTTGCTACAAGAGACGACTTCTCGTCTGGATTTGAGGTAGTCGAGCAGCTTGCGCGGAAGGTCACTGTTTCGGAAACTGACGGATGATGCCCTGAGCATATTTCCGGAAGACTTGTCGATATGTATGAAGATTTGGTCGACCTCCTTCAACTGGGCTCGTATGGCTTTTTCGAGCTCGTCCGCCTTCGCGTGGGCTTCCTCTATTGTCCCCGCATCCTCTACTTCCAGGTGCAGGTCAACCTCAATTCCCCGCTCCGTGGAGTAAATCTCCACTTCATGAATTTTGCTGTCCGTGAGCTCGGCGGCAAACCTCACTTTGTCCAGCGCGGTTTCCTCATCGCTCTCCACGGGCTCCGCATGAACGACAACGTCTATTCCGTCACGGATTTTTCTCACACGCTGCTCGATGCCGTCCATAAGTTTATGCGCCTGTTCAAAAGGAAGAAGCCTGGGCAATTCGACGACCATATCGACAAAGATTCTCCCACCCGAGTCTCTGACCCTGAGTTTTTTCAATTCCCTTATTTCCTTCGACTGAAGCGCGGCCGAGCGGATGCCATCGACTAGCGCAGGGTCGGGACTTCGATCTACCAGCACGTCTATTGTTCTCTTCCCCAGTCTCAGGCTGATGAAAACCACTATGATTGAAACGCCAAGTGCGGCCACCGGATCCGCGAACTCAAGGCCGAATCTTGCACCGATAAGTCCGAAGATGACCACGCTGGAACTGAGGATGTCGGTCGAAAAGTGGAGTGCATCAGCTTCAAGTGCCTGGCTATGGTACTTCTTCGCGGTGCGTGAAAGCATTCTTGACCGCGTAAAGTCTATCACGATAGAAGTTGCCATGACGACAAAACTCCAGGTAGTGACTTCGATGTTCACATCCCTGAAGAAAAGCCGGTTTATGGCTTCTCTTGCAATGAGAAAACAGGTAACCAAAAGGAGGATTGTCTCGAACAGAGCGGATATATTTTCAAATTTCCCGTGGCCGTAGTGATGTTCTGAGTCCGCCGGTTTGTCGGCTGCCCTGACGGCAAACAGCGTCATGCCGGCAGCCATCAGGTCGAGGCCCGAATGGGCAGCCTCACTCAGAATACCGAGGCTGCCGGTGCTAACTCCAACGATTACTTTAAATGTGGTAAGAAATACGGCGGCAACTACTGAACTTAGTGCCGCCGCCATTTTTTCGTGAGACGAAAAGTTCGTCAAGCTGAGAAACTATCCCTTCTCTCAACGGTTCCTGCAGGCAGGGTCAGAATTTTACGTATTTGTCGACTAAGCTCTTCGTTCCCTTGGTGTTGAGTTTCAGGAAGAGGAACTCAAACCTCTTCTCGAGTTCCATGTTCGCCTTCTCGAACCAGTCCTTGCCAAGACCCCACATCTGCTGCTTGAAAGGTCCGAACCCTTTCTTACGGGTCTTGTAAATGAACTGTTCATCCGTCATGTCGGGTGTCTTCTCGTCCGCCATGTTCTTACGGAGGTAATCGTAAATCGAATCCCTGAACTCCTTCGGGAATATGTCGTAGAGGAGATTCTGGAATCCGGTAGCGAGGTGAATTTCGGCTGTACCGACACCCGGGAACTTGTCGAACAGCTCCTCAGGGAGCGTGGAAGCGCCGTGCTGGACCGCGCCGGCCATCCCATATTCTTTTCGAGCGATATGGGAAATTTCCTTCAGAACATTGAAATCGATCTTGACCTGGGCAACAGTCCCGTCAGGCAGTGGAACCCCGCCGTGACTTGACCCGGTCTGTACGCTAATCTTGCTGATGATTTTGGCGCCGGCCTTCTTCGCAGCAAGTGACTTGACGTATCCCTGCATGTATGCACGGAACTCTTCGGGAGTAGAATTCTTTTTGCCGACCTCGCCGATTTCCCCGCCGACGGAGATCGTCACGCCCTGGGGCTGGATTTCCCTGATCAGCGCGGTCATTTCGGCGGCAAGCTCGAAATTATTGCGCTGCTGCTCCTCAATCGTCGACTTGCTCAAATCCACGAGCGTCGACGAATCGATGTCGATGTTGTAAAACTGAGCCGCGACGGCTTCTTTAATGAGAGACTTAATGCCTTCGATTTCCTTCTGAGGATCCTGCGCAAACTTCTTCGCGTTAAACTGAAAGTGGTCGCCCTGAACAAAGACTGGGCCCGCATAGTTTTCCTTAACCGCCGCCGCGAGGATGCAAGCGGAGTATTCATCGGGGCGCTGATCGGTGTATCCCATTTCAGATTTTGCAATCTCGAAAAGGAACGGTCCGATATTGTTCTTCTTCGCCACGCGGAACATGGCGCGGGCGAAATCATAAGTAATTCCTCTGATGTTGACGGCAGGTACAGTGAATCCCGATACTTCACCGCGTCCAAATGCATCGTAGAGTCCCTGGATCGACGCCGAACCGCAACCAAGGTTTTTTGCCAGTTCGCGGATCAACCAGCGGGTCTTAATCTTAACTTCCTGGTTCGAATTGAATACCGATTCATATACTAAGGTGTCTATTACAGAGCTACGGAGCTTGTCTGCGTTGGCGACTTTCGCTTTCTCCCAACCGTCGACATCGACGACTCCCTGCAGATTTTGCTTGAGCTCTTCAACGTTCTTGATCATCTAAACCTCCAAAATATTTTCCTTAGAAAGTTATTAAATGGACGAATCGCATACAACAATGTCACCGTGTCTTACGTATTTTCGCCGCGAAACTGCCGTCCATGTCGTGCCTGTGCGGAAAAGTTTCCACGAAACCGTCCTTCCCCACCAGGGACCTATCGACGAAGCTATCAGCGGATTCAATCTCAAACTCAGGATGCCGGCTCACAAAAGCCTGGACCACATTCTGATTTTCCTCGGTCTCAATCGTGCACGTACTGTAGACGATGTAGCCATTCGGTTTCAGCAGCTTCGCCGCGTTCTCAATGATATCTGATTGTATTTCGTTCAGTAGAGCAATGTCTTCCGGTTCACGTTTCCATTTGGAATCCGGTTTCTTTCTCATGACGCCGAACCCCGTGCACGGCGCGTCGATGAGTATCTTGTCGTAAAGCACCCCGTCGGAAAATTTTGCTGCGTCAGCAACAACGATCTTGATGTTGGTGTACCCCATCCGTTCGACGGCATCCTCTATGAGCCTGGCCCTGTTCTCGTATTTCTCTATCGCCGTAACGTCAGCTTCTCCGTTGGTAAGTTCAAGTATGTGTGTAGTCTTGCCTCCCGGCGCGGCGCACATGTCAAGTATCCGCTCTCCTGGTTTGGGATCGAGCAACACGGAGACAATGCCGGCGCTTTCATCCTGCACGGTAAACTGGCCGGCGCGAAATGACTCGAGTTCTCCGATCCTTGACAGGCCCTCGACATAGAAAAAATTCGAAATGAATTGCCCGCGTGTTACCTTCAGCCCCTTTGCTTCGAAGCCTGACACGAGTTCTTCAGGTGCGATCTTCTTTGGGTTGACCCTGATCGAAAGCTTCGGACGCTCGTTGAGGGCCGTAAGCAGCTGCTCTGTTTCGTACACGCCGAATCGATTGATGAATCGCCTTACAAGCCAGGTAGGGAACGAATGAACAGTGGAAAGCGCTTTAACGGCATCGGCTTCTATCGAGGGGTACTCGACGGTCTCCAGCTTTCTGATGGAAGTCCGAAGAATAGCGTTTACAAGATTGGCGAGGAATTGCCCTCGCAGCTTCTTGACGAACTCTACCGCCTCGTTGACAGCTGCCGATTGCGGCACCCTCTCCAGGAACATGATCTGGTACATCGCGATTCTGATGGCGTTCTTGATATTGATGTCCAGCTTCGAATAGTCACCGCGGTAAAACTGCGAAATGACATAATCGATCTTCATTTTCCAGCGGATCGTCCCGTTAACAAGCTCGGTGAGAAATGACTTGTCGAGTTTGCTCAGTTCGGAATTTCTTAATTCGAAATCCAGAAGTTTGTCGAGGTACGAATCTGTTCTCTCAATCCTGTTAAGAACCTTAACAGCAACCTCGCGAGCCGTTTCATAGATCACTGTCTCAGTTTCCTCACGGGGATAACTGTGATATCTCCTTGACTGTTCCATCTCGGCACCCCTTGCTTTTTCATTTGCTGCGGTATTACTCCTGTCGAAACCATTGCATGCCCGGTATTCTAACTCTAAGCTTCGAAGGAGCCCTGTTGGTGATTGATTGGTTGGTCAATCGTTCTCTTCGCAATTCTATTTTGAAAGAACTATTGAACTCGCCAGTTTCTGGTTAATTCCTGATTTACTTCGGCGGTACCATCTCCTCAGAAGCTGGTGTCCCGCGGAAGGAAACTACGACTTTCAGAAGTTCACGCCCCAGATTTTGCCTTGTTGCCATACTTCTGCATGAATTTCTCGACACGGCCGGCAGAATCGATAAGTTTCTGCTTTCCGGTGAAGAAAGGATGGCAATTCGAGCAAATTTCAACTTTTAGAAATTGTCCAGGTTCGGTAGAACGTGTCTGAAATGTATTGCCACATACACAATTTACTGTCACATTATGGTATTTGGGATGAATTCCGCTTCTCATTTTGTCTCCTATTTACGATTAAATCTATAAAAACGGCGAATAACTTCCAAATAACGTGAAGAGCGGACGAATAGTGTCCTTTCGTGAGCCCTTCATCCCTTCAGCATCTGCCTTAGGACGGTTTGGAGGATACCTCCGTTCTTATAATACTCTACGTCGACCTGGCTGTCGAATCGGGCGATGGCCTCAAACTTAATGGTCTTGCCTCCGTCGCCAGTGGCCGTTACGGAAAGCGTCTTATGCGGCATCAAGTTGCTGCTAATGCCGGCAATACTGTACGTTTCCCTTCCTGTCAGGCCGAGAGTCGAGGCGCTTTCCCCTTCCCTGAACTGCAGAGGGAGCACGCCGAGCCCGACGAGATTACTCCTGTGGATTCTCTCATAGCTTTCCGCAATGACGGCTTTGACTCCCAGGAGAAGCGTTCCCTTCGCGGCCCAGTCACGTGAGCTGCCGCTGCCGTATTCCTTCCCTGCAATGATCACCAGTGGAACGTTGCCGGACTGGTATTTCATCGCGGCGTCGTACAAAAACATTTTCTCTCCATCGGGGAGGTGAACCGTCCAGCTCCCTTCCGTGCCCGGGACAAGAAGGTTCTTGAGACGGATGTTTGCAAATGTTCCGCGGACCATCACTTCGTGATTTCCCCGGCGTGAGCCGTATGAATTGAAGTCCTTTGGTTGTACGCCGTGCTCGATGAGATACTTTCCCGCGGGACTGTTCGGCTGAATCGAACCTGCAGGAGAAATGTGATCCGTGGTCACCGAATCCCCGAGAAGTGCGAGGACTCTCGCACCCTGAATGTCGGCGACAGGAGGGGGATCGAGAGGTAAATCTTTGAAGAATGGGGGCTCCTGAATATATGTTGAGGCTGTATCCCATTTGTAGCTGCTTCCTTCGGGAACTTTGAGTCCACGCCACCTTTCATCCCCCTCAAACACATGAGCATAGCGTGATCTGTACATCTCCGGTCTGATAGATTTCCCGAGTACCTCGTTAATTTCCTTCTGAGTCGGCCAGATATCTTTCAGGAAGACCGGAGTTCCATCTTTGGCGTTGCCGATCGGCTCGGTTATCGGATCAAAATCCACCCGTCCGGCGAGAGCGTATGCGACGACGAGGGGCGGAGAAGCAAGGTAGCTGGCCTTGGCATGCGGGTTGATTCGTCCCTCGAAGTTCCTGTTCCCACTCAGGACCGCGGCAGCGACCAAGTTCCCCTTTTCAACGGCAGAGGATATGTCTTCGTCGAGCGGTCCGCTGTTTCCTATGCACGTGGTGCATCCGAAACCGACCAGGTTGAACTTCAGTTCTTCCAACGGCTTCAGTAATCCGGCGTCCTTCAAATAATCCATCACTACCTGCGAACCCGGGGCGAGGCTTGTCTTGACCCAGGGCTTTGGTTTGAGTCCGTATTTCTCTACCGCCTTCTTCGCGAGGAGTCCGGCCGCGACAAGGACGCTGGGGTTCGATGTGTTCGTGCAACTTGTTATAGCAGCGATCACCACAGAGCCGTTATGCATATCGAATGACGCCCCGTTTTTTTGAACAGTAACCTTTCTCGTGACATCCTCCTGCTTTACTCCGAAGCCGCGTTCTGCCGGAGGTGCCGTAAGTGATTTCGCGAAGGAAGTCTTCATGTCGCGCAGTGCCACGCGGTCCTGCGGACGCTTTGGTCCAGCGAGGCTGGGCTCGACTGTGCTCATGTCTATCTCGACTACGTCGGTGTAAATTGGTTCGGGTTTGTCCTTGGTCCAGAAGAGCTCCTGGTCCTTGCAGTAGGCCTCCACGATCGCGACCTGGTTGTCCGATCTTCCGGTCAATCTCAGGTATTTCAGCGTTTCTCCGTCTACCGGAAAGAAGCCCATTGTGGCGCCGTACTCGGGCGACATATTCCCGATAGTGGCACGGTCGGGAAGACTCAACTGACCAATCCCTTCCCCGAAATATTCGACGATTTTTCCGACAACTCCCTTTTTCCGAAGGATCTGCGTAACAGTCAGGACCAAATCCGTCGCCGTCGCGCCCTCGGGGAGTTCTCCTTTGAGTCTGACGCCAATGACTTCCGGAGCGAGCATGAAGTAAGGCTGGCCGAGCATAACGGCTTCCGCTTCTATCCCGCCGACGCCCCAGCCGAAAACACCGAGGCCGTTGACCATGGTCGTATGAGAATCGGTGCCGACAAGCGAGTCCGGGAACGCCCTCATCTCTCCGTTCTGATTCCGCGTCTCGACCACCCTCGCAAGATGTTCCAGGTTAACCTGATGAACGATTCCGGTGTCAGGGGGGACAACGTTAAAACTTCTGAATGCCTTCTGCCCCCACCTGAGAAGCATATAGCGCTCGACATTTCTCTTGAACTCGAGCTCGGCGTTGACTATGAAAGCATCGTCGCTACCGAACTTGTCGACCTGGACGGAGTGATCTATAACCAACTCGGACGGTATGAGAGGGTTGATCTTTTCAGTGTCGGCATTGCGCCGCTTCACTTCGCTTCTCATCGCGGCAAGGTCGACAACTGCCGGGACACCGGTGAAATCCTGCAGCAACACGCGCGCCGGCATGAACGCGATCTCTTTCTGCGGGAGGTGCTTGCCATCCCATTTCAGCAGCGCTTCCACGTCGTCCCGGGTCACTATTCTTCCGTCTTCGTGTCGAAGCAGATTCTCCAGGAGTATCCTGATGGAATATGGTAGCCTGGTTATGTCGTAATTCTGCTTGTTGAGAGAGGGCAAGTGAAAGATTTTGAAGATTGAATTTTGAATCTTGAGGTCTTTTTTTGCGGAAAACGAATTTGATGAAACAGCCATTGGAATCACTCCGTTTATTTCACGTTAAAATTCACGTGAAATCTAATCAAAGAGGCCAATCCATTCAATGGAAACAAAAAAGGCCGTCAGCAGGCGGCCTTTCGAATGACACCGATTGAAACGTTGAATCAGATATCGTAATAGAGCATGAATTCGTACGGGTGCGGTCTCAGCGCGACCTGCTTCACCTCATTGGCCATCTTGTACTTTATCCAGAGGCTGATCAGCTCTTCGGTGAAAACGTCTCCGCGGAGGAGGAACTCATGATCGCGTTCAAGCGCCTTGAGAGAGTCCTCGAGAGACCCTGGGGTTGAAGGCACATTACGCAGCTCTTCCGGAGACATGTCGTAGATATCCTTGTCGAGTGGTTCACCCGGATCAATCTTATTGATGATTCCGTCGATCCCGGCCATGAGCAACGCAGGGAACGCAAGGTATGGGTTGGTGGACGGATCAGGCACGCGGAATTCCAGGCGTTTGGCCTTCGGGCTCTTGGAATACATCGGTATTCTGACTGAAGCCGACCTGTTCCTCTGGCTGTAAGCGAGGTTGACGGGAGCTTCGAACCCGGGGACGAGTCTGTGGTAAGAGTTTGTGGTCGGATTTGTGATCGCACAAAGGGCTGCCGCGTGTTTCAGGAGACCGCCGATGTAATACAAGGCCATCTCGCTGAGGTTCGCATAGCCGTTTCCGTAAAATAACGGCTTGCCTGCTTTCCACAGACTCTGGTGGACGTGCATTCCGGAACCGTTGTCTCCGTACAAAGGTTTCGGCATGAAGGTCACGGACTTCCCGTGTTTCGCCGCCACGTTCTTCGTGACGTACTTGTAAGTCATGAGGCTGTCCGCCATGCGAGTGAGCGTGTTAAACCTCATGTCTATCTCAGTCTGACCCGCCGTAGCCACTTCGTGGTGATGCACTTCTACGTCTATCCCGACCTTCTTCATCGTGAGGACCATTTCGGACCTCAGATCCTGGAGGCTGTCGATCGGCGGAACCGGGAAGTACCCTTCTTTGCTGCGAGGACGGTAGCCGAGGTTCTGCTTGGCGTTACTCCCGCTGTTCCAGATTCCCTCGTCAGAATCTACCTCGTAGAATCCCGAGTTCATTGTCTGGTCGAACCTGACATTGTCAAATATGAAGAACTCAGCTTCGGGCCCGAAGAACGCCTGATCGGCAAGACCTGTGGAGCGGATATATGCTTCGGCCTTGTGAGCGATGAAGCGCGGATCTCGTCTGTACGGCTCTCCCGTGATGGGATCTTTAACGTCGCAAATGATATCTATAGTCTTATGTTGTGTAAAGGGATCAATAAAGTATTCTGTTGGGTCCGGAATCAGCACCATATCACTTTCCTGAATGGCCTGGAATCCGCGAATGCTCGAACCATCAAAGCCGACTCCTTCTTCGAAAGAATCGGAAGTCAATTGCGATGGTAAAATCGAGAAATGCTGCCATTGTCCGGGGATGTCAGTGAACCTTAAGTCAATAATCTCAACTCCGCTGTCCTTGACAAACTTCAGCAGTTTATCGATTTCAGTGGCAGACTTGGCAACTTTTGCCATTTGTTCCTCCTAAAATTAATTGTGTTGTGTTTTTAGTACTGTTGACTCTTTAATGGTTGACAATACCACGCTCGTCTTTGTGCTGAGTACTCCCGGCCACGATTGAATTCTGGAGAGGAGCTTCTCCAACGCGTTTGTATTGTCGGCCCGGACCTTTAACAGGTGAGATCCCTCCCCGGTCACGGAATGGCACTCCAGTATCTCCTCGGTTTCCCTCGCGCGCTCCATGAACATCTGGTAATGTTTACTGGAGTCTATCGAGACGGTAATAAATGCGGTAATATCTTTCCCCAGGCGTTTCGCATCCAGAATTGTCGTATAACCCTTAATGAACCCTCTCTCCTCCAGCTTCTGAATACGCTCCGAGATGGTCGGGATCGTCAAGCCCAGCTGCTGCGCCATCTCATTGAGTTTCGTCCTCGCATTTTTCTGAAGGATCTCCAGAAGGCGGTGGTCGATCGGGTCGAGCTTTTTCTCACTTGTTAACATGTCTCAGTCAAATATCTAATTAAATTAACTTTAATTCATGAATAAGTTAAAATAATAAAATTGGATTGTCAAGCGCAAAATAAAAAAAGGCGGCCAGGGGCCGCCCGAGTAACTCGAAAGTGGATCCGGAAATTCCGCCGATGGTCACATGTTCTTTATTACCGCTTCGCCGAACTGTGAGGTCTTGACTTCAGTTGCCCCCTCCATCAGGCGCGCAAAGTCATAGGTGACGACCTTCGAACCGATTGCCTTTTCCATTCCTTTGACAATCAGTTCCGCGACTTCCGTCCAGCCGAGATATTCAAACATCAGGACACCGCTAAGTATCACCGACCCGGGATTTACTTTGTCGAGATTAGTGTACTTCGGAGCGGTACCGTGTGTCGCTTCGAATATTGCAAAGCCGTTCACGTAATTTATGTTTGCGCCAGGTGCTATTCCGATCCCACCAACCTGCGCGGCCAGAGCGTCAGATATGTAGTCGCCGTTCAAGTTTAAAGTGGCTATCACGTCGTATTCCGCCGGCCTCGTCAAAATCTGCTGGAGGAAATTGTCGGCAATAGCATCCTTGATAAGAAGTTTGCCGTCGGGCTTTGCTCCCTGTTGCACCTCGTCCCAGGTGACAATTTGGTCACGGAACTCCGCCTTTGCCAATTCATAGCCCCAGTCTCTGAAGCCGCCTTCTGTGTACTTCATGATGTTGCCCTTGTGCACGAAAGTGACGCTCTTCCTCTTCTTGTCGAGGGCGTACTTGATGGCCGCGCGGATAAGGCGCTTCGACCCTTCTTCCGATACGGGTTTAATGCCGATGCTGGAAGATTCGGGGAAACGAATCTTCTTAACACCCATTTCGGATATAAGCCAACTGACGATTTTCTTGGCCTCGGCCGTGCCTGCCCGCCACTCGATACCGGCGTATATATCTTCGGTGTTCTCGCGGAAGATGACCATGTCGATGAGCTCCGGCTTCTTCACGGGCGAGGGCACACCCGTGAAATATCTCACCGGTCGCAGACAAACATAAAGGTCGAGCATTTGTCTTAGTGCGACGTTGAGTGAACGTATACCTCCACCGACCGGCGTGGTGAGAGGGCCCTTGATCGCGACAATGTATTCGTTGATCGCTTTGAGGGTATCGTCGGGAAGCCACACTTCCCTTCCGTACACTTTGTTAGCCTTCTCTCCAGCATAGACTTCAAACCACTCGATACTCTTCTTGCCGCCGTAGGCCTTTCGAATTGCTGAATCGAAAACCATCTTGCTCGCGCGCCATATATCCGGCCCGGTACCATCGCCTTCTATAAACGGTATGATGGGGTTATCCGGGACTATGAGCTTTCCGTCAACAGCCTTAATCTTCTCCCCTTTTGTTGGAGGTGACAGCCTTTCGTAATTATTCATTTTCGTTCTCCTGATTTATCGTTCACTTTTATATTTCCGCGAATCTTAATCGCGTATTCTGCCATCTGCTCAGGGGATTCGTAAATTTTCAAGTGCGGTCTTATCTTCAAACCGTCTCCGGCATAGCGAGGCGCAACGTGGAAATGAAAATGAAAAACCGATTGGCCGGCCGCCACGCCGTTGTTGTTAAAAATATTGAAGCCTGCCGGGCGGACCGAATCGACGACCGCCCGTGAGACAATTTTCAAAGACTCCATTATGTCCAATAAAACATCTTCGGGGAGCTCGTTAAAATCCGTGAAATGTTCCCTTGATACGACCAATGCGTGTCCGAAGTTGATGGGATTGATATCGAGAAATGCTATGCTCAGGGCACTCTCATAGAGGATTTCCGCCCTCTCCTCGCCTGCGATTATTCTGCAAAATGGACAGGAGTCATGGTGCATATACTACCAGGTGCCTCCAAAGAATACTTTGTAAGTTTCCAACAGGTCGCGAACCCGGCTCAAACAGCCTCACTACGGTACAATGAGATCGACCCACGACATCCAAGACGAGAAGAAGCTGAATCCGGTCTACCTGCTTTCGATAGGCACGAAATGAGCTTCACGGGGACCCACATATTCAGAGATCGGCCGGATGAGCCTGTTGTCGGCATACTGTTCCATCACGTGAGCAGTCCACCCTGCTATCCTGCTCACGCCAAATATCGGCGTGAAAAGATCGGTAGGTATACCCAGATAATGGTAGGTCGAGGCCGAGTAGAAGTCCACGTTCGGGACCAGTGCCTTCTCTCTCTTGACAAATTCCTCGATTTTCTCGGACATTTCGTACCATTTGAGGTTGCCGATCGTCTCCGCCAGTTTCTTTGAAAACTTGCGCAGGTGCTTCGCGCGGGGATCCTCGACCTTGTAAACGCGGTGGCCGAACCCGGGAAATTTCTTCTTCTCCGCGAGCATTTTCTGCAGATAGGGATCGACGTTATTCAGGGTTTTGATCGCCAGAAGCATCTCCATAACATTCTCGTTCGCGCCACCGTGGAGAGGCCCTTTGAGCGTGCCGACCGCCGAGGTCATCGCAGAGTAAATATCTGATAGCGTCGCCGCGGTCACTCTTGCGGAGAAGGTCGAGGCATTGAACTCATGATCCGCGTGGAGCACCAGGGCACAATCAAATGTCTTCGAAGCCATCTCGCCCGGCTCCACGCCGTTCATCATGTATAAGAAATTCGCCGAATGTCCAAGCGCCGAATCGGGTTTAATGTAATCCCCGTTCGTGCGGAAAGTATGGAAGTTCGCGACGATTGTCGGAAATTTGGCGACAAGCTTAACAGCTTTGAGCCAGTTCGAGTCAATCGAGTTATCCTTCGTTTCCTCATCATGAAGGCCGAGAAGAGAAACGGCAGTCCTGAGGACATCCATCGGGTTTGCCTTTTTAGGGACGCCCTTCAGGAAGGCGATGACCGGCTCAGGGAGGCTCCGGTTTGATGATAGGTTCTTTTGAAATTTCAGGAGTTCATCCTGCTTGGGAAGTTTGCCGTGCCAGAGTAAGTATACGACTTCCTCGAAGCTCGCGTTTGTCGCGAGTTCATCTATGTTTATTCCGCGATAGACGAGTTCACCTTTTTGTCCGTCAATGAAACAGATCGAAGATTGACCAGCTACAATCCCATCGAGTCCTCTTGAAAATGATGTTGGTGCGTCAGCTGCTGCTGTATTCGACATTTCTTTCGTTTCCTTGTTTGATTGCATCAAATTTAACCTTCGAGCCGCGCATAATCAATGAGCCAGTCCCAGAATCCGCACGTAAAGAGGTGAATTCCCGAGTATCCCTTCCGCTACCTTTGCCTGACGGTCGTTCCGCAGCGTCGCCCTGATCTGTGCGGTGTCGCCGCCGAATCGTCCGATTATTTCAGCCGTCAGGAGCTCGGAGATCTCCTTGGAATTCTTCTCGAACAATCCATGCTCTTCGCTGTCAATCCTCTTTGAGACCGCCGCGATGTCCTTCTCAATGGCGGAATCGTAACCGGAGTTCGATGCAACTTGATCAGCATCGTCCATTATCTGTCCCAGATGCGATATGTACGTGAAGTTGCTGTGCTCTATGAATTTCTTGAAGTCTTCAAGGACGCTGTTCCCTGCGGTAAAATGACCGGGGATGGAATCATGTTTGGACCGATAGTCGGTCGCAAAGTTGAAGAACGTACCGGCGCGCATCAGCTGGAGAACATAGTCCGAGTAGTGCTCACCAGTCACGATAGAGTCTGGTCTTATCCCGCCCGCCTCATAGACTCCTCTGCCATCCAGCGTCCTGAATTCCTTTCTCAGGCTGTCGGGGATGATAGCGCTTTCGCCGTCGCGTCTCCGGTCATAGTTGATCTTTTGGATGCACCTACCGCTGGGTGTGTAATATCTCGCCGTCGTAATCTTAAGTTGAGCGTTGTAATCGAGCGGGAGAATAGTCTGTACCAGTCCTTTGCCGAAGGTGTTGGTGCCGACAACCACTGCACGGTCGAGATCCTGCAGCGCACCGGTCACGATTTCGCTGGCACTTGCGCTGTTTCCGTTTACCAGGACAGCGAGCGGCAGATTCGGCGCTATGGGGTCCTGGTCAGATACATACTTTTTGTCGGAGGACGCGTCGCGGCCCTTTGTCATAACAATAACGCTTCCCTTGGGGACGAAGAGCTCGGCGATGTTCACCGCAGACTCCAGAAGGCCTCCGGGGTTGTTGCGCAGATCGAGTATCAATCCTCTCAATTGCGTTCGCGCCATGAGATCCGTAAGTGCATTTCTCACTTCATCATCGGAACCGCGCGAGAACTGATCGAGTTTTATGAAGCCGATCCCCGAATCGACGATTCCGTAATATGAAACCGCCTTGAGCCTTATTTCCGAACGGACGAGTACTGCCTGGAATGGCTGTTCGTCGCCCTCCCTTTTGACCGTCAGCGTTACCTGGGTACCAGGCTCGCCGCGAACCATATTGCTTATCTGATCGAGCTTGATGGCGGACACATCGGTAGTATCAATCTTAAGGATTTGATCCCCTATCCTCAATCCCTGCCTTTGGGCGCTGTAACCGTCGATCACGCCGGTAATGATGACCTTACCGTTGGCAGTCCCGATCGAAACTCCGATACCGCCGTACTTGCCGGTAGTCAACAAATCTATTTCGCCGCTGTTTTCCTTGTCCATGTAAACCGTGTAGGGATCCAGCGACGCAAGCATTGCATCTATGCCCTTCCTCATGAACGGCTGCGGGGAGACGGGGTCGACATAGTTGTTGACGACATCCTTGTAGACCGCACCAAACAAATCTATGCTTCTTTTCACTTCGAAGAAGCTTTCGCTGTTCTGAATCACGACAAAGCCTACACTGGTCGTTATCAGAACGACTGCAAATACCATAAGAGCTTTACGGCGCATTTCTCTCCTTCGCCACATTTTTTATCCTTTCAATAACTTCACCAAAAATCATTTCCGACATCGATTGGATCGACGCCCTTCCATCGACGAGTACGAACCGATTTGGTTCCTTTTTCGCGCACTCTGAGAATCCAGCAATGACCTTCCGGAAAAATTCGAGCTCGGCATGTTCCATGCGATCAGCCCTCCGACCCTCCAGTTCTCTCCTCCTGGAAGCCGTATCGAGGTCGAGCTCCACCAGGAAAACGACATCGGGCAGAAGATCGTGGGTGGCGAATCGGCTCACCCTCTCTATATCTTTGACTGGAATTCCGCGGCCGAATCCCTGGTAGGCGACCGATGAATAGAAGTACCTGTCGAGAATAACTGTCTTCCGAGCATCCAGGAGCGGTATTATTTTTTCTCTGACCAGCTGTGCCCTGCTTGCGCTGAAAAGCAGGAATTCAGCCACGGGGTCGATCTTGAGATCGGACCGGTGGAGCAGAAGCTCTCTGACTCCTTCGCCGAGTTTTGTTCCGCCCGGCTCGCGGACTACTTCGTTAAGGATACCCTCCCGGGTAAGCCTGCTCGAAAGAAGTTCTGCCTGGGTGGTTTTGCCGCTTCCGTCGATTCCTTCAAACGCTATTAACACTCTTTAAAATAACTTTGAACGCAAACTATTCCAATGACCGACTATAAATACGCACTGGAAAACCCTGCAAATTGAAAATAGCGTTCACAAAACCTATATTTTCATCTATGAGGAGAAGCAGAAGGATAATCAAGTATTTCGCGGTCACCGTGGGGATAGTCATCCTAGTAGCCATCATTTTTTCCAAGGTGATTTTCTCGAGCGACAGGTTGACGGCCCTTGTGCTTCCAAAGATTGGACAGCTCCTTAATCGCGAGGTTTCCGCCGAACAGGTCGAGCTGTCATTCTTCCCTACAATCGGAATTAAGATTACCGGCCTGAGAGTCACAAACCCAACATCTTTAAAGTTCGATAGCCCCTACCTGCTAGATGCCAAATCGGTCGTCATCGACGCGAAGATTCTCCCCCTTCTCAAGAACAGGCTGGTCATCAATAACGTCATCTTCTACTCGCCGACATTCTATATCGAGCAGAATAGAAGAGGAAGAATGAACACCGACCGTCTGCTGAGCGAATCGTTTTACGGGGGAGGACGAAACGTGAGAGGATCGTTGTCGAGTCTTCTTCTGTCAAATTTTGAGGTCGTCAACGGAAATGTGATCTGGTATGATAGCCCGGCAGGAATATCAACGAAGTTTCTCAACGTGGATTTCACATCAAAAATTGAGACCGTAGTCGAAGAGGACAAGCTCCTCCTAAATTCACAGCTGAGAGTGGGACGGTTCGAATTCTGGAAAGGCAACTCCGACCTTTTCAACGGCAACAATATCGACATATCTGCCAAGCTCGATTATGACAAGCGGCACGATCTTGTCCAGATCCAATCGGAACGAGTCTCAATATTCGGCATAAGGCTGAGGACTTCACTGAGATTCGCTTTTTACCCGTCCACCTCCGTGTCCGTATACACCGTGAACGTGGATTCCTCGGCGAGCGCGTTGTACAACCTGCTGCCGGAATTCCTGCAGAATGTGGTGATCAGGAAATCTGTTGAGGGGCGGATGGGATTGGAGTTTCGCTTTGTGAAACTTCCCTCAGGGACCGACATGAAGCTGCTTTTCAACCTCAGGGACTTCCGTGCCTTGTTGCAGTCGGGGGATTCCCTTTCTGTCAGACATCTCGCAGGCAAATACGTGATAAAGGACGACTCATCGGCATTTTCACTCTCAGTGCCGAGCGCGACTCTCGGACAGAACACCGCCTCAGTAACATTCAAAGTGAGTCCTCCAAAGATGGCGATGGCCAAGGTGTCGGCCGATATCGATCTCCGGAGGCTCGCCCGAAACCTCAACATCCCTGACGAAGACAGGTTCTCAGGATCGGTTAAGGCAAGATACAGATTCGACTACGATGCCCGGCTGAAGAAAGTAAGCGCAGCGGGACTAATAACTTTCGCGGATGCCCTTGTTCGGATACCCATCGGCATCGATACCCTCTACACCGGAGAATGCGACGGGAGTATTTCTCTGCAGAACAACCGCGCCACGTTCAACAAGCTTCTGGTGCGGCTTGGCGCCAGCGATCTCGTTTTGAGCGGAAGCCTTACTGATTACCAGACCGCGTTCCTGGGTAGTAAGACCTCCATGCCACTCCTCAAGCTGAAGGCGGTATCAAAGACTTTCAGCACGATAGGTCTCCTGCCCCATATGAACCTGAACATAGGAAGACCCCTCCTGGCATGGCTTCCGACAGCGAACATCTACCTGGTGTTCAACGCCGGCAGGTTCCTGACCCCGACAGATTCGTTGGTGAAGGTTTCAGCGGACGTGCGGCTGCTCGATTATTTTGTCAAGCTGCGGAGGCTTAGCTATACATCAGCAATCGGAAACTTCATCGTCTCCGGATGGACGGATTACAGTCAGGAGAACAAAACTACTTTCAGCATCAGGACCAATGTGTCGACCACTAATTTCGGAAGGCTGGTTAAGAAGTACCTGGGAAGGACCGAAATTTCCGGCGGCAACGGAAACGGCTCTCTTACACTAAACGGCGTCTACGGCGATTCCGGAAAAGTAGATTTGGCGAGTCTCGGCGGCCGCGGACATCTCAACCTCTCAAACGTTACCGTAAAGGACTACTCCGTCCTCACAAAGCTGTACTCATTCCTCGGGGCTAAGGGGAGAGATTCTGCGAAGTTCAAGGATGCCGCTTTTACAATCGACATCACGGACGGCAGAATCTATTTCAACCGGCTTGTCGCTTACGGCGCTCCATTGGATTTACGGCTCGACGGCTGGCACGGGTTCGACGGTACCCTTGACTACAAACTCGCTCTAAAGATCTACCCCCCTGTCAGCACGGAAATGGCCTCCTATCTCGGCATATCATATCCGGATCTCAATCTCGGCCCGGATAACACTCTTACGCTGGGAGTTGTCGCCGGTGGAACAACAACCGACGCACGCTTCACCATCGTATCCTTCAATGGGGCAATCGCCGGGGTGAACACCTCAATCTCAGAAGCTTTATTTGCCGCGAAGTGACCGCAAGTAGAAAAGGACGAACAAGACCGAGCGGCCCCCCCCGGACGCATCTTCATCATCCCGCGAAAAAATCTCTCGGCCAAAATTTTCTGATCGACGACAATATCTCGCGCAAGATAGTGGCTGCTCTGTCGGTGTTGCCTGAAGATCATATCATCGAAATCGGGCCCGGCAGGGGCGCCCTGACCCGTCTTCTCATTTCGGCCGGCGGAATGGTCATCGCGATCGAAAAAGATGCGTATCTCGCGGAGAGCCTGAGAGAGGAACTCTCTTCCCACCGGAACCTGGAGATAATTGCCGAGGATTTTCTTGAGTACTCGTTCGCACCAGGCGTATCGAGATTCAAGGTCATTGGTAACATACCATATAATCTGACAAGCAGGATTGTCTCCAGGCTCGTAGACGAAAGAGAGAGAATCGACTCCGCGGTGCTAATGGTTCAGGATGAAGTCGCAGACCGTCTGGCTGCCCTCCCCGGCTCAAAGGAATACGGAGCGATATCGATTCGTCTCCAACTCTTCTCGGACGTCGAGCGGCTCTTCATGGTCAGCCCGGGATGTTTCCGCCCCAGACCAAAGGTCGACTCAAGGGTTATACGAATAGTCTTCAAAAACAGGACGCCGCTCGACGACGAGGCCCGGTTTGTCCGCTTCATCAAAGGTGCATTTGGGATGAGAAGGAAGATGTTCAGGCATTTCGTATCGCACAATTACGGGAAGGAATCAGTTGACCTGCTGGAGGAAAGGTTTAGAACCGGCAGGGTGGAGACCTTCGCTCCATCTGATATCTACAGCTTATTTACCATTCTGGAGAAAAATGTCAGACGTTAGCAGACTGAGACCCCTCGATAAGCTCAACATAATAGGCATGAGCCTGATTTCCCTGGTGGCGTTAGTCTTTCATGACCGTGTCGAGTATTACCTGTCAATCTTATTGGCCAACCTGCTTGTCTCACTCGCGATTCTGGTCCTTTCTAATCTGAACGCGAGGAAACCCAATCCTATCGTGAGATTCCTGGCATGCTGGTACACAATTCCCCTGATATTCCTAACGTTCAAAGAAATGTATCTAATGGTTCACCCCATCAACCCGCACGATCTCGATTTTGTCCTCATAAAGCTGGACCGCGTAATTTTCGGAACCGACCCCACGGCCTTTCTGGACAGAATCGCCACCCCCGGGTTGACAGAGTTCCTGCAGATATGTTACAGCAGTTTCTATCTCCTGTGGATTATCCTGGGAATAGATCTTCTCCGGCAACACAATGAGGAAGGGTTTTTGTTCTTCTTGTTTGTCCTTATGCTCGGCTTCTATGCTTCATATGCGGGGTACTTGCTCGTACCGGCTATCGGACCCCGGTTCACATTGTATGATTTCGCCAAGCTTGATCAAGAGCTGCCGGGTTTGTATCTCACACCGTTCCTCCGCGGGATCATTAACTCCGGTGAATCAATCACGAATCTTGCCAAGGCCGCAGCGACGGCTCAACGGGACTGTTTCCCCAGCGGGCACACAGAGATGACATTGATCACGATCGCTACCGCTATCAGGTACAGGGCAAAATCCGCCATGGTGATTGTTCCCCTCGGAACGGGGTTGATATTTGCCACAGTCTACATGAGATACCACTACGGGATCGACGTAATTGCCGGGGCAATCCTCGGGGTGGTCGTGCTGGCAAGCGCAAGGTGGCTGGAGAAAGAACTTCAGAGCGGGAAAACAGAGGGCGGCGTGGGGACTGGCGCGGGTGTAAACAGGGTTAACGAGACGGAGAAGACCGGAAAATAAAACTGCCGAAACCTCTGGGCCCCGGCAGTTGATGTCCGACAAAAAGTGCTGAACGTCGCCACTCAGGCGTTCTTAAACGCCTGTTTGCCCGCGAACCGCGAAGCTTTTCCCAACCTCTTTTCAATCCTCATAAGCTGGTTGAACTTCTCAATGCGCTCTCCGCGGGAAGCGCTGCCGGTTTTCAAGTGGCCGGCGCCGATCGCCACAGTAAGATCGGAAATAATCGTGTCGACGGTCTCACCGCTCCGGTGTGAAACGAAAGCGCCATATGCGTTACGGTAAGCAAGCTCGATGGTCTCGAGAGTTTCGGTGACAGTTCCAATTTGATTCAGTTTTATGAGAATCGAATTGCCGATCTTCTTTTCGATTGCCTTTGAGAGTATCGACTTGTTAGTGCAGAAAATATCGTCGCCTACAAGTTCTATCTTTGAACCGAGGTCCCTGGTCAAATTCGCCCATCCATCCCAGTCATTCTCGGCAAGACCGTCTTCGATGGAGAGAATGGGATATTGCTTCACCCAGCTTTCCCACAGCTTAATCATGTCGTCGCTGCTCTTGCGCTCCTTGGAACTCTTGAAGAAGAGATACTTTCCGTTGTCTCGACGGGTTGAGTCGTCGACCCACATCTCACTTGCCGCCGGATCGAGACAAATCCCAACATCCTGGCCGGGTTTGTATCCTGCTTTTGAGATTGCTTCGAGTATGACCTCAACCGCCTCTTCGTTCGATTTCAAATCGGGTGCAAATCCGCCTTCATCGCCGACGCCTGTGCTTAATCCCTTTGAATTCAGGACGGATTTGAGACTATGGAATACTTCCGCGCCCATCCTGATCGACTCCGCAAATGAAGGGGCGTTGAAGGGGGCGATCATGAATTCCTGAAAATCGACATTATTGTCCGCGTGCTTTCCGCCGTTTATGATATTCATGCAAGGGACAGGAAGAAGGTTGGCATTCACTCCGCCGATGAACTGATACAGGGGGACGCCGGCATTCGCGGCGCAAGCCCGGACATAAGCCATCGAGACACCAAGGAGTGCATTCGCACCGAGGGCCGACTTGTTTGGAGTACCATCCAGCTCGATCATAAAATAGTCGAGCTCTCTCTGGGAAGAAAATTCCCTTTTTGTCACTTCGGGGGCGATTTTCTTGATAACGTTCTCTACCGCTTTTTTCACGCCCTTCCCGCCATACCTTTTCTTGTCCCCATCACGGAGTTCGGTGGCCTCCTTCTCTCCCGTCGACGCGCCGCTCGGAACCATAGCCCTTGCCTGTGTGCCATCTTCCAAAACCAAGTCAACTTCAACCGTCGGATTGCCTCTTGAATCCAGAATCTCCAGAGCTTCTAAAGATTTAATTTTCATTATTTTCTCCATGTTTGAAATAATACCGATCAAAATTAATTATCGACAGCCTCGAATACGATTTGGACGACGCCCCGCGTCAGGAGTTGACCAGCCCCACTACATCTCACTGGTAAGAATCGATCGTCGGGATCTCTACGCCCAGCTGGAAGTAGAAAGCCCATGGTGTAGATAGGGTTTGAAGCGTGACCCCTCGTCCAGGGTAGAATGCCTTCCCCGCGCTGACCACGAAGGGACCTATGGGGGTATCGAAACCCAATGACATACCTACTCCCTGCTTGAGCGTCTTGACGACGACATTTTCCTGCTGCGCCCAAACATCTCCAAGGTCGAATCGTCCCGAAAGGTAGGTGTCGAAAAACACTTTGATTGGGAGCTTGACACGGAGCTCGACACTGGCCAGGAGTATCTGTCTTCCCCTTAGCGCGTCTTCCGGAAGTCCGTAGAACAAATCCTGTCCTCCAAGGCTGAATTGGCGAGTGATCGGGAGGGCGTTATCCCCGAAGCCGAAAATGTAGTGCTGCTTAAGAGTGAAATAGGTGAAGGCTGTCTGGTAGGTTTCGTAATCGAAATAGATCCTCGAAAAAGACATCTCGCTATTGAGTCCCTTAAGCGACGTCTCGAAGTACACGTTGCTAAGGATTCCCTTTTTTGGAAAGGCGGATTTATCGCGCGTATCCACAAACGATCCCACGTTCAAATCGACGAGCCTGGCGGAAAAGCTACCGACATAGTTGTCGAGATTCTTAACCCTATCCCAGCCATAATCAAGGGTGGCACTTACCGTACCGAATCGTCTTATCTGGCTGCCCATCGAGAACTGGTAACCCGATCTGATGATCCTATACTGACCGACTGTTGCGAGGTTCCAGACGGAGTGGTTCGCGGCGCTGGATTGATCCACGTAGTAGTTCAGGTCCCTGAATCCGGTGAACGCGTGGAAGTCATAAGTAAGTTCAGTGTTCAGAATTCGGGTGGTGCCGAGAAAGGCTTCTCCGAGCCTGTTTCTGGGGCCTCCCGCGAATGAGATACCGGCCCTGGTCCCCGTGCCGAACAGGTCGTCGTCCGACAGGGACCCGAATATTTGTCCATTACGTTCGTTGTCAGCCCTCAGGCCGAACCGCAGTAGCCGTGAGCTCTTTTCGGTAACGTCAATTGTGAGAGCTGTAGCGGGATCGTAACGTGTCCATAAAAGGACCTGACCGAAGAGATTCGTACTGTAAATGTTGTTGAGTCCCTGGATGGCGGCGCTCGTCGTAAAAATGTCATTGAGGCGGAGCGGGAATTCTCTGCGAACCAGAAAAGGCTTTGCTACTACATTTCCGTTAAGAGCAATGGAAGAAATCTCACCTTCATCGACAGTAATATCCAGCATGGAACTAATCGAGTCGTAGGTCACGCTCCTGAGTCGCGCCATCCCGAGATCCTTTCCCCGGTAGATCCAGACCAGCTTCTCGCACGCCTGGTTTATCTGCGCCGGGGTAATATAGTGGCCGAGCAAGTCATCGAAGGGTTTTATGAGAACGGAATCCGGCAGCCTATACGCACCGTAAAACCTCACGCCTGAGAGGAGAAGGAGAGAATTTGAATTGTACGGTGGCGAACGACGCAGCGTATCGTCGGTCTGCAGATGCGCTATGCCAGGAACGGACGGCTGACGCACGGGGTAATCTCTCTCCTGCTGAATTCTATGAGCGGCAAGCCGATACAAAGAATCGATTTTTCCAATCTGCCCCTCGGCCGCAATTTTACCCCTGTAGATAAGGGAATCGAGATCGCTAAAGTCAGACGCGAGGTGCACACCAAGGTTCGGGGTTATCACTACGTCAGCTTTCTCCAGCTGGAGCCTCGTGGATAACTGCATCATTATACTTGTCATCTGGTCAAGCGCATCCCAGGGTGTTTCGATGTTCGTCTCCGAGCGCAGAGGACTTGTGGTGTTCACGGCAACGACAATATCAGCTCCCATGGTCCTGGCCACATCCACGGGAATATTTGAGACCAGTCCCCCGTCGACGAGCTGGAGCGAATCCGCTCTGACGGGAGTAAACACGACCGGAACGGTTGAACTGGCCCTCATGGCCTGGGCAAGGTCGCCGGAGGATATCACAACGCGTCTTCCGGAAACCATATCGGTGGCGACAGACCGAAAGGGTATTTTCAGATCATCGAACGAATTTACCACCCGGTAAGGGGCGTTCAGCACCAGCCGGGTCAGGAGGGTTGTCAGCCGCTGTCCATTTGCCAGTGCCGAAGGGAGGATCGGTTCGAAGCCGTTCAACCTTATCACCAGGAAGCTCTGTTCTTCGTCCTGTTTCTGCTGCAGGAAAAGGTCGCTGCGACTAACAGCATCCGAGAGCGCGAGAAGCTGGTTCCAGTCCTGGTAGAGTGCGATCGAGTCAAGTTGCTTTGCGGAATATCCGGATGCATACAATCCCCCGATGATGCTCCCCATGCTCGTTCCGACGATCATATCTATAGGTATATGGGCGGCTTCAAGCGCCTCGAGGACACCGATCTGTGAGATTCCCCGTGAGCCGCCGCCTGAAAGTACGAGGGCAATCCTCGGCTCATTTTTTTCGACGTACGGGAAGAACTTCCCTGCTATTTTCGAATTCGGTTCCTGCGCCTGGACGCTGCCCGACAGCCACAGAAGTGTCAGGAGTATGAATGCTCTGGATATGTTCATGAATGTTTTCAGTAAACCGGCTATGCAATTAGGAGTTGATGCAGAAATATACTAAAAGGGGACCAATTATGTGAATGGCTCTTGTAGACCTACGGCAAGTTCCCTCAAGAGACCTGAGGTTCACACCCCCGAGTAAGCTGCAACCCCACGTGGACTAAGAAGCTCTAACTCACGATGGCTTCGAACACAACGTACCCCACAACCAAGAGCAGGAATACGAAAGTCACCCAGAAAGCCCTGTCTTGAAGAATTTTGATTTTCTTCCGTGAAGTGGTAAACAAACCGACGACTACATAAACTGCGGCGTTGCAGTTCGCGCACCTTTTCACCCGAATTATGCCGATCGATGTAAGAAACGATTCCATTAATGAAGAAGGATAGTCTGACTGCAACCTGGATTCTGCGAGGCAGTCTGGGCATTTTTTGGCCATTTTAAGATCCCTCGTGCTTCCCCTCCGTAACCATCATCGCACCTTGTGAGTAACGACAAGGCTCGAGGTTTGTGCTAAAATAAGTTACACTTGACACGTTGAACATACCCCGCTGGTACTTCAACCAGTCGTCTGATCGGCGACAAAACTTCCTGCCGCCCTTCTTTCCATTTCCGTCGCAGTCACCCACCAAGCCTGATCGCGAGCGGAGTGGGCACGGTGGGACTCGAACCCACAACCTCTGGCTCCGGAGGCCAACGCTCTATCCAATTGAGCTACGTGCCCTTCTAAAAGTTAAACATGTATCTCGCTAGTTTCAACCACTCTTTTCAGCTCACCAGGATCCCATCTTGTATTTTCAGGATCCTGTGGGCAAGACCGGTCAGATGATCGTTGTGCGTCGCGATAAGAAAAGTCGTCCGATGGTTCCTGCACAAATCCAGAAGGAGGCGGTGGAGAGATTCGGCATTTTCCGAATCGAGGTTGCCTGACGGCTCGTCGGCAAGGACTACCTTAGGTTTGTTCATGAGCGCCCTGGCAACAGCCACTCTCTGCTGCTCGCCGCCGCTCAACTCCGTGGGACGGTGCTCGGCGCGCTCCGTCAATCCGACTTCCGTCAGCAATTCCATCGCTCTCCCTTTTATCTCGGAATATTTCCTGCCGGCAATAAGTCCCGGCATGGCAACGTTTTCAATCGCCGTGAATTCCGGGAGGAGGTGGTGAAATTGAAATATGAATCCGATCTGCAGGCTCCTGAAGGCGGCGATTCGTTCATCACTGAGCTGGAAAACGTCATTGCCATCGAACAGCACGTTCCCGGCAGTCGGCTTGTCCAGTGTCCCAACGATATGCAATAGCGTACTCTTCCCCGCGCCCGACGCGCCTATGATCGCGACGATTTCTCCCTCCTCCAACGCGAAGTCAATTCCCTTCAACACCTTCAATTCACTGTTGCCCACGAAGTAGCTTTTCCTAATTCCGGAAACTTCAATAACTCTGTTAGACAATTTCAGTTACTCCCATCTCACGGCCTGCGCCGGATCAATTCCCGAGGCCCGCCTGGCCGGATAGAGGGCCGCGAGCGAAGAAATGACTAACGCTATCACGCCGACTGCGATGAAATCGGCCAAATGCATCGAAACCGGAAGAGCCGGGATAATGTACACGTTAGTGTCGAGCTTGAAAAGCTGGTACTTGATCTGGGCTTCACAAACACCGAACCCGATCAGCAGGCCCAACACGGTGCCTACGAGCCCCACCAGGATTCCCTCGAAAAGATATATCTTCATTATGCCTGCCCGGGTCGCTCCCATCGCCTTTAGTACTCCAATCTCACGCCGTTTCTCTATTACGGTCATGGTGAGCGAGCCGAGAATATTGAACGCCGCTATCAGTACGATGAGCGAGAGGACGATGAAAGCCACGATGCGCTCGATAGTCATCATCTGGTAGAGATCCTTGTGCAGATCGTACCATGTTTCGACCCTGTCACCGGGAAGCATCTTCTCAAGCTTTGATTTCATTTCGTTCGACTTACCTATGTCCCACAGCTTCGCGTCGATGCCGTTCACCATATCCGGGGAGACTGCCGAGTCAGGCGAAGAGAAAAGGTACTGCGCCGCCGGCAAATTCACGAATGCGTAATACCCGTCATAATCTTTATTCTGAGATTGATATATCCCGCCGACAACGAACTTCTGTACCTTCGGCTGATAGAATTGCGTCAGGCTTCGTTCGATGCCCGCAGGGCTGATGATAGCTATCGTATCTCCAACCACGGAGCCGAGCGCGTCGGCGAGAGACAAACCGACAAGGATCTGGTCCTCCCTGTTCGGATCGAGGAAGTGACCTAGCCCAACCGACTTGGAAAGACTCGAAATCTTCTCATTGCCTCCCGGGACAATACCGACAATGTTCACGGCCCTGTTAACTCCGCCAGAAACAATCATTGCCTTTCCGCTGAGGAACATCGTGGCAGATCTCACTTCTTTCAGACTGGACACTTCCGCCAGTGTTTTCTCGGGATTTGGCAGATACTCTCCGGACTCGGCTGTGATGCGGACATGTGGGTCAAAGTTTACGAGTATGTTCGTCACTATTCCCTGAAAGCCGTTGAAGACGGAGATTACGATGATGAGGGCCGCCGTGCCCACGATTACGCCGAGGAGAGATATCAGCGAAATAATGGAGACGGAAGCCATCTTCCGCTTCGATTTCAGGTAACGAAGCGCAACGAAGCTCGAATAAGACATCAGAAAAACCGCACTGATTCAAGTGGGTCGAAACCGGAGGCGATCCGCGCCGGCAGGTAAGACGCGATGACTGACAAGACGAATCCGATACCTCCGATCACGAGAAAGTCCGTCACCTGCATCGAGACCGGCACCGTGTTCATGAAATAAACATCGCCGGGTATATGTATAATATTGTACCTGTGTTGAAGTTCAAGGAGAGCATACGCGAGAGCGCTCCCCGTCAGAGTTCCGACCGCACCGATAAACGCACCCTGGGCAAGGAATATCCTGGTAATCGATCTACGTGTGGCTCCAAGTGTCTTAAGTATTCCGACGGCGTTGATCTTCTCGAGGACTATCATCAGCAGTGTCCCGACAATATTGAACGCGGCGACGATTATGATTAGAGCAATCACAATCGGAATAGGCTTCTTTTGAAGTTCAATCCACGCGAAGAGGTTGCGGTACATCTGGTACATAGTGCGTGGATAGTATGGATACCCGAGGGCGCTTTCTATGTGACTCGACGTTTCTCCAATGGAGCCCAGCTTGTCTACCATTACATCGAAGCCGGAAACGCTCCCCTCCGGCATGTTGAATAGATAAGACGCCGAACCAATGTCGGTGTATCCATAGATGTCGTCGTAGTCAGACATACCGGTCTCGTAGATACCCGTCACAACGAACGAGAGTACCCTCGGAGGATTAAGCGGCGAAGGGACTCCTTCTATGCCGAAGATGAAAACCGTATCGCCCACATCGGCCCGGAGTCTTCTCGCAAGCTTTGAGCCAATCAGCAACGGAGCCATAGATCCCACCTTGTTGAGATCATACCGGCCGGTTTTGATTTCATTCCGGAGATCGCTGTTGTCATATTTGGGGAGGATTCCTTTGAGCAAAATGCCGTCGGTCGAAGGCGCGTCAACAGAGCGCGCCCTATGAACCCTTATCATCGCTTCATGCTCCACAAAAGGTGACACGGACTTGACATTTTCCTGCGTGGAGATAGTCTTGAGCGTGGACGTGTAGTCCGGGAGCGGAACCTGCTCGAATCCCTGTATCTCAATATTCGAAGTGAAATTCGATACGTTCTCCGTAATTTTTTTCTGGAACCCATTCAGAATGGAAACGGTGATAAGCAGCGCCATGGTGCCGATAGCAAGTCCTAAGATCGCGAAGAATGTAAGGAATGAGACGAACCTATTGTGTGAACGCGATTGAGCCAGCCTTCTGGCAACAAAGCTAGTGTACCCCACTCTTTATTTCGCCCCTTCTCCGCCGGCGAGTCCGAATTCCATGAGATACCCCCGGATGAAATCATCGAGGTCGCCATCCATCACAGAGTGAACATCGCTTGTCTCCACACCGGTCCTATGGTCCTTCACCATATTGTACGGGTGAAAGACATAAGACCTGATCTGACTCCCCCATTCAATCTTCTTCTTGGCTCCTTCGATTGCGCTCTTCTTTGCTTCCTCTTCATCTTTCCGAAGCTGATAGAGCCTCGAACGCAGCATCTTCATAGCGCGCTCTCTGTTCTGGAATTGGGAGCGTTCCTGCTGACATGCCACAATTATATTGGTGGGGACGTGGACAAGCCGGACTGCCGTCTCCACTTTGTTCACATTCTGTCCTCCGTGGCCGCCCGACCGGAAAGTCTCAAACCTTATGTCCTTGGGATCTATTTCTATTTCCACGTCAGCCTCAACTTCCGGATAAACGAAGACAGAGGCGAAGCTGGTATGTCTCCGCGCGTTCGAATCGAACGGTGAGATCCTCACCAACCGATGGACCCCGTTTTCAGCCCTAAGGTACCCGTAGGCGTACTTGCCGATTACTTCAATAGTCACGCTCTTGATGCCGGCGCCTTCTCCCTCCAAGATATCGGCGATATCCATCTTGAAGCCGTTGCGCTCGCCCCAGCGGGTATACATCCTCATCAGCATCTGCGACCAATCCTGCGCTTCGGTCCCGCCCGCTCCCGAGTGAATCGTCAGAATAGCGTTCTTCTCATCGTCTTCGTTGCCGAGCATTTTTCTGAACTCAAGGTCAGAGACCAGCTTCTCCGCCCGGTTCAACTCACTGTCGACGTCCCCGGCGTGTGCTTCGTCGCCGGATTCCTCGGCAAGCTCAATAAATGCGATGGCGTCTTCCACGTTTCTGGATGCCTCTTCCCATTGGCCGGTCCAGACTTTCAGGTCGTTCAGCTGGCCCATCACCTGTTGGGCGGTCCTGTTATCATCCCAGAAACCGGTCTCGAGAGTCTTCGCGTGGAGTTTTTCTATTTCTTCCCTTTTGCCGTCGACGTCAAAGAAACCTCCGGAGGTTTTCAATTCGTGTTTTGAGATCGCCGGCTTTTTGCTTCTGGGGGTCGAACATCATAATGCCTTTTTAAGCATAATTTATGCTATGAGAGTTAGATAGACAATGAGTGATTCGGTGGACCTATCCGAACCTTCCAGTGCCCGGTCGCGCAAAAGGCAACTCGCAAATAGCGCTCTATGAAGGCCGCCGGTTCAGCTAAGAGAATGAAACAGTAGTTTTCACCTGGCGATCGGTGCTCGTGCCGCAGTGTTTACCCTCGATTTGAGTCCGAGCGCGTAGGTATACTCACCTATTAAAGCACTTCTACGGGAATCGGCTCCCGCATAGCGAGCGGCAAGGAGAGTCCAGAAGTTTTTGTCGGGGTTTTTCCTTCTCGCCAATATTCCAGGGGGGATATTCCCCATTTTTCCTCGAAAATGACTTCGTTGGCTCTGATGAATTCTTTATACTTCTCCAACCCGTCTTTCCCGAAACTCTTACTGCCGAAATGGTGGATGAACACGTCGCCCGCGATGGCAACTTTATATCCCGCAAGCCGGGCACGTAAACAGTAGTCGTCATCCTCACAGTTGCCGATGCCAAAGGCCACGTCGAGGCCGCCGATCTTCTCGAGCAAGTCCCGCTTGATGAGCATGCAGAACCCTGCTACCCTGGGAGATTCAGACCATCGTTTACGATTCCTGCGTCTGTATTTCGCGGCGAAGTCGGGCACCTGGCTCAACTTCTTGTAGCTTACATTTGTCTCAAGCTGGTAGCCGCTGATTCTATTACTCATCGGACCGACTATCCCTATTTGAGGTGAACTCTCCGCGCATTCGATGAGACCCTCCAGCCAATTATCCGACACGATCACGTCGTTATTAAGGAGGACGACGTACTCGCCTTTTGCGATCTCCACACCCTGATTGCAGCCGGCCGGGAAACCCAAATTCTCTTCATTGAAGATCGCGCGGATATCCTTCTGTGCCTTCAGGTACTCGACGGTGCCGTCTCGTGAGGCATTGTCTATGACGATGATTTCGTAAGGTTTCTTGGTATGCTTCCTAATGCTGTCGATGGTGATCTTTGTGTAGTCGAGTTGGTTATAGGTTAAGATTACTATCGATGTGAACTTTGTCCCGGGTATCCTCGGGTTGCTCTTCAGGGGCTTAAGTATTTCCTCTATTCCTTTTCTGCCCGCATCAAAGGACCAGGTTGAAACCATCGCGGACCTGCCATTTGTGGAAAGGCGCTCCCATATTTCCTGTTTGGAATACGCTTCGACAATTTTTGCTGCCATTACGGCAGGATCATCCGCGACAAAAATGTCTTGACCATCGCGCAGTTTCATCCCTTCCACACCGATGGATGTCGTAACCACAGGAACGCCGTATGACAAAGCCTCCACAATTTTACCCTTAAGGCCCGCCCCGTATCTTAGCGGCGCGACCACCAGCCTACATTTTTCATAGTATTTACTGAGGTCCTGCACGTACCCGATAGGGCGTATTTTATCGGACGCCAGCGGCCCGGTCAGGTTCGTGGGGTCATTTCCAACGATATCAAGCACAACCTCGGGGAGCGATTTACGGACTTCCGGCAACACTTCTGTCACAAAAAATCGAACCGCGTCAATATTCGGCGTGTGATTGAAATTGCCCACGAAAAGTATCCCTTTACGCGCGGCATAATTGTTCTTTACTTCCGGTACCTCGTGAATGACCGGGCGGATATCAATAGGCGTGATGACCTCAGCGTCCAGCAAAGCCTGCCGATCCTGTTCCGTGACAACCCAGACGCTATCGGCCTTACCGTAAACCGCAATCTCGCGCGTCTTTTTTTCGAGCGCGCGTGTTTTAAGTCCCGTGTCCTCCTTCAATTCAGCTTCGCGGATTTCTCTTACAAAATGTACATCCTCGGTATCGATTATTATCCTGGTACGCGGTGAATATTTCCTGATCAGGGGGAGATAATACTCCGCCTGATACCAGAAGTCAATCAGAGCGAAGTCAAACGCTCTCTCTCTGAACAACGAAGCGTAGTCGACCCGCGGGTAAACCAGGTTATGACCAAAATACTTCATAGCTTCCTGGTCGCCAGCGTACGTTTCAATCCCCATTTCTTCGAGTATGGGCTTATACCGGTTGTGAAGCCCCAGGTTAGTAGCGATGAATGTTATCGAGAAATTCAGGCTCCTAAGAACTTTCAGGATATTGAAGAGGTGGAGAGAGCCCGCGGCCCGGTCGAACATCGGAAGTATTGGGTCTACGACAAGAATTCGTGCGGTACTTCCTCTGGAGGAAGCGGCTTCAACGTTTCTCGGATCGTTCCGTGGCTGAGATGCGAGTTCTTTTTCCCATTTCTCCGCAAACTTGGGCCTGTTTACGAGTTGATATTTCTTGAACCCTTGCTGCAAATTGGTGCCTGAGGTGGCTCCCTCGAAGTGGACCAAAGAACTCCTCGGCTCGTAATAAACCTTGTAGCCGAGTTTTCGTATGGCAAAACACAGGTCTGCATCTTCGTAGTATGCGGGTGCGTACCTCCTGTCCAGGCCGCCGATCTTCTCCCACAAACTCTTCCTGACCATCAGCGACGCGCCGGAGACATAGTCCACCTCTCTTACAAATGTGAACTTGGGATGGTTCGGGTCCATTCCCCTGCCGTAGTTCCACCCGTTCGCGTCGGCAAACGTAATGCCGCCGGCTTCCTGAAGTCTTCCATCCGGATAGAGGAGTTTGGATCCGACAGCGCCGCAATCAGGAGTCTTCTCGGCGAACGCGACGAGCGATTCGAGCCAACCGTCGTTTACAACTGTGTCATTGTTCAACAGCAGGACGTATTCCCCGCGGGCCCGGTCAGCCCCAAGATTACAGGCGTCCACAAAGCCGAGGTTCGATTCGTTGCGGATGTAAATCACTCGCCTGTCCCCGGAGCTCAATATCTTCATTGATTCTTGCGTTCCGTCTGTCGACGCGTTGTCAACAACCAGTACCTCGTAGTTAGGATAGCGCACAGCTTTGGCGATCGACTCCAGGCATTTTTCAGTGAACTCCCACTTATTGAAAACCGGAATGACTATCGAAACAAGGGGATAACCGGAAATAGGTGGGGCAACCGACGGGGTTTGCGCAGCAGCCGCGTCGTCCTGTGGGCTGACACTACCTCTGGAAGCGACTTCCAGGCCGGCCATCGCGGCGGGATTCTGCGGGTCAAGGGTTAGGACTCTTTTGAAAAGCAGAATCCCATCTTCCTCTCGTCCAATGGCGACACAGATCGAAGCAATCGCGAGAAGAGCTTCCGTGTCGTTTGGGGAGACCTCTAGGACGCGATTGTACGATTTGAGTGCATCTTCGACTTTGTTCGTTCGGAGATACAGGCTTCCAAGATTCTTTGCAGCGATTGTGTTCGCTGGGCTTATCGAGACGATTTTGTTTAGCAGAGCAATCGATTCATTCACTTTTCCTGTAATCGAATACAGGACGGCGAGATCATTCAGTGCTTCCGAATTGGACGGTGAATCTGCGAGCATCTTTTGGAGCAGCGACTCAGCCTCGTCGAAGCGCTTTGTCTGCATTAACTCCTCTGCCTGAGCAATTACCTCGCGTTGGATGGCGACTGATCGAGGTTCCTCTTCCGGTTTCCTACTTCCAGTAGCCTGTCCCAACGTCTGTAAGATCAGCCGGATATTCTCTTTTGCAGCCGCATTCTCCGGATCAATAGAGACAACTCTTCTCAAAAGCGCCAAAGCTTCTTCGTGTTTACCTTGAAGAACCTTTAAGACAGCAAGGTCGTTAGCAGAATCAGTCCCCTCCGGCTCTCTTTCCATGAGTTCTGCTAGAAGCGATTCAGCTCGAGAATGATCACCTATCGTTATTAGCTCCTCCGCTTGTTTAATCCAAAGAGCTCTATGCTTTGTCTGAATGATTGCCCTCGTAGTCGAAAAGTCCTCTTGCATCGAACTGGTCATCGAGCTGCCGTCGGTTCTCCAACGAAATTCGCAAGTTATAGATTTGATGTGATGAAACTTGAATTGCCTGGACATTCGAATCCATAGATCCCAATCCTCGTGCGAATGTAGTGATTCATCAAAACTTCCGACTTGCTGGAGGCAAGATGCTTCATGCATGACACAAAGCACAGGGATAAAATTTTCTCGCAGGATTCGGACATAGTCAAAGTCGTATGAGTACACAAGGTCGCGCTTGAACACTCTATACTGTCCGTTTTCCAGTTCCTGATGTGCTCTATATGCGTCAGTATAAGCGACCTTAAACCCGGGATTCACTTCAAGGAAATTTACCAGTGTCTCAATGTGATTCGGATAGTAGATATCGTCATCGTCAAGGTAGGCTACATACTTTCCAGCGGCATGTCTCGCCGCAGTATTACGGCCCGCCGCGAGTCCCAAACTTCGCTCGTGTGTAAGGTACTTGGTCCTTAGAGATGTAAAGTCGTTGACTACTTCTTCAACATCAGCGCCACCGTCGTTCACAACAATAACTTCAAAGTCTTTGAATGTCTGGGCTAAGAGGCTTTCCAGACAACCCCGAAGAAAAGACGGTCGATTGCGTGTACTTATCAGGATAGAAACCGTCGGGTTGGCCGGCAGGTTTGAGCCGGCAAATGGAGCCGTTGAACCGTCATTCTGTGAGGGAACGGCTGTGTCTCGAACCGGATTCTTGGATGCATTGTTGAGGATGACGCCGGGTCGATTTGCAGTTCCGCCATGAAGTGTGTTCCCGCCGACAGTCTGTTCGAGCTCAGCCTGCAGGTACTTCAGATTTCCAAGAGCTACCTCATTGGACGGTTCGAGCGTCAGTATCTTTTTAATGTACTCAATCGCTTGGGCATGATGCTTCCCCAGTATTTTGATCGTTGCGAGATTATTGAGAGCATCGGTATCGTCCGGTTTCGCTCCAAGCAATTCATTCAGTATTGATTCTGCCTGCATTAGTTCGCCTTTGAGGATTAGAGCCTCGGCCGCCTGGAGGCCGCGGTCTTCTTTGTTCGTCTTTAAATTATGCTCATCGCCCATAATAGATTTGTTGTTGCCACCTTCCGGTGCGGGGAAAACCCGATCACGATTCTCAATTTGTTTCAAATTGTTCCGAACAGCATCCAAAGCAGATCTGGCACTTTCGTCGTCCGGATAGGACACTAGAAGCTTGCTCAATGTTGCTTCCGCCTCCCCGTACGCTTTCTTTTCCAGATAAGTTATCCCGAGGAAGTAAAGGATATGCCTATCCTGTGGATATTGTAAAAGCATATGCTGCATTTGATCAATGTCTTTCATCGGAGGCCTTTCTGCCCAGCCTTCCGGCATTTCGCATAGGAGCCTCCTCGAGTGTTCCACTGTTTCAGGTGAGTAGAGCCCGGGATGTCTTGAGACGATAAACGCTCTGTAGATAGGGTCGAGTCGGATGGAGTAGAAACTGAGAGAGGAATTGAAATGATGACGATAAAAAAAGAGAGGTTCAGGAACCCTTTTCCCATACCAACCCTTTTCGCCCATACGAATCCACAGGTCCCAATCCTCATAGTACCCCCAGTTCCCCTCGTCGTATCCTCCCACGCTGTCAAAAGCGACGCGCCTAATAAGGGAACAATACGAGAGGATGTTCCCCTGGCATAAACGCTTGAAGTCATACTCGGATTGGTTGTGACGGAAGTCTCTGTCGCCGAATTCTACGGTGTCCACATACACAAATCCCAATTTCGGATCGGCGTCCAGCAAGGGAACGGTTTTCAGAAGATAATCAGGGTCAAGCCTGTCATCCGGATCAAGCGGCAGCAAGTACTCGCCATTGGACATGCTTACGCCGTGAGCTCGCGCTTTGGAAGGGCCGCAATTGGGAATAGTGAAGATTTTGATCCGAATTCCCCCATCAATCTCCTGCAGTGCCCGTGCAACGTCCAGCGTGTTGTCTGTGCTGCCGTCATCAACGATGATGATTTCGAAGTCTTTGAATGATTGCTTCACGACGCTGTCTACCGCGGCAGGCAGATAGTCAGCGTAGTTATGGCACGGAATGACAACTGATACGCGCGTTCTTCTCTTCTCGCTCTCGACAAATCGGAGGTCGATTTCTTGATGACACGCATTGGGGATCAAATTCGAATAAGCAAATATGTCTATGCGATAGCCATTCTTGAACAAACGAGCCAGAGTTTCAGCCGTGTACTCTTGCCTCCCCCCGGCCCGGTTGTCACACACGTTTTGAACCTTGTTTATCGGCGCACAGAATGTCACCGATTTTTGAAAGCAAACCAAGTATGCGTGTGATTGCTTCAGCAATTCCTTGTTCGGATCCATGAAAGCTTCCAGCGAGTTAGGATTCTTGAAAACCAGTCGTTTCAACAGCGGAAGTATTTCATCCGTTCGATATATGGAACTGGATGTCTCCAACGGGTAGCCGAAGTCATATTCGGCAATCGTCCAGTCATATTTAATAATATTCTTATGCACCGACTTGAACTCAGGTACACGCTGTTCTTTGTCGAGTGGGTAACAATAGACCGTGTTCTCTCCAAGCCTAAGCGAGAAACCGATCGCGTCGGGATGGGTTTTCAGGGCATGCAGAGCATCCGCCAGATTAAAATCTTGAACGAAAATGTTGTCATCGACGAGGAACAAGACATAGCCGGACCGTGAGAGCAGCGCCAGCAGGTCTTCGCGGAAGTCACGTTCACGGACGAACTCTACGGAAGAATGTTCCTTGATCACGGACTCGTAAAGCTCCCGCTGAAACTCATTCGAGGTTGTGTACAATACTTTCAGACGGATGCTTTCGTGATCTTGGCAGTGAAGATAAAAGGACCGCAAGGTAGCATCCAGCTGCATCGGGCGATCTTTGCTGAAGATGACACCGGTTATCGCTCTGGCGTCCGGCGAATTATTTTTTCTTTGATACTCGCGTTGAAGAAGTTGTTGTGCGATTTCCGGAGCTGCCGCCAAGAAATTCGAGTAGCGAAAGTTCTCGAAATCCGCACGGTAATCTGGTATGTGAAGAATCCCATCAGGCAAGATCCGGAAGAGTGTGTATCCGAATCCACGCAACAGCTGCCACACTTGAAGCAGGGTCGTCCCTGCGTCTTGATAAGTACCCCCATATTCGAATTGAAGGATGGCAATTTTATGATCTTCAAGAAGGCCTGCCGCTCCCTTTAGCACATCGAATTCGCCTCCCTCGGTATCGATCTTCAAAAAGTTGATTGTGTCTATACTGTGCTCGGCGCAAAACGAATCGAGCTTCTCGGCGCGAACCTCTATGGGTGAAGGTGTCAATTCGAGTTGTGCCTCCACGCCGGGTCGCCTGTATAGAGAACTCATTTCTGCCACTGCAGGCGTTTTGTCGTAATAATAGAAAGTCCGTTTCCCGTTTTTGCTTGACAGAGCAACCTCATGCGCGTTTGCCTTTGAATCTCCCAGGGTCGCATTCAGCACGCTGAAAGTCTTCGGAACCGGCTCAAAAGCGTGGAGACGAATGTTTGAAACGTGGGAGAGAACATACCGGCTCCATCTCCCGACATTTGCGCCAACATCAAATACTACATCGCCGGGATTGACCAGGGAATCAATTACGTTGTATTCTCCGTTTGTCTCAGATTGATCGTTATCGTAACCCGACGCATCGAATTCCGATTCGTTCATGAATACCCGTATCGGTGCTGGAGGATTCTGCCCTCTCTTGTTGGTAGGAACGAAAGGCTGGACGCTTCGTGTCGTTGAATTCGCAAGGGGACTGACATTACTTCTGCTCAGAGCGTTCCTCATCGCCTTGCACCACACGGCCTGCATTTCGTGTTCACTTGGAACATCCATCACCATCGAGTCCCGCAGTACGGCCTCTGCTATTGAGAGCAGCTGATCGCGGCTCAGGTCTGCGATTTTTATGGCGACGGCCTCAACATTCGGCAAGTAGGGTGAGTGATCCCACTCCCAGTTCCGGCAGGAAACAGTAAACCCGAAATGGGAAAGGATGCGCTGGAATTTTTCATCGTACCAGCCGTCGTAGTGATATGCCCATCCAGCTTCATGTGATCCGAACGCATGACGAAGAATTGCCTGTTTCTGTGAGTAAGGGATATTTGATGAAAGCGCTCTCGCACACCCCAAAATATCGGGGGTTTCGATATGTAGCTTGCCGCCGAGTTTCAACCACTCGTGCCAGCGAACAAGCTGCGCCAAAGCCTTGGGGCGATCAAAATGTTCGAACACGTGATGCAACCGTACTTCGTCGACGCTGCGGGTGGGAAAGTGTATGGCGGTGATATCTGCAAATATGTCTGCAGCGACCTTAGTTTGAGCCGTATGGTGGGACGGTTCGTAGTCTATGTTGACGTATCCGTCAAGGTGCTGTTCGCCGCATCCCAAATGAAGCCTTAGCGGAGTTCCATCCGTAGCTAGGCCTTTTGCCTTCAGGTCGGCGATTAGATCTGAGGAGCCTTCTTCGGATACGACACCGGATTCATCCCTGCTTTCGAAGCCGTCCACCCCGGCGTAGATATCTCCCCACATTGAATCGAAGTCTCTTGCGGTAATTTGCTCCAGGAGAGAATCGGCATCGACCCATTCTGCGAGTTCAAACTCTTCGCCCTCTCCCAATGTGAAATTAAATCGTAAATATCCCAAACCTTCCAGATATTTTATGGCCTTTTCCGCATTTTCAAAGAACTCATGTGTATATTCAAACGATACGAATTCGATTCCTTTCCGAGTGAGTCCCCGCAAGACATGGAGCTCATATCCTTCAACGTCGATCTTACAGAAATCCGGGATGCCGAATTCATCAATGAGTCTGTCCAGGGTAGTCACCTGAACGGTCTCTTCAGCGTCCCATTGGTAATTTGAGAATCTCCCGTTTTTCCATTTCTCTGATAATGTCGAAATGGTGTTGGCACAGGTGCATACCGATAACTTAGAAACCTTCTCTTCTTCACCCAATGCTTTGTTGACCACAGTAACGTTCGGGTTTTCGCCGAATCTCAGTGTGAGTTGCTGGGCACAACTCTTCTGCGGTTCGACGGCCACGACTCTGCATCCCGCTTCCAGATATTCGGCAGCTTTGTTTCCAACATTTGCTCCGATATCAAACACAAGGCTGTTTCTTTTCGCGATAGATTTTGTAGTTTTCTTCGCCGCCGTATTGGGCTGTTGGTCGCAGCCCTCCTTTTCAAGCAGGAGTATGTTTTGTTCAAGCTTCTCATTCGATGGGTCGAGCTCTTTGGCCCTCAGAAATTGATGCAACGCCTCTTCCTTCTTCCCTCTTCGAAAGTGGATCACACCAAGGAAATTTAAAGTCTCCGCAGATTCACCGGTAGCAGCTATAGTGCATCGACACAACTTTTCGGCCTGGTCCAATAAGCCCATCTCATCGCCGATGGAGTCCGCGGCGATCGGCGGGGTAGAATTTAAATTCACGACGTACGTCTACAGCGGGATGACCCAGACGATGTACGTGGCGTTCCGCAACGGCACCAAGATCACGGTCACGACCGAGGGCCCCGGGGCCAAGGACCTGCCCGAAATCAAGGCGATGCTCTCGTCCGTTCAGTTCAAGTAAGAACGAAACACAGGGAAACGTCATCCGGGGATCGATTCCGAAGAAGAAATCGGTCCCTTTAATCCCTGTCTTCCTCTTCCCGCGCCGCCGAAACTGCCCAGGCCGGGTACGGCGCGGCGCTTCCCTTGACCGCGTGCCAGAGGATGCGGTTGAGGACGTCCTCGGGGCAGGCGTCGATTTTGGCGAAATCGAGACCGGCCGAAGCCTCGGCTCGGTTCCGGCGGAGGAGCGCGTCGCCGATCGCTCTTCGGCGACGGGTTG
>CAWEBD010000165.1:0-35133 GCA_963806435.1 uncultured Bacteroidota bacterium
CAGGTATAACATTCCGGCCAGCTGGTTGCCTTCTCTGACCACGGGGACCGACGGCACTCCGGCGTCGAGCATCAGCTTCATGGCCGAAGACAAGTCCTGCGCCTCCATCACGCTTAACTTCGTCGGATTTAGGATATCCTTCACTACGAGGATGTCCAGCAAGTCCTTCACCGACTCATCGGTCAGCGCCTGCCGGATATCTCCGTAAGAGATAGTACCGGAGAGAGTCCCGTCATGCTTAATTACCGGGAACACCGTCGTGCTGCTTTCGGGTATCATCTCAACCAGATCGGAGAGCCTTGTCGATTCCGATGCCGCGACCAGCTGAGGTTTCATGACGTCTTTCACCTTCAGCGTGCGAAGTATGTTTATGTCCCTTCCGTAAACATCAAGGAATTGTCCTTTGAGCCTGAGGCGAATTGTGTAAATTGAACCGTTCATGTACTTCTTGGAAATCACAGTGGCCGCAACGACAGCGAGCAGGATTGGCAGGATAGTCTCATACTTGTCCGTCATTTCAAAAACAAGTATTGCCGCCGCAAGAGGTGCCTGTACGACGGATCCCGTAACCGCCGCCATTCCAACCAGGGCGTATGCCCCTGGAGGAGCGGCTATTGCAGGGGCAATAAGGTTCACAATACTGCCGAAAGCACCACCGGCCATCGCACCGATGAACAGTGACGGAGCCAGCGTCCCTCCTGAGCCGCCGCTACCCAGCGTCACGGACGTTGCTATCGGTTTCAGAAGCAGGAGCGCGGCCAGGATCATGAACGAGTCTCTGCTGTACAGAGATGCGTCGACGCCCTGGTATGTATAGCCGAACACCTCAGGAAAGTAGATGCCTATCAGACCGACGATCAGGCCTCCTATGGCCGGCTTCCAAATTTTGCTATGTACCGGAAACTTCTTGCTCTCAAAGAATTCTTCAGTTGCGTAAAACAATTTTACGAAGGCTATTCCCACAAACCCGGCAATTATACCGAGAACAATGTAGAAGATAAGTTCGTAACCGCTCCTTAATGAAAAGGCGGGGATTACGAAGACCGGCTTGTCACCCAGTATGCTTCTCGAAACGAAGGTACCAAACACCGAGCTTATGATAATCGGGGAAAAGGTCTGCATATTCAGACTGCCGAGGACGACCTCCATCGCGAAGAGTGCCCCGCCTATAGGGGCGTTAAAGACGGCCGCCAACCCGGCCGCCGCGCCGCACCCAACCAGAGACTTCATCTGCTCTTCATTGAGTCTGAAGGCCTGACCGACACTGGAACCGATAGCTCCGCCAATAGCTATAACGGGACCTTCACGACCTCCGGCGCCGCCGCTGCCGATCGATATGGCACTTGTTATCAGTTTTGTCACCGCAAGAAATGGATTTAGAACGCCCCCCTTCTTGGCGACGTTCTCGATTACCATCGGAACTCCTTCACCCGCAGAGTCCGGAGCGAGTTTGAGCGCGATCCACCCAACGATTAATCCACCGATAGCCGGTATAATGGGAATGATAAGATACCGTCTCCATCCCTCCAGGTTTATAAGATTGGTCAGACCAAAGAAGCCAGCGGGGCTATTGAACATGAGGTGTTCGACTAATTGTATCATCCTGTAGAAGAGTATCCCTCCGAACCCGGCAAGAATTCCGGTTATGATCGCGAGTAGTAAATGAATTGGTTCCTGTGAGAATTCAATCTTTTGGAGTCTTTCTAGCAGCCAGTCCTTAACCTTGTCAAAAAATTCCATCTCGTTCCTATCTTGTCTGAATCACTTTCTTTGCCAGTGCAAATGCCTTTTCAACAGTAATGGTACTTATATCGCCGCCCCTTCCAAGTATGAATCTGTTTCTTTTACCCAGCGGTGCCCACTGGAGCGGATCGGTGGGGCCGAAAAGCGAAATCGTTGGAGTGCCGACCGCGGCTGAAAGGTGCATTATGCCCGTATCGTTTGTAATCACCAGGTCCATTTGTTTAAGCACCGCTGCCACAAACGATATTGCTTTGTTCCTCACACGGACGAATGGTCCCTTCATCAGGTTTGCGAGTTCTTCAATCACCTCGTGATCCATTGGTCCCTCCGTCAGAAATATCTCCGCGTTCAATTCATTGTGCAGTAAATCCGAAAGAGTGGCGAAGTTGACGACGTTCCACCTGTTAGGGACCTTACCGGCTCCGGCGTGGAGAGCCACCCTGGGGATGCCTTTCCCGGTAAGGCGGGCGACAAAGTCATTCGCCTCTTTGTCAGATACGGAATCGACTTTGTATTCCAGTTCGCCGTTGTCGCTTTCCCTGCCGATCCCGAGCGGAGACGCGACTTTCATGTTTCGGTAAGACTGGTGAACCGGATTGTCACCCCAACTCAGATCCACCGCGATATCATACACAGAGCCCGTCCGGTTAGATTTGCTTTCAAGCGACGCAGGTCCAAGTTTCCTCTTCGCCCTGACGAAGAACGCCATTATGTCGTTCGTGAGAGACAGAGATACGTTCGAGGGGACGAGAAGGATGTCATATCCCCTGCGAATTTCCTTGATGAAATTGAAGAAGAGCGATGGCTTCCTGTAAAAGGCAAGTTTGTCATAATTGATCAGCTTCGTGGCGTACTGACACCCGGCCAAAGCATCTACATTCTGCGGTGACACTACCACGGCAAGTTCTTGAAGCTTGAATTTCTCCGACATCGACCTCAAGAGGGGCACCGTACAGAGCACATCTCCAAACTGGTTGTGCTGCCGGATGACTATGACTTTCTTGATGGAATTTACGTCCACGGGGAGATTCGGATGGTGCCCACCTCCGGATGCCAGCCGGGCGAGGATCGATCTCGCTGCGCGTTTTACGATACGCTCAAATGTCTTGCCGTAGCTTTCCTTATTATTGACACCGGCGATCAACGGCGCCAGCTCCTACTTGAGATCCTCATACTTCGCGTCTTCAATCTTCTTCCGGTCGATCTTAACCTCATTTTTGCGATGTTCCTGCTTCTTTTTCTGATTTTCGTAATCGCTTATGCCCCGCTTGACGGCGCCCTGAATTGCCGTTCTTATGAAACGGTAGAGGGCATAGAAAAAGAATATCCAGATCAGAGGTTCTAGCATTACTTCAATATCGGGTTATAATATTCCGCGACCTTTCGGGGTCTCAGTATCTCGGCGGCAAGTTTGTCGAAATCCTTTTCGTTGTTCACGAAATCAATCTGATCCGCGTTGACGATAAGAAGTGGCGATGATTTATAGCGAAAGAAGAAATAGTTGTAGGCTTCGTTCAGGCTCTGGATGTATTCCGTCGAAATAGTCCTCTCGAATTTCCGGCCGCGTTTCTTTATGTTCGCCATGAGATGATCGAGGTTGCACTGCAGGTAAACAACAAGATCCGGTTTGGGGACGGTCCTTTCCAGTAGGTTGACGACCGTCTCATACAGCCTCAGCTCATCGTCCTGCAGGTTCAGGTAAGCAAAGATCTTGTCCTTTTCAAACATGTAGTCGCTGACGACCACCTGTTCGAACAGGTCCATCTGAGTGAGCTCCTGCTGCTGTTTAAATCTGCTAAGGAGGAAGAACATCTGGGTCTGAAAGGCATAGTGTTCTATGTCTTCGTAGAATTTTTCAAGGAAAGGGTTCTCTTCGAATTTTTCGAGAACGGCTCTTCCCTTCAGGTACTTTGCCAGCTTGAGGGCAAGGCTGGTCTTCCCGGCTCCGATGACTCCCTCGATTGCGATATGCTTTATGTCTGTCTGGTAATCCTCAAGCTCCATGGTCAGCTTACCGGGTGGGTCAACTCCTGGAGGCGGCGGACAGCTGATCTGTCGGCGCACGCGTCGAGAAGCTGTGCCACTGTTTCGTGAAATACGGGATGTTGGAAAGCGGGGGCGATTTCCGCGAGCGGCTCGAGGACAAATCTTCTCTGATGAGCGCTCGCGTGAGGGATTGTCAGCTCAGACGAGTTCATCGTTTTGTCCTCGTAGAAAATAATGTCGATGTCAATTTCGCGTTCCCTCCATCGCTCCCTGTGGATCCGCCCCATCTTTCCCTCTATTTCCTTCAAATTCTTCAATAGCTCAAGGGGTTCCAATTGTGTCCTGATCGCTGCGGCCATATTGAAAAAGTCAGGCTGGTCGGATATTCCGACTGGTTCGGTCTCGTACACGCTCGAAACCCTGTGAAGGTTCACGCCTGGAATTCCGGAAATTGATTCGACGGCTTGCCTTAAATACGCCAGTCGGTCACCCAAATTGGAACCGAGCGACAGATAAGATTCAGCCCCTTCCAATTGAATCCTTCCCTGCCCGGGACTTCTCCGTTTCGAATTCGACATAGTCGACCACACCGCCAACCTGCGGAGTGTGCTTTCGGACTCTTACGATTACCCTGTTCAGCAGCTCGAACCTGGCGAGCAGGCTGTCAGCTATCTGTGCGCCCAGTGATTCGATAAGATAAAACCTTTTTTCGACCACCAGTTCTTTTATAGATCGGTAGACTCTCTCATAGTCGACGGTATCTTTCAGGTGATCGCTCTCTGACGCCTTTGAGAAATCGCCGTACATATCTACATCGACCTCGAATTTCCCGCCTGATGCTTGTTCGTTCGTGAGAACACCATGGTACGCATAGAACGTGGCGTTATTGAGACGGATACATTGCTCTTTCATTGGCTTCATGAAATATAGAGCCAAGTAGCAGAATTTTCAAGGATTTAACGACCATGCAGGCACCAAATCCCGGCCCGAACAGTCCGCCGATAAGGGATCCGTATTACGGGACGATCTTACGCCGCCGGCCGGAGTTATTTTCTTCAGACGCCGTGTGTTCAGAGTTATATGATTTCAAGAGAAGAAAGAACATGAGGATTACGAGTACCACGATAAGTGGAAGAGTGAAGTTGAATCTTTGGGAGAAGGACGGGATAGCCGTGGCAAGTGTGTCGGCAGTCTGGAGAATCGCGGCGAACATTAATGGACTTCCGTTGTTATGTAGGCCATGATCGTCATGGTAATCGTGTAGACTATGACCGCGACGCCAAAAAGGGTAAAGAACGTGCTCTTCTCGCCCCGGGATGACCTCCTGTCAAGAAACGGCACAAGCATCCAGATGACTCCACCGAGAGTGAGCGCGCCCATGGCTACCATCTCCGGAAATGTCCTTAGTGTTTGGAAGACAAACAGGAAATACCATTCAGGTTTTATGCCGGCCGGGGCGGGTAAAACGGGATTAACTTTAGGGCCAAGGTTCGCCGGAAAGACAGTGACAATGGCAATAAGGACTGCGAAGCCGCCCGCCCAGACCGCGACGTCGCGCATGAGGAAGGTCGGGAAGAATTTCGTTTCATCTTTGTAATTGGTTTGGGAGAACGGGACGCTCGATCCGAACACCTGGCTCAGAAAAACATGGAAGGTAATAAGAACGAGCGCCAGCATGGGCAGGACGACCGTGTGCAAAGTAAACATCCTTGTCAGGGTGGCCGCGCCGACGTCCTCGCCTCCCTGCATAATTCGCGAGATAGATCCTCCAATGCCCGGTATGATCAGCGGCATATTCACGCCGACTTTTGTCGCAAAGTAGGAAAACGTGGTCCAGGGAAGCAGGTATCCCGTAAACGCGAAAGCGAGCACGAGACCGAACAGGATTACTCCGATAACCCACATCAGCTCGCGCGGCTTGCGGTATGCCTTCATGAAATACGTCGAAAACATATGGACCAGGACGACCGCAATCAGGAAATTCGCTCCCCAAAAATGGAGAGACCTTATCAACCAGCCATAGTGGACCCTGGTCATTATGTACCGCACGGATTCATTTGCGCCCGCGGGGCTTGGAGAATAATAAAAGGCGAGAAGTATTCCGGTTATTATCTGAATTGTTATTATAAAGAGGGCGAGTCCGCCGAAGTAATACCAGAAGGAATGCTTATGCTGTGGCACCTTCTTGTTCGCCATCCAGCTACGAACTGGCGCCAAGTCGAGCCGGGATTCGAAAAATGCCATCAGGCCGCGCGCCATTAAGCTCAAGCCGCCTGATTCTTAACAGAGACGTAAATCTTGTCCCCGGAAATCGAGACAAGATACTGTTGTAGGGGCAAAGCGGCCGGCCCCTTCAGCACTTTGCCGTTGATGTTGAACTCGCTTCCATGGCACTCGCATAGGAAGAAATCTCCGGTCGACTCGAACTGCACGGTGCACCCCATATGGGTACACTTCGCGGAGAGGGCTTTATAATTTCCGTCAGGCAGCCTGACGAGAACGGCAGGCCGATCAAGGAATTTGAAAAACCTGGCGGAGTTGAGTTTCATTTCGTCGGTCGTCGCCACGAGGACTCTTCCGACTTCGCCGAGCGCGACGGGAGGTGGAGTCAGGAATCTGAGAACCGGATACAAGACATATCCGGTCAGTACCGCGGCCCCGGCGCCAAGGATCCGATTCAAAAACTGTCGTCTGGTAGAAGCCATATAGTTCTCTTAACACAAAAACATATCCTTCTTGTTCCAGGAATTTGTAATCTTCGTGAGATAATTACGAAAGGGGCGACGGTAGCCGGGCCGATCAGACCACGATGTGGAGACATCCGGGATCAATCCGCATTTCAAAGTCATTCACCTTCTCAGAAGGGACCTCACCGTCTCTGTGAATTGAGACCGGCATCTCCGACTTAATGCGAATTCTCTTCGCTTTCCGCATCGTCACCTCCGGGTACTTGCCATGACTGCCGTTCAGGACGCTCGGCAGCACCTGCAGGACTCGTCCGATGGAGAGATCGGAGACGAGGCAGACATCGAGCAGACCGTCATCGAGCCGCGCCTCGGGTGTCAGCAGAAAACCGCCGCCGGCCGAAATGCCGTTTCCGACCGCAACGAGGTATCTCTTCCCGTCGATTGCGCTATCGTCGAGTTCAATCTTCATCTCAACCGATTTGTACTTCGAAAGCGTTTTCAGAACGGCATAAAGGTATCTGGAAATCCCCTTGAGCCTGTGGACATTGAGACTTTCCCGCGCTACCTCCGCGTCGAAGCCCACGCCGATCCCGTTAACGAAGAGCAGCTCACGGTTATTGAGAGTCAGTATACCCGTGTCGATGGCTTTCACTTTGCCGGCTACGATCCTGTGAATATAATCCTGGAGGTTCTTCAGCCTGCCCATGGCCCTGACAAAATCATTGCCGGTGCCAGTCGGGATTACTCCCATCACCGCCTTGGATTTTACCGCCCCCGCCGCGACTTCGTTCACCGTACCATCCCCGCCTACGGCGACCACGATATCAAATTCGGAAGAATGCTCCCTCGCCAGTTCGGTCGCATGTTCGGGGGCCTGTGTCAGCTGCATGTCAAAGTCCATACCGATTCTTTTCGCGAGACTGAGCAGATGCGGCAGGACTTTCCTTGTTCTCCCGTTTCCCGATACGGGGTTAACAATGAATTTCACGAACCTCTCGCCGGCGGGTCTCATGGTGCCATTCCGGGGTTTACCGTCGCGCCTTCGCCAGGCGAATAGTTTCCCTGATTCCCGACATCACTCTGAATTCCTTTCTGTGGCGAACCACCTCATATATCGTCAAAATTCCGAAAATAATCGAGACAATGATTCTTGAGCTATTGCCGATGACCGGCAGTTCAGGAATAAAGGTGAAATGGACGGGGTAAAGAAACTGCGCGAGCCAGAGGACAAATAGCGTAATGGCGTTGGCGCGAGTGAATTTCAGTTTCGCCAGAGTAGCGCACCCGTAAAACGTCATCATCATCGAGAGAAGTATTTCCTCCCGGTGATGGACATCCAGGGGAATCGTCGATACCCTTCCCATCGAGAAAGAATAAACTATGGGGATCATCGAGACGAGGAGGGTCCACTGATTAACCTTGCTGCTTATCATGTTCAGAAGAGCCATGGGAGCCAGCCGGATGGTTCGGGCCCAATAGAAGGCCGTGACCTTTTCGGGAAATTCCGACAGGAACGGCGCGACCCACTGCACGAACACGAACGCGCTTATACCGAAGGCAGCGGAGACTTCCTTCATGCTGTTCAGGAAAGGATCTGCCACAGCCCACATCGCGGCTCCGCCGATAATAAAGAGTGCCAGAAGAATGTAGCCCCTCTTTCTTCCATCTTCCACCGAGACAAGGGCGCGCGGCATGGCAAGCAGGTCTTCCTTCCTTTCCTCTTCTTCTTCCGGCAACACCCTCAGGATGTACATGTAAAAGATAAAGACTCCCCCCAGGAAAACACCGTCATACACCTGGAGGTCGCGCTTTAAAAGCACTACGATGAAGTAGACTGAAGAAATGAAGAGGGCAAGAACTTCCACAATATTCTCAGGGCGAAGTCGTATGACATCGATCTTCTTTCCATTCCTGATCCTCGAATAGACGTCCGCGGTGATGAAGATGAGCGGCCATCCGACGCCCATAAGGAGCCGGTTGGAACCGGTGAAATTCGCCATCATTAGGTCAATGTCTTTACGCCAGGCGATTACGGCCTCGACCATGAATTCAGGGACCACCTGCAACAAAGCCACGATAGCTACGGCAAGCCCCTGGCTTATGCTGAACTCAGCCGCTTCCGCCGCCCAACTTATAATCAGGGCTGACACAATAACCGCACTGAAGCATAGAAACGCCACCAGTCCGGCGTTGTCGCTCGGGAAGGCGTGCAGCCATATAGAGGCAAGAACACTGTAGAGCGACATGAAGACGAAATAGTAAGTATACCGCGACTTGGTCACGAAATATGGTCCATCGCAAAATGAGGGATCTTAACCTCGGACATATCGTGGTACCCCGGCTGCGAGTCGAGAAGGCTTCGAACCTGGTTAAGCACCATTCCAACCGACGCGACATCTCCCATGATCCCGTTGTTGATCACCACGCTCACGGGGGGATCCCCCTCTATGAAGACAGCGTCATATTCTATCGAAGCGTCGATCCTCATAGTCAGCCTGAGGTTTACAATTTCCTCTCCGCCCTTTTCCACGACGACCTCGTGCCGCACCCCAACCACGTGATTCATGGCCACGAAGACAGTGTCGCCGTGATAGTCATGGTCCGCGACCACGGGCTGCAGCGTCGACTTTATGTTGTCGTACTTTATGTCGAGGTGATGGGTGACGAATTCGGCCGAATCCGTCAGGCCGATGGGCCCGAACCTGCCCGTCGCGGACCTCTCGAGAAATTCCTCCGGTGTCAAACCGACGCCGAGCTTTCTCTGCAGCGCGAGACGGCGCCGGCTCAGATTCACCATCCTCTCAGCCCTGATGTTAGAAATCGAAACGCACGGAGCGGAGAGCATCAGTATCAGGCTGTCCATTACGAAACCCGGGTTAATGCCAGTAGCGAGAAGTCTAACCCGCTTGCGCTTCGCGATCCCATCCAGTTTCCTGAATAGTTTCTGATCCCTGCGCCGGAGGAAGAACATCTCCTCCGCGGTCGTGATGACGTTGTAGCCGCATTCCATGAGCATTGCCACCTGTTCCGCGGCTTCCGGAAGGAACGAGACGGCTGAATGGATAACCACATCCGCCTTCTTCCTCTTGAGCGCCGTTACGGAGTCCACTACCTGAAGGTTATAAATGCTTTTCGGCTCTATGAATTCCCCGATGTCTTTCCCAACCTTATCGGCTGCGATATCGACACAACCGACAAGCTCGAACCTGTCGCTATATCTCAGGAGAGCTTTCGCGATATTGATGCCAATTTGCCCAAGACCAAACTGAATTACCCTAATTTTCCTGGTCATCATCCCGCATTCTTCTTTGAATCTCGTGAACGAACATCTGTGTTATCACGGTGGGCCTGGTGATCGCCGCACCGACGACGACGGAGTATGCCCCGAGTTCAAATGCATGAGCCGCCTCGCCAGGTACGAGAATTCTTCCTTCTGCAATCACAGGGACGACAAGCGATTCAGCCAGGCGCTCGATCAGGTCGAAGTCCACCCCTTCCCTTGCCTTCTGCAAAGTGGTCGGAGTGTAGCCGGACAATGTGGTGGAAACAAGGTCTGCGCCCAGCTCCGCTGCTTGCACTCCCTCTTCAAACGTGGAGACATCGGCAAGTAGAAGAGTGCCCGGGTGGTCCACTCTCACGCGCTTGAGGAACTCAAATCCCGTGAGCCCGTTCGGGCGTATCCGTTCGGTGGCATCCAGGGCGACTATGTCGGCACCGGCCTCTATTATCTCGTCTATCTCTTTGAAATCCGGCGTTATCAGCACGGAGCCGTCCGAGTAGGACGACTGTATCAACCCGATGAGCGGAAGCTGCACCTTCGACTTGGCAGCCTTGATATTTTCTTTCCCTTCGGTCCGTATGCCTGCTGCACCGCCCATCTGCGCAGATAGGGCGAAAAGCGAGACGTATTCCGGATTGTTGAAAGGATCGCTCGCATCAAATTGGCACGATACTATCAGCCCGTTCTTTACGTTGGCTATTGAGTTCAAATATTCCATTTCACCTTCCAGCTTCGGTTTATTTCAACAAAAAGTTGGATTTACCTACTCAGCAGAATTTGCTTCGCGACTTCTACAGCGGCGGCAAAGATTGCTGTGAAGACAACCGCCAGCCCTATCGCCCAGAGCCTGACTCCAAACAGTACTTTTGTCAGCCTTCGCACCATGATGAACGCCGCCACAAGAGCCACTAAATCCAGCAGCGCCAGGAAATAGAACGAGACAGGGTTGATGACCTGAGGGGGCGGGTTGTTTGAGAAAAGATAGCTACCGAACACGGCTACGTCCATCGGAATCAGAATTACTGCACCCAGTGCTATAGGGTGCATCGCGTACACGAGCCCCGAAATGTACCCTTTCAACGAGGCGCCCGTCCTCCTTACGCGGAAGGCCGCATAACTCACCGAGCCAAAGATATAGATGCTCGGAAGAAAAACTACAAGGCCGAGCGCGAGTCCTGCGGCGAGAAGGAGCGGAAACTGGAGGGAATAGATGTCCGCCGCCTTCACAATAAATAGCGCGAAGAAGCTTAAGCCAATACCCTCAAGTGCAGCCAGTAAGAGCGAATAGTTCCTGTGCGTAGCCAGCACAATTTTTCTCAGCGTCGAATCAGGGAAACGCCACACATTGTAAATCGTGGAAAACAGATCGAGCGCCTTCACACTGTCCTGGAGGATACTGCCGCATGATTTGCAGCGCGTCGCGAAATCGAGGTTGTCAGCGCTGCAGACCGCACATTTGCTCAAGAACAAACCGCCTCCTCCCTTCCGCGATCCAAGGCCCTTTGACTCATCACTTGACCGAAGCAGCTTCCTTCACGACAGGTTCGAAGTGAGCGGTGAAATGCCTTAGATAAGGCGGCTCGTAAGTTATTCTGTAGCCGGGGATTTTGGCCCTTCGCTTGAAGACTTCGATGATTGCTTCAGCCGCAAAATCGATATGGCTTTGTGTGTATACTCGCCTCGGAATGGCAAGCCTGACAAGTTCCAGACTGGCCCCTTCAAACTTCCCGTCCTTCTCCCTCCCGAACATGACTGAGCCGATCTCGACGCTGCGTATCCCCGCTTCGAGATACATTTCGACAGCAATCGCCTGCCCGGGATATTGGTGCGGCGGAATATCGGGGAGGAATCTCCTCGCATCAAGAAACACCGCATGCCCGCCTGTCGGGACCAGGACCGGAACTCCGGCCTTCTCAAGCTTGTCGCCGAAGTACTCGACGGACCTGATGCGGTACTTAAGATAATCCTCATCGAGTACCTCGATAAGTCCCTGCGCAATGGCCTCGAGGTCGCGGCCCGCGAGACCACCATATGTCGGGAAGCCCTCGGTCATGATGAGGAGGCTTCGCGCCTTCTCGGCGACCGCCTCGTCATTGAGGGCGAGGAAACCACCGATGTTGACCAGCGCGTCCTTCTTCGCGCTCATGGTGCAGCCATCCGCATAACTGAACATCTCGTGCGCGATATCTCTGACACTCTTGTCCTTGTAACCCGGTTCGCGCAGTTTTATAAAGAACGCGTTTTCCGCGAAACGGCACGCATCGAGAAACAAGGGGATACCGTATTTGTTGAGGAGCGCGCGCGTCTCCCGAATGTTCTTCATGCTCACCGGCTGGCCGCCGACAGAATTATTTGTAACGGTCAATATGCAGAGAGGAATGTTGGCGACGCCGGTTCTCTCGATGAGATCTTCGAGCTTGTCCAAATCCATGTTGCCCTTGAAGTCTGCCCGCGTGTCCGTCTTAAGCGCCGAGTCGACCGGCAGGTCCACGGCCGCGGCTCCGGAGAATTCCACGTTTGCTCGGGTCGTATCGAAGTGCGTGTTGCTGGGTATTACTTTCCCTGGCCCACCCATAACGGTGAAGAGTATTTTCTCGGCGGCTCTTCCCTGGTGGGTCGGGATCACGGTGTTAAGGCCAGTTAGATCCTTGACGACCTTCTCGAATTTGAAAAAGCTTCGCGATCCGGCATAGGATTCATCGCCGTCCATCATCGCCGCCCATTGTCTGGAACTCATTGCGGCGGTGCCGGAGTCCGTCAGAAGATCGATGAGGACGTCGTCGGCCTTAATGAGGAAGAGATTATAGAAAGCCTCTTTGATCGCCTTCTCACGGTACTCGCGTGTCGTGAAATTGATCGGTTCAACGGACTTGATCTTAAACGGCTCGATTATTGTGTTTGTCATCTCACGACTGTATATGATCCGATCGAGTCCGGATAGACGTTGACAGATACCGTGAAGTTTTGATATCCTGTAGCCTGTAGCTGAAGCAGTTGGCCGTTCGCTGAAACGACTTGAAATTTGGCCAGGTCATTTGAATCGGGTTCAGAAATCGTCCTGAGAGTAAAACCCGTGAAAGATCCCGCTCCGCCGGCCATCGAGGGGGGTTTTCGGTACCAGCCTTGCGCTGTGGCGGCGATATGGTTCATCTCATTTATCACTTCGTTAATATCGGTTTCCTGTTGGTGCGACTTGAAGTATACGACCGCGAGAGAGACTGCCACTGCTACAACTATTGCGACGAGGACTATCATCAGCAATTGTTGCGTTCCCATTCTAAGACTCCTGAATTAAAAATATACTGCGAAAGTCAGTCCCGCAGTTTGAAACCCGAGCATCATCTGGCTGACATCGGGGTTAGTCTTGCTGACGACCGATAGGCCGAACTGGTACTCGGCGCTCAGACTTATATTCTGGTTGAAGAAGTATTCGACTCCGCCGATCGCGCCAATCCCAAAACTTGTTGCGCTTGTCTTAGCGGTCGTCGCCGTTCCTCCGGTGAACACCGACGGTGTATATTTCTCGGAAGAAGTCGTGAATGTTAATGCGCCTCCGAGATACGGACTGACGCTTGACGCGATGGGGAGATGATATTCCAATCCTGCGCCGAGCCCAAAGGAAAAGATGTTGTCCGTCGCGTCCGTGAAACCGGCCGATCCTTTGTTGGTTGTGTTATTGACGCCCAGCAAGAGCATGCCCCGGACGGCCATGCCGTTCGACAGAAAATACTTTCCGCCTATCCCTCCCTGATACTCGCCAAGATTCAGAGTGCCTAATCCGCTGAAATTGAACAAGAGCGCCTTGTCTCCGGCCGATGCCACCTTCAGAGGTTGCGCGCCCGCAATCGGAACCGCCAGCATAAGGGCCAAAACAGTAATTCCGGCATACCTTAACATTTTGTTGCCTCCTATTTAGTTGTGACTTTAGAATGTTCCAGGACAGTCTCTCCCAGTCGTGAAACAAATAAATCCACGTGTTCCTTTTCGATTACAAGAGGTGGGAGCAATCTTATAACATTGCCGTTAGTGCAGTTGGCAAGTACCCCCTTCGAAAGAAGCTCACTGACGATTTCAGCGCATTCGATTTTGCATTCCACTCCCACCATGAGGCCGAGTCCACGCACCTCCGATATGAAATCCGGGAACTTGCTCCGGAGATCGAGGAGGCTTTGCCTCAGATATTTTCCGACCTCCGTCACATGAGAATCGATTTTCCTTTCCGAGAGCTCCCTGAGGGTCGCGAGCCCGGCGGCACACGCGACGGGATTGCCGCCGAAAGTCGTTCCATGCGCGCCGTACCCGAGCACTTCCTGCAGCGGTTCATCCACCAGGACCCCGCCGAGGGGGAGGCCTCCACCAAGCGGTTTGGCCATCGTCACAACGTCGGGACGAACACCAAAATGTTCGAAAGAGAAGGCCTTTCCGCTGCGGTAAATCCCTCCCTGTATCTCGTCAGCCACGACGATGAAGTCGTGCTTGCGCTTCAGCGAGAAGAGTTCTTCCACGAACTCTTTCGAGACAACATTGACTCCGCCCTCTCCCTGGATGAATTCGATAAAGACGGCGGCTGTTGAGTCATTAACTTTGGCACGCAGTTCATTCACATTGTTGAACTCAACGTGATCTACCTCCGGAAGAAAGGGCTCGAATCCCTGCCTGTACTTCGGCCTGTCCGTGAGGGAGAGCGCCCCCATTGTCCGGCCGTGAAACGAATTCGTCAGTGCGAGAAGCCCGCTTTTATTCCTGGTGCTTCCCCATTTCCTCGCGATCTTGATCGCTGCCTCGATCGCTTCCGTCCCTGAATTCGTCAAAAAGACTTTCGGGTAACCAGAGATCCCGCATATAGCCTCAGCCAGTTCGACCTGGACGTCCATGTAAAACAGGTTTGAAACGTGCATGTATCTCTCGACCTGGCCGATGATCGCGGCTTTGACGCGGGGATTATTGTATCCGAGTGCGTTGACGGCTATTCCGCCGAAGAAGTCAAGATATTTTTTCCCGTCCTTTCCGTAGATATACACACCGTCCGCGTGATCGATCTCGATGGGAAGGCGCTTGTACGTATGGAGTAAATATTGACTTTCTTTATCTCTGAGACTCATTTCCATTCCGTCATTTGTACATTGATTCAATCAGGTCCGCATATTTCTGTTCGACCACCTTGCGTTTCACCTTCAGTGTCGGAGTCAAATCGCCGTTTTCGATAGTGAACGGCACCGGCAGTAATTTGAAGCGCCTTACCTGTTCGTACTTGGCCAGATCCCTCTGCAGGTCGTTTATGTCCTTCCTGACCGCATCGTTCACTTTCTCGTCAGCCAGCAGGTCTTCCTCACTTCTGTACTGGAGGTGATGTTCATTCGCAAACTCCTTCAGGTTGTCGAAATCGGGGACGATGAGGGCCGTGTTGAACCTCTTCTTGTCGCCGATCAGCACGATCTGATCTACAAACTTGCTTTGCTGAAGCAGGTTCTCGATCGGCTGCGGAGCAATGTTCTTACCGCCCGAATTGACAAACAGATGTTTCTTCCTGTCGGTAATGACAATAAACCCGTCGGTATCGAAATGTCCTACGTCGCCGGTGTGCAGCCAGCCATCCTTATCGATTGCCTCGGCGGTCGCCTCCTTGTTCTTGTAATACCCGAGCATGACATGCGGCCCGCGGGTCAGAATCTCACCGTCTTCGTCGATCTTGACCTGCACGTTGTTTAACGGCTTCCCTACGCTGCCGAACTTGTAGTCGTCGCTCCTGTTGGCGGAAATAACCGGCGAAGACTCGGTCATGCCGTAGCCTTCGACGATCATTATTCCGACGGACTCAAAGAATTCGCCGAGTTCCCGGGAAAGCGCCGCGCCTCCGCTCACAAAGAATTTTATTCTACCGCCGGTGCGTTCTTTCAGTTTCGAGAGAACAAGCCTGTCCGCGATGGCGTACTGGGACCGCAGAATGGGGCCGACAGTTCCCTTTTTTTTCGAAGCAACGTAATCCCTGCCGACGCCCAGCGCCCAATAGAATATCCTCTTCTTGGCAGCCGAACCAGACTCGATATTCTTAATAATCAGCGTATGCATCCGCTCGAACAATCTCGGAACCGTCGTTACGATTGTCGGCTTGACCTCCATCAGATTCTGCGCAACCGTTTCGATGCTCTCGGCGTAGGAGACCGATGCTCCTGCCGAAAGCGCAGTGTAGTAACCAGCCATTCGTTCGAAGCTGTGAGAGATGGGGAGGAATGAGAGGAGAGTATCTTCGTCATTTATATCTATATGCTCAAGTGCGCCTTTGATGTTGGCGGCGAAATTCCCGTGCGTCAGGACAACTCCCTTGGGTTCGCCGGTCGTACCGCTCGTATAGATTATCGTGGCGACATCCGACGGCTTAGCATGCTCCAGCCACTTTGCGAACTGCCCGCTGTTCTTCTCCTGAGGTTTCTTCCCTGCCTGGTAGACCTCCGCAAAATCCAAAACAAACTTATCCCTCGGATCTTCCTTCGCATTCATTATAATCGCATGACGCAGCGTCTTCACGTTGTCTTTGATTCGGAGAATCTTGTTCAGCTGGTACGAATTCGACACGATGGCAATGGAGACGTCCCCGTTGATCAGGATATACTCGACCTGTTTCGGCGTAAGAGTCGGAAAGATCGGCACATCAATCAAGCCGAGTGCAAGGCAGGCCAGATCCGATATGGGCCACTCCGGTCTGTTCTCGGACAGGATGGCAACTTTCTCTCCGCGCTTGAGTCCGAGGGCGTTAAGGCCGTGAGCAAAGAGCTCAACTTTCCTGTAGAAATCGTCGTAAGTTATTCCGACGTACTTTCCCTCGACCTTTTGCTTATAGACTTCCCTCCCGGTCCCCGCATATTTCGCGGAGAGCCGCGCGAACATCTCAGTTATGGTGTTGAATTCGACCGCTGCGCCCATCAAGCCTCCCGATAACAGATGTTTATCTTTTCAAAGAGCGTGTTTACTATGACAACCTCCACTAGTCTTCTGCTCCGCTCCTGGCGGTTATTTGTTCCTCTGCGGATTACTACTCTGCGTCTTCATCAATTACAACTTCACCGCCTTTTCAACCCAAAATAGCTCACAAATGGGCTGAATATCAAATAGAAATTAAACCCTTCTTCATATCTGAGCGAAAAGAGCCCGGTTTCGCGTCAGGTCTTTCGGGAAGGTGTGAAATATCACATAACATCCGGCTGATTCGGAAGCCCCAACCAATGAGATCCTCCGCAGTCTCCGAATGCACCCGGGCGGAATCTCCCGGGATCCCACCGTCAATTGATGCATGTTATTTCTTCTTTTTCTTTCCACGGAACGCGCTCACCAGAAAAACCGAGGAAATGACTATCATAAGGACGCCCCAGATCGCGTTCACATCGAGGCCGGCAGACTTGCTGTAGATGTTCGACGGACCGAAAACCCCGTACACCAGGAGGAGTATCCCGTAGAAGCCGAGAAGCCCACCAAGCGGAATTTTCAAATCAAAGAAATGCGCGCGAGGTTCTGTATTTTCCATTGCTTGTTCTCCGATCCCTTTTTACCAAAAAATGACGTTTAGTGCCACCATAATGACGAGCGATACGATTCCCCAGAATGCGGGTTTTCGGAAGAACCTGTCGCCGGAATGAGCCTTTGGAGTGAGACCGTAGACGAGTCCGACCAGTTCACTCTCCGCCTTCTTTTTTGTGAACAGGCTGATGACTATCGTGAACACGAAGTCAGCGCACCATGCCCACCATGCCTGGTAGAAGTTAGCGGCCATCTCGCTCGGATAGTGAACCACATGCATTTGGTATAGCACATAGTGGGTCGCCGCGGTTGAGATACCTATGAGTAATCCCCAGAAACCTCCCCATGGAGTCGCCTTCTTCCAGAACATCCCCAGCAGGAAGGTCGCAAATAGAGGGGCGTTGAAGAATGTGAATATCAGTTGCATGTAATCCATGAGGTTGGGAAACGACCTGACTATGTACGCAGTACCTATACTGAATATCACGCCGAACACGGTCGCGTACTTCCCCATCTTCAGGTAGTGCTGGTCGGGCATATTTTTCTTTATATAACTGCCGTAAATGTCATATGTCCAGACGGTATTGAATGCCGTCACATTTCCTGCCATGCCCGACATGAAGCTTGCGAGAAGACCGGTAATGGCAAGTCCAAGTATGCCGTTGGGGAGATAATGGGCGAACATGAGGATCAGCGCGGAGTTATAATCAGGAGTCGGACCTCCGGGTACAACCTTAAACTGCGGCAGTAGCGCCACCGCGAGAAGGCCCGGTATGACAACGATGATGGGAACAAGCATCTTAGGAAATGACGCCATGAGCGGGGTCCGCCTTGCAGCCGAAAGATTCTCGGAGGCCATCGCCCTCTGCACGACGAGAAAATCGGTGGTCCAGTATCCGAACGAAAGGACAAACCCGAGACCGAGCACCACCCCCATCCAGTCGACCCCCATGGGGTTATCGGAGGCGGAGCCCATATGCTGCCACGCGTGCATGAACGAAGGAGGTATTCTGGAGACGAGTCCCTCAAACCCGCCGACCGCGTGCAAACCGATATAAACGACCGGAAGGAGTCCGAGCCATATAAGGAAGAACTGGATTACTTCGTTGTAGATAGACGACGAGAGCCCGCCAAAGAAGACGTAAACGAGAACTACGAGGGCCGAAACCAGAATGCTAGACGTGAGTGACCAACCGAGTGTGAGTTCGAAAAGAAGTGCCATCGCATACATGCTGATGCCGCTCATAAGCAGAGTCATTATGGCAAAGGAAACGGCATTGAGACCGCGCGTCGCCTCGTTATAGCGGTGCTTGAGATACTCGGGCACGCTGCGGATTTTCGTGCTGTAGTAAAAAGGCATCATGAAGAGACCGAGGAACAGCATTGCCGGTATCGCCCCAATCCAGTAGAAGTGAACCGTCAGGATGCCATACTTGGCGGAATTTGCCACCATGCCTATGACTTCGAGCGCGCCGAGATTGGCCGACAGGAAGGCGAGACTTGTGATCCAGCTCGGCAGCGAACGCCCCGACAGGAAAAAGTCTTCACTGGTTTTCATGTACTTCTTCAGCGCATATCCCACGATAATGGTGATCAGGACATAGGCGCCAAGAATCATGTAATCTATGAAGTTCAGCGAGATTACCGGTTCCACGTTACCTCCGTTAGGTTGATGAATCGATCTGAGACACGGTATGTCGACACGTTGGCTGGCATCACCACGACCACCGACGGAATGGATCCATCCATGTAAGAGTCACGGGTCCTGGCGACAGGAGAATTTGCATGTCAGGTGTAAATATAATAAGCATTGCGCAAGCTTCAAACGGATAGAATGGGAGATGGTATACTCAACAAAACAAATCACTGAACACGAATCATACGACCTTGATTCGTGACATTCGATAATTCAGACAAGTTCCTTCATTCGTGCTATTCGTGTTAATTCCGGTCGGACCATCAGGTCTTGTGAAGTAGACAATCGCAATAGAATGAAAGGGTCACATTGAGTACGCCGGAAGTTCGTGCTATATTAGCGATGTGAAGATCGCATGGTACATACTTAAACGGCACATAGGGCCGTTTGTCTTCTCCATGATCATCATAACGTTCGTCTTCCTTCTCCAATTTCTGATGCAATCGATGGATCAGATCGTCGGCAAGGGACTGAGCCTTTTCGTAATAACGCAACTGATCGTCTTCAACCTCGCGTGGATAGTTGTCCTGGCGGTTCCCATGTCCGTGCTTGTCGCCGTGCTGATGGCATTCGGCGGTCTCTCCTCCAACAACGAGGTGACAGCCATAAAAGGATCGGGTGTAAGCCTGCTTAGGATGGTGCTCCCCGTTTTTGTGGCATCTATAGGCGTGTTCTACCTCCTTGTCCTCTTCGACAACGACGTGCTTCCTGACGCCAACCACAGCGCGAAGACGATAATGATCGATATCAGAAGAAAGAAACCCACATTCACGATCGAACCGGGTCAATTTTCGCAGGAAATTGAGGGACACGCCATTCTAGTTAGGAAGACGGTTCCGAATTCAACCGAGCTCTACGGTGTAACTATATTCGATTTTTCAGATCCGCAGAAATTTACCACCATCACAGCCGAACGCGGAAAGGTCGGATTTTCCCCCGACTTGAAACAGATAATCATGCTGCTGTACGACGGTGAGGTTGACCAGTACGACAACAATCAGGTTGGAGTTTACCAGAGAGTGAGATTTCAGCACCAGCAAATTGTACTAAAGGCACAGGGATTCGCGTATGAACAATCCTCCGAGAACGCCTTTCAGCGAGGCGACCGGGAACTAAGCGCCGATTCCATGCGGAGCATAGTCACGGGGATGGAACGCGACGCGGGAATACTACGCGGTCAACTCAATGACTACGCCAGGTTGAGTTTCATGAACATCATGAACCCCTCACCGAACAGGTTTGCTATTTCGGTTCCGACTGATTCCGCCGGAATATTTCAGCTGGCTGAGTCGAGGATATCATCCGCGTCGAGCATCGCGAGAAGCCTCTTCTCGAGCGTGGATAACACCCGGCGCCAGATTTACTCATACCAGGTCGAAATAGAAAAGAAATACAGCATTCCCTTCGCGGCGATAGTGTTCGTTTTCCTGGGTGCGCCGCTTGGCATGATGTCGCGACGGGGAAATTTCGGAGTCTCCGCCGGGCTGAGCCTTCTCTTCTTCCTCGTGTACTGGGCATTCCTTATTGCCGGGGAGAAACTTGCCGACCGCGAATTACTCAGTCCCTTCATGGCGATGTGGCTGGCGAATATAGTGCTTGGCGGCGCCGGATTGATACTGACGTACAAGGTATCGAAGGAAACCGTGGTAATTAACTGGGATTGGCTCCTTCGGTTCCTGCCGAAGAGATGGGTATCGGCCGAAACCCTGGATGAAATATCAAGACGCGAACGTTGAAGAAACTGGATCTCTACATAGTCAAGCAGTTCGTAAGCGTAATCGTCTTCTCGCTAATCGCGTTCGCGGCTATCTTCGTGCTCGTCGACCTGATGGAACACCTCGACGATTTCATTGACCATGGCGTCGGCCTTGCCCTTATCGCGAGGTACTACCTCGTTTTCACGCCGGAGATACTGACTCTGATCACTCCTGTCGCAGTGCTCCTGGCATGCCTCTTTACGGCCGGAAGGATGTCGAATCAGAACGAAATTATCATCATAAAAAGTTCGGGGGTTGATATTTACAGGATTCTTCTCCCCTTCCTTTTAGTAGCCTCTGTCATCTGCGTAATCATGATCTATTTCAACGAGTGGATCGTGCCGAGAGCCAATCACGAGAAGTTCAGAATAGAGAAAGTTTACCTTCAGCAGCACAAAGAGGGGTGGTGGAAGTACAACATCTTCATGCTGGACAGCAGAGACAGGATCGTGTCAATCGGGTACTTTGATGATTATAATAACACCGCACAGAAGGTGTCGGTCCAGGAATTTGCCGACACCAACCTGACCTACCTGACGCGCAGATTCGATGCCGCGAACATGAAATACGACACGACAAAAGATGAGTGGGTACTCAACAGAGTTATCGAGCGCACCTTTGACGGCCCGAAGGAGACTTTCCAAACGTTCCAGTCATTACCGCTGAAGGAGCTGAGCTTTAAGCCGTCCGATCTCGAAGAGAAAGAACTGAACCCTAAAGATATGAACTACAGCCAGTTAAGACGGTTCATAGAGCTTCAGCGAAACAGCGGGAACGATGTCTCGCGCTACGAGGTCGACTACTATTCCAAAGTCTCTTTCCCGTTCGCCGCGATCATAGTGGTCTTCTTCGGCGTTCCTCTCTCGGCCCGCAAGAAACGGAGCGGCTTGGCACTTGAGTTCGGGATAAGCATACTCGTCTCGTTCGTATACCTTCTGGTCATAAAAATAAGCCAGGTCCTCGGGTACGATGGGCTGGTTAATCCACTTCTTACGGCCTGGCTCGCCAATATCGTCTTCTTTGCCGCCGGCATGTATAACACCGCAAGAGTGTCAAGGTAGTCAGGCCTCCGTCGAATCTGGCCTGATCCTTTTCTCCCCTCCCTACCTGGCTCACCAGCCTCAGCCAGCGTGTACGTGGACGTAGGGCCTCTGATTCTTCCAGGTAACTTCCACCGGGCTTCCCAAAAAGTCGCTCAAGTTTGACTCCGTCAGAACAGACTTTGATTTGCCGGCGGAGTGTACACTTCCCTTGCCGAGAAGAAGTGTCCTGTTAAAAATAGGAAGGATCTCTTCAAAGTGGTGCGAGACGTAAAGCATTGTGGGAGGCTCTGGAGTGTCAGCTATTCTGGCAATGGAGGATAGGAAATGTTCCCTCGCAAAGATGTCAAGGCCCGTGCACGGTTCGTCGAGGATAAGAACGCTGGGGAAATTCATCAACGAGCGGGCAAGTATGACCCGCTGCTTCTCCCCTTGCGATAGAGTAAAGTATGGCCGGTTCTTGAGGTCGAAGCATCCAAATTGCTCCATTAGTTCGGCCGCCCGCGTCGTATCCCTTCTCTTAACGGTGTCGTAAAGCCCAATACTCGCAAACTTCCCGCTCAAGACTATATCCTCCACACGCTCATCAACCAACAAGTTCTCCTGCAAGGACGAGCTGACCCACCCGATTGACTTCCTCAACTCGCGCAAGTCGCAGCTACCGAATTTCTTCCCAAGAACCGTTAACTCGCCAGCTGATGGGAATATATAGCCAGCTATCAGATTCAGAAGCGAGGTCTTTCCTGAGCCATTTAAACCTATAATCGCCCAGTGCTCACCGGAGTCTATACGCCAGTTTATCTTCTTGAGTATGTGCGAACCGTCCCGCCGCCACGAAACATCTTTCATTTCAACAATCACTATTTTGTCACCTTCATGGTTCAGATTTATCTCATTTAAACTGCAAACATTCCGGATCAGTTCCATCCCGGCAGCCCGCTTCGATCAAAGCTCAAGCTTAGGTCGCATCCGGGTGCAAGCCCGTGATCAACGTCGACAAATGACAACAGGAAACAGTGCCCCTTATTTCGCCGCATCTCCCTGTATCGGTTTCAGAGCTTTCGCCGGACCACATCCGCCTTCAGAATTGCCGGTTTCCGCGACGCTACAGGGACCCGGAGACAGTGGAGGTTGGAGGACTCAGTCATTCTTCATAAACTTCCCATAAAGGAGCTTGGCGCATTCCGGGCAAATCCCGTGGGTGAACTCCGCCTTCGAGTGCCCGCCTATATATTCCTCCAGCGGCTGCCACACGTCGTTGTGGTCACGAATCTTCTTACAATTCGAGCATATAGGTATCAGACCCTCGAGAACTTTCTCTTCCATTTTGAGGTGTCTAACCGACTCAGCAAGCCTGCTTGTTATCAAGGAGATAACAGATAGAAGCACCACCCTGTCGACTGCGTTCACCGCGGAGAGGGCCGGTGCTGTTGTGGATTCGGCCTGCGTGGCGATAAGAAAACGGATCAGCGGCAACGCGATTGAAATGGTGAGCGCGAGCCGGAAGCTGTTGAACCACGCCGCGAGTAGGACAGGAACCACGAAGAAGCTCCCCAAAAGAATTTGTGTAGGAGTCAGGAGATCGATCACCACGATGATCACGCATGCAATAAGCGCCACTGAGGGCGGGATTTTGCGATCCGGACTTAGCATATCCACAATTTTCATTCCGTCAACTCCTTTCATAGAGCCCGGACCCGCGTCCGGTGGAATTTCGCCAGGGCTACCTACTTCAAAGGCAACTCAGGTGGAGGGACATACCCCTCTTCGATGAATGACATAAAGCCAAGCAATGCCCCCCAATGATAGAACTTGTCACTGCTCTGCACATCGTCTCCCTGCCCGGTGACGGAATTATAGTTTTCAAACACATGGCGCCGCTCACTCCATGATTTGAGAAGGAGCTCTCTTGACTTCGCCAGAAGTTTCTCCCTTGCCTTCCCGTCACTGTAGTTCCTCATGTCGAGGTAGACGAGAAAGTTCATCGGGGCCCATATGCGGCCGCGCCAGTAATCATTATCCTTGAAAGCCGAATCGTCGCGAGCGATAGACGGAATAATCCATTTTCCCCAGAACTCCTTCGGATTAAAAAAGTGCCGGTCGAGCATAGTGTCCACCTGGCCCTGCGTGGCCGCGCCCGCAAGCATCGGATAGAAGAGGGTTGGCGATAACCTGTGGCTGAACTTGCCATCGTCAAGCCGCTTGTTCAGGAATATCCCACTCTTCTCGTCCCAGAGCGACTGCAGGGCCTTGGTGTATTTCTCCGCTCTTGCAAGGAGTTCTTTTTCAATGGCCGGTTTCCCCAATACCCTGGCAATCTCCGCGAGTGACTTGCAGTCAGTTACGTACAGGCTCATAAGCCCTACATCGCCCAAAAGCATCAGGTGCTTCGCGCTGTCGTAAACCGCGTTGTCGTACATCGGTGAGTTGTCGAGTCCGGACTCCCACTTCGCCCCCTGAATCGCGTTTACTCCCGCCTTCAGCCACCCGGGCCAGTCGTCCGGGAACTTATAGGGCGTGGAACCCCAACAAAGGTATCCATCAAACCGGCGGGACTTGTCCCACCAACGATTCCACGTGAGGAGATTGCCGAAGACTTCCTGGAGGAACCATTTGTCGCGGTATTTTTTGTAAATCTGCGATACGAAATAGGCGCCCACCGGAGGCTCGGATCGGTCGTCGCTCCTGCCGAGGCCGGACCCGAAGTTGGGAATGAAGCCTCCCGGCGTGATTTGGTTTGTGACCGCGATCGCGTTTGAATACGCCAGGTCCTTGCTGCTGAGGGAGAGCATGTATGCCGAGAAATACGTATCCCAGTCGAACAAGACCCATCCCTTCCAGGTAATGTTCCACAGCCTGCTAACCGGTACAATAACCATGTTGAGCGACGGCGAGTAAATGACGTTCCAGGCGAGAACAGTCTGCATGGCATCGTAGAGATCTTTTAGATTGCCGTAACTCGCCTTCTCCCGTCCTAAGACTTCCCTTGCCGAATCGATGATCGCACCGATGCGCGCAATCGAGCGCGGCGCTCCCGTTGAAACTCCGATTGTATCCGACAGCGAACAAACGACAAACATGCTGTCCTGATTTGACTGCACGACATTTCTTTCGCCGCCGTCTGTGTAGATATTGACCGTTGACCGGGGCATCGACGCTCTGAAGGAGCCGTGTTCCATAGTAATGATACCAGGCCTCTTCCACAGCATCTCCGGCTTGATAATCAACTCCCCATCCTGATTGACCGACGAATCGGGACTAACAAGGATTACCTCGTCAATCCCGGTGTGGGCGCTCTGAACCCTCGCTTTGATGCCATGCCAGGTTACCGTCAAATCTGTATATGAACCATTGTACGAATGAGGGCCTGGTCGAATACTTTCTACATCAATGCCGCGACGCCCTATAAGCGGACGCCTGAGCACTTCCCCGCTCGTCGGATCGCGCAGCTCCAGGTCGACCGCCAACCCCTCCGGAAGAAGCACGTGCGACATGACGCTGAAGGTATTCCATGTATTCCATCCGGCGGCAAGCCTCTTTTCCATGTGAGCCAGCCGTTGCCCGGGGTCCGATTGGTTACGTGCGGGATTTTGTGCGGCTGCTGAGCACCAAATTGTAGAAAAGAGTAATAGCGTCAGAACGAGTAGATGCCAGAACTTTCGGGAGTGTGTCAGACAAAACGCGGTCAGTATCCGCGCCAACCATCGAACGGTATATCTTCGCATTTCTTTCTCCTTCGTCGGAAGACTCCGTTACTATCACGGTCTCTTCGTCACCCGGTTCGCTGCCAGTGACCGGAACATATATAGAAGGAACGATTCGCGGTCGATTCAAAATTGAATGACAATCGTTCTTCCGTCAACCGCGGTGTAACCGCGTGGAGTCTTCGTCTACTTTATGTACTTCACCATCCACTCGACCCAGCGTCTGTAAACGTCAGTGGTCCTCACGATATCGCCTGGGAAATGCGTGTCAGCGGGATAGGTGAAGAACTCCGTGTGGACACCGTTGTCGCGCAGTGCGTGATACATCTCGTAGCTGTTCACTATAGGCACGTTCGGGTCACCGGCATCGCCCATGATGAGCGTCGGTGCCTTCACGTTGCGCGCGAGCTCTATCGGAGACTGCTCGCGCCAGATCTTCCAGAAATCCTTCACCCATGGAGAGCCGCCGAAGAAGTAGAGGTCTCCCGTCTGGTAAAACGATATCGTATAATCCATCACCCAGTCGTTCAGCGCCGCGCCTTCGACAGCCGCCTTCCATTTATCCGGATAATATCCGTTCAACCATGAAGTCATGTACCCTCCGTAAGACCATCCTGAGATGCCGATGCGGCTGGTATCTATCATTCCTGACTCCACAACCTTCGCGAGACCTGCCATCACGTCTTTTCCCGGTCCCTCACCTGTGTCTCTGAAGATCGCATGCTGGTATGTATCACCGAGGTTGATGCTGCCGCGGTAATTCGGCTGGAAAACGAAAAAGCCCTTCGCGGCAAGGAGCTGTACAAGTGGCGAGAATCGAAGAGTCGATGCCCCTTCGGGCCCGCCATGAATCACGAGAACAAGCGGATATTTATTCCCCGCCTTATATTCGACCGGATAGTTTAACACGCCGTCCTCATCGAACCCATCCGGCCCATTCCAACTAACGGCCTCAGCCCCGCTCAGCGCAAGGGTGTCGACAAAGGCATTCAGGTCCGTGAGTCGCTTCGGCATGGAGTCAGTCGATCCCATCGCATACAGCTCAGACGGATGCGAGGGGGTGCTCCCCACAAACGTGATGACTCCGTTTTCCGATACGCTGATATTTCCGCCCGGCTCCACGTCTCCCAGGTTCAACTCTTCAGCCGGCCCGTCGAGCGGCTGCGCCCATATCACAGTTTTTGTCCCCCTCTCTCCGGTCAATAACATTTCTCTTCCGCCGGGGAGCCAGGTAAAACTGTTGATGTTTCGCGCGAGATCATGAGTGGCGTCGGTAATCTTTCCGTTCACGTCCACGTACACGGCATTGCCATTATTCTGGTCGCCGGCACGCGGGCGTATGAAGCCGAGAATGCCGCTGCCCGGGGCGTATTCAGGATTCCCGGATCCTTCGTCATTAACAACCGTCCTCACTTCCGCACCGCCCGTGTCCACCTGCGTGATTATAGAATGCCAGGCATCGCCGAACCAGACATCGGGAAAGCGCTGGAAGGTTATCGACTTTCCGTCTGGGCTCCACGCGAGCGGGGTCATTGTTCCCTGATCGGTGTTGAGACTCCACAATCCTTGTGTAAGCTGCCTGGCGCTGTCGCCTTTTGCGGACACGAGCCAGATATGCCACGGCTGAACCGCGGCTCGCACGAGATAGTTATTGTCGGTAACCTGAAAGGCGTCTTCGTGATGCTCGATCTCTTTAGGATTGGGGACCGTGTCCTGCGCCACGTAAGCTATCTTCGCCCCATCAGGGCTCCATGAATACTCGTCAACACCCGTCTTCGACTTCGTGAGCCTGACCGGATCCCCCCCATTCATCGGCATAACGAATATCTGAGGCTTCTTCGATTCGGGATCCTTGGCGATGAACGCAAGCGAGTTCCCGTCCGGTGACCATCTGAGTTCCGAGATATCCTCGCGCTCGAATGTCAGTTTCCGCATGGAACCGTTCTCGACATTAACGAGCTCGATGTTGGGTATCCGCTTGTCTTTCTCCCAATCGGCTCTCGAGGCGACGAAAGCGATCCGGCTGCCGTCGGGAGAAATCTGAGAGTCCGAAAGATTGACTAATTTCCTCAGGTCGGTCAGCTGGAATGGCTGTCGTGTGGACTGGGCGAAGGCGACGCTGGTAGTGAGGGCGATAATGAATAAAAGGCTGGTGCGCGTAATTGAATTCATGTGAATACCTGTCTATTAGGTTTTAGGAAATGACATCCAAGCCAAGGAAATATAATGAAGGAAAATCTTAAATCCGTTCGCCCCCGCGCCGGGTACTGGCTCAGTTTGAGGATTTTTTCTCTCGCAAAGCCGCAACGACCGCAAAGGGGAAACAATTTCATCTCTTTCTTTGCGAGCTTTGCGTCTTTGCGAGATATTTCTTCCAAATTGAGCCACCACTCCGCGCCCAGAGCGGTCAGAGCCAGCGAAGATCCTGGTCGCCGCAGAAGGTTCTCAAGGCTACCCTCTCGCCGGCTCGAAACCAGGCGACAGCGATCGTCCTTTGCGGTTTGAACTGATTACTCATCGTTTAGCCTCACTTAGTTGTTCGACGGAGAGACTTCCATCATCCTCAAAATAATCGCGCGCTTGCGCATAACGCCCGCCAGAAACAAGTCGTGGCGCGCATCTCTACGAGCCGATCTACGGTCCCGTTGGGAGTCATCGACCAGGACTTCCCAATGAGCCCGGTGAGCGCCTGTCGCCTGCTGCGCCATCTTCGATTCGGCGCCATCCCGATATATGCCGTCCGCGAATGGACTAATCCTTTAAGTCTTCAAGCCGCGTCCCTCGACCTTCTTGTATGTGCTGTCGCGCCGAAGCGATACGCCTCAGGAATGTTGGGTCATTTTCGATACGATAGTCAAACCAGTCATCCTCGCTCTCAAAGCCGATCAGTACCCCTGCCGGCTTCCCGTGTCGCATGATAACAACCTCTTCCTTTTCAGCCGCCCTCAGATATTCTGAGAGGTGATCCTTTACTTCTGATAGCGGAACTCTCTTTATTGCGGCCCGGCGAATTCCTTTAGCCATCGTGAACTCTCCTCTTTTGATATAATTGCCAAAACATTTACGATTGATTTCTCAACATCATAGAAAACCCGAAATTTATCGATCCGAAGGCGGTATTGCGGCTTTGACAGCCCGCGCAACCGTTTGATTCTGCTCTTACTAATCTTGATCGGTTCATGTCGCAAGTACATTTCAAGTGCCGCTTTGACGGTCGCTCGATCATGTGCAGAAAGCTCATTCAGATCTTCTATCGCTTCCGGTGCAAGAATTATGTCGTATTTCATTCTGGCCAGAATATAGCCATAGTTTGCTACACTCTCAAGCAACGCTCAGGTCTTGACATTGGAGAAGTAGTCTCGCGGGACGAAGTCGTGGCGCGCTCCCCTAACGGGGTACTTTATGCGCGTCCACTGACTCTGATCCATGATCAGTTGTAAACTGACGAGTCCGTGGACTCGTCGAGCGCCATGAAGTCGGAGATGCGGCTCGCGAAGCGAGACGGATCAACGACCTCTACGAGGCCGTAGGCCTGCCCCGAAACGCGTAACTCGTATTCGGGGGGCGTATTCTTTCCGCGTGTTAGGCGAAGTTGGTTTGCCGGTAAGGTTACTCAAGAGCAAAACGTTAGACTATTTTTGAAGTTTTAATTTGACAAACTCCCCGATCAAGATGGAAGTCGGATATGTGACCTCTTCCTCGGTTCTTGCATGGAGCATTAGCTTCTCGGCAAAGCGCACATATTTGGGCTTGCCTTTCTTCTTTGCCACAGCAATCAAAGTCTGGAGCGCCGCGACAATCTGCTTGTGCTCATCAAGCATCATCGGAAGTTCGGCCTTCAGTTTGTCCGTCATAACAAGCACGTCTTGCATTTCGCTTGTAACGTTGCCCTGCGCTAACTGTTGAAGCAAGCCGAGAGGTGGAATGGCGTACTCTTCCTCTTTGACAAAATGGTTATGCAACACTTTTGCAACAGCCTTTGCCGCTTCTCCGAGTTTTCCAGTCTCTTTCGTGCCTTTGACGAGTTCTGCATGAAGCTCCGCGTGTTCCTTTTTCATCGGCTCAGGAATTATGAATTGCATAGTATGATCTCCTTTGGTTGTAAAGTCACATTTTTATTCCGACTCTTCGTCTTCGCGGAAATGTCCTACTGCAGGTTTATTGGCAGCTTGATAGAGACGCTCAACGTAGTGGATGAACTGAACGTAAGCCTTGACATATTCCCGCCCGGCTTCAACGTTGTCTTGTTTGAACTGTTTCTTTGCCATCGCTTGCTCGAACTGTTCTTTGACGCCGTGATGGATTGCTTCATCAAGATGTTGCACCATATCATCTGGTGAGCCAGTTTCGAGCGCTTTGTCCGCCGCCGCAATTCCAGGCTCCACTTCACTCCCCGCAGGCTTAATGCCGGTATAAGCCACACCTTCTCCAGCCCGATGAATCCGAACGAGAGTTTCAAAGAAGTACATGTCCGCAAGCTTCTGGGCATCGAGGTTGAGTTTCCGCACTGCGAGCGTCTTCTGAAATGCCTCCTTGATTTCAGCCTCGTCTTTCTTCTGCACCCAAATTAGTACAAGATTTACGTTCTCTGTCTCGAGTGCTTTCTTCGCTGCGGTCACAACTGGCCCATTCATCGTATCGCAATGGGAACTAGCAGTCGTCGGCAGTGAAGCCACCATAACTATGACTGTCAGGGCCACTCCTGACCATTTCAGAAACGAACGTGTTTTCATAATCATTACTCCTTTCATAGTTGATAGATTGCGCAAACCAATTTCTCTTGACATTGAACCAGTAGTGCTGCGGGACAAAGTCGTGGCGCGCATCCATTGTTGGGGCGTCCACTGACTCTGATCCATGATCAGTTGTAAACTGATGAGTCCGTGGACTCGTCGAGCGCCGTGAAGTCGGAGATGCGGCTCGCGAAGCGAGACGGGTCAACGATCCGCCGAAGTCCGCCTTTGGCGGACGAAGGCGGGCGAGTTCGATATATAAAAATAGAGCCTGTCCCGAAACGCGGAACTCGTATTCGGGGAGCGTCTTTCTCTTGCTTGTCATCTGCAGTGTGCCGCGTGATTGACTCTCTCAGTTAAATGATATAATATTGCTACTGTAAATCAGGAGCCTCAAATGCCAGTAATTAAACCAATTTCGGACCTAAGGAATAAGGCGAACGAGATATCGACCCTAGCCCATGAGTCTGATGAGCCAATTTTCATCACCAAGAACGGCGTGGGAGATCTCGTGGTCATGTCAATGGCTCAATATAGCAAGATCCAGTTAAAACTGGAGTTGTTCAGCAAGCTGGCGGTAGCGCAGGCCCAACGAGCTGGCGGTGACAGAGGGCGAAGCCTGTCATCCGTCATGAAAGACATCCGCAAGCGAATACATGAGTCGGCGTAAGTACCCGATTCGGTTCCTGCGAGCTGCGGAGGATGACTTCGCCGAGATCGTTACGTATGTCGCCGCTGAGCGTCTGTCGGCAGCAGAGACCCTTGCCACGAAGATTGAAAAGAACATCATCCTCCTCTCCGACAACCCACACTTGGGAAAAGTCCCAAAAGAGGAAGAGCTAGCCCACGTGGGGTACCGATATCTCGTTGTTGACAACTACCTCATCTTCTACATTGTAGAACGACAAAACATCTTTATCCATCGAATCCTTCACGGTGCCCGCGACTATTTGAGTCTTTTGTAGCCTTCCGCGGCACATGGCAGATAACGTTTACGGGAATCACGGCTCCCACGCGTGTCGCGAAGCGCGCCATCTTCGACTTCGCGTGGCCTTGCCGCGCATCCTTTGTTGGGGTACTGTATGAGCGTCCACTGACTCTGATCCATGATCAGTTGTAAACTGACGAGTCCGTGCACTCGTCGAGCGGCGTGAAGTCGCAGATCCGCCGGGGCAGCGGCGAAGGCGGGCAAACTCGATATACTTCCAATGACAGCCTGCCCCGAAACGCGGAACTCGTATTCGGGGAGCGTCTTCTTCCCGGTGCTTGTTAGGCGTCCGTTGCGTTGCGTCAAGATTTCACGAGGCTGTCTCGAGTCACCTACAAGGAGGCACATGATTTGGTTGACAGTGTTGAGACCAATGAATATATTAAATGCAGTCAAAGGTAAATTAATCCTATGAAAACCGTACAGGCAAGTAAAGCAAAGGTATCCCGGCTTCTCGCGGAGTCTGAGAAGTCCCATGAGCCAATCCAGATCGTCGGGGGAAAGAATGCGGCTGTTTTGGTCTCGATGGATGACTGGCGAGCGATCGAAGAGACCTTGTATCTACTTTCAATTCCCAAGATGCGTGAATCAATTGTTCGTGGGCTCAAGACTCCGGTGGAGAAATGCTCCACAGAGCTTTCTTGGTGAAATGGACGCTTGTTTATACCAAACAAGCACAGAAGGACGCTAAGAAACTTGCGGCCTGCGGCCTGAGACAGAAGGCCGAGCAAGTTATAGACATTCTCGCAGAAGATCCTTTCCAAACGCCCCCAAGCTATGAAAAGCTTGTCGGTGACCTGAGCGGAGCGTATTCCCGCCGCATCAATATCAAGCACCGACTCATCTATCAGGTGTTGGAAGACCGGCACGTTGTCAAAGTAATTCGCATGTGGACGCATTACGAATGACCTCGACAAATTGGAACGCCGTCTAGGTTCCACAGTTCTCTCATAGAATCACTCCGACCATAGCCTTTCATGGAACGCGCAACGCAATGACGCAAGTAGTTTTGCCGGATGAAGTCGTGGCACGCATCCTTTGTTGGGGTACTGTATGAGCGTCCACTGACTCTGATCCATGATCAGTTGTAAACTGACGAGTCCGTGGACTCGTCGAGCGCCGTGAAGTCGGAGATGCGGCTCGCGAAGCGAGACGGATCAACGATCCGACGAAGCCCGCCTTTGGCGGACGAAGGCGGGCGACCTCCACTTATACAAATTACAGCCTGCCCCGAAACGCGGAACTCGTATTCGGGGAGCGTCTGTTTTTTGCGATTGTTATACGACACGGCGGGCAACTAAAGCAGTCCCGTGAACTGCTCCACTGTTAGATCAGCTTGACGGATGATTGCCCGGAGGGTCCCTCGGTCGAGTTCTTCGTGATCAGGAACGACCAGCTGAACAAACGGTTCTTCCCGCCTGAGGATCATGTGACTACCGTGTTGCCGTTTCATGACGAATCCCACTTTTGACAGTGCCTTGACGCATTGACGTCCCGATATTCGCGGCAGTCCGCTCATATCGCAACTAAGAGTGCTTCAAACCTTTCCGGTGGTATGGCTAGATGATCGTCCTCCAAAGCTGCGATGTATCCGTCGATCGCTTCCCGAATGTTGGAGATAGCTTCTTCCTTTGTCTTGCCCTGACTTATGCACCCTGGAAGGCTAGGACACTCGGCAACCCAGTAGCCATCCTCACCCGGATATATAATCACCTGTCTCATGCGTTAATTTCCTTTCTTATCTGCTCAAGCTAATATAAGTCTCTTCGGAGTATTCTGCCATCCGCCGTGTGGCGTAACGTGTTGCCGGAAGAAGTCGTTGCTTTCACTCGCTATAAGTGTTGCGAAGTCCGCCGAAGGCGGATCCGCCTCTGGCAGACATCGAGTCATCGGGCGAACGCAATGAAGTCCATGACCCGGCTCGATAGAGACGGGCGAGCTCCACTTATACAAGTGACAGCCTGCCCCGAAACGCGGAACGCGTATTCCGGGAGCGTCTTCTTTTCGTTTGTTATGCGTTCGTCGGCGGCGCTTGCGCCAGATGTTGGACTAAGCATTGTATCATGTAGGTCGTCGATCGAATGGGCCGGTCGCTGCCTGGTATAGCTGATGACGTTTATGGCCTTGAGTGATCTTGGGATGCTGTCTTCCGCATTTCTCTCCTTCTGGTGATGATGGCAAGAATAATCCAGAAGAAGCCTACACTAATGAAGACAGTGCTGTGATCCGAAAGGAAACCGGCCACTATACAAAGAAGACCGACAAGGAAAAAGGCGTTGCTTGACTTGAAGAGCTTTCGCATCAAATCCTCCAATACTGTCAGGGGCTCGTCGTCACCCGACTTTGGTTATCCCGCATGCAGGCCAGATAACATCCCCGCGGTAGAAATGTTACCTAAATTAGAAACTAATACAAATCAATATGTGCGCCGTTCATGACGCATAACGTCCACGGCAATCACGGCTCCGCGCGTGTCGCGAAGCGCGCCATCTTCGACTTCGCGCGGCAGTGGCGCCGTCCTAATAATAATCCCGCAATCAAGTAAATCCCGGTCAATGACGGCGCCATTGAGTAAGCACATCGCATATAAAATGCTGTTTTCTCTTGACATTCTTTTCTATAGGGGCGTGTTATGTGAAGTTGCGATTTCTTCAATGTGCAGGTCACATTTTAAAATAGTACCTTAGCCCAGCCGAAACGTCGGTTCCACCACCGTTGCCGGTCATCCCCAAAATCATCATTTCCGTGAAGGAATATCGCACCTGCGCGAAGATTGTGACGGGTGAAGAGCGGAATGCGCGCTCGACACTTAATGCCCCGAAGTAACCCGCCACAGCCCCAGCTGTGTATATCGCGGTACCCGCATTGGGGCCCGACTCGGAAGCTGAACTAACATAGTGGAAAACTTCGCTCGCGGCGGAATAGGCTAACCCAGCCGAGGCATCCAGGCTGTATATGTCCGAAACGTCCAGGTCGTACTGGGCACCAGCACTGAAAATCCACTGCCTGAAATTTAAGGCGCCCGGGCTCACGAACGTTGGGAGAGCCCAGATATATCGTCCTTCCTTGGAGAAGTATGTTGCGTCAACAACCAAGTAAAGGCGACGCCACACTGGTACTCCGACGCCTATGGCCGGAGCAAATCCCAGTCTGGAACTGTAGATATTTTCGAAACCGTCCAGCGACGACACGAGGCCTCCGGCACGTGCAGATACAAAGGCTGCCTCCCGATGGTTCGATTGAGCAACACAAGAACTAGCAAGTAAGAGCGAGCATAGCACAATCGAGCGCAGCGATACGTCTTGTCTCATGTTAGATGTCTCCTATTCGCAATTTCACATAACGTGTTGCCGGAAGAAGTCGTGGCGCGCATCCATTGTTGGGGCGTCCACTGACTCTGATCCATGATCAGTTGTAAACTGACGAGTCCGTGGACTCGTCGAGCGCCGTGAAGACAACGATCCGCCGAAGTCCGCCTTTGGTGGACGAAGGCGGGCGAGCTCCACTTATACAAGTGACAGCCTGCCCCGAAACGCGGAACGCGTATTCCGGGAGCGTCTTCTTTTCGTTTGTTATGCGTTAGTCGGCGGCGCTTGCGCCAGATGTTGGACTAAGCATTGTATCATATAGGTCGTCGATCGAATGGGCCGGTCGCTGCCTGGTATAGCTGATGACGTTTATGGCCTTGAGTGATCTTGGGGTGCTGTCTTCCGCATTTCTCTCCTTCTGGTGATGATGGCAAGAATAATCCAGAAGAAGCCTACACTAGTGAAGACAGTGCTGTGATCCGAAAGGAAACCGGCCACTATACAAAGAAGACCGACAAGGAAAAAGGCGTTGCTTGACTTGAAGAGCTTTCGCATCAAATCCTCCAATACTGTCAGGGGTTCGTCGTCACCCGACTTTGGTTATCCCGCATGCAGGCCAGATAACATCCCCGCGGTAGAAATGTTACCTCAACTAGAAACTAATACAAATCAATATGTGCGCCGTTCATGACGCAAAAC
>CAWEBD010000166.1:0-13020 GCA_963806435.1 uncultured Bacteroidota bacterium
TTCCTGGTCGTACCGCGAGTCCTGGCGGGAGTCATCGCGCTCCCCCTCCTCACCGCCTATGCAGACCTCCTCGGCATCATGGGCGCGTTCGCCGTCATGTTCGTCTCGGGTGGCATGGGCTGGCAGCTCTTCATGACGTCCACGATAACCGCCCTTTCCATCGCGGACATAATCCCGGGAATAGCTAAGACATTTTTCTTCGGTTTCATCATATCCATCGTCGGGTCGTATTTCGGCTTCAAGGCATCCGGCGGAACCGAAGGAGTCGGCAAGGCGGCGACATCCGCGGTCGTCTTCGCGTCGTTTCTTATTCTTATCACGGATTTCGTGCTCGTTAAAGTCGGCATACTACTTTTTGAATAGGAATAGAAGGTTAAAAGGACAAGAGGTGAAGAGGACAAGAGGGAAGGAGGAAGAGGTTACGAGGGAATGGCGCAAAGGAAAGAATAGGCCGGAAGAGAAAACATCACCCCGACATCCGTGTTCTTCCACGTTCAGCCTATCCACCTTTCCACCTCTTTACCTTTTCACCTCTTTGCCTATTCGCCTTTTTACCTATTTGCCTTTTTACCTCTTTACCTTTTTGCCTTCTTGAAGAAATGATTAAGATCGAGAATTTATACAAGGCCTTCGGATCGCAGCGAGTCCTGAGCGGCTTGAGCCTCACCGTGAACAAAGGCGAGACGTTCTCGATACTCGGCAAGAGCGGGACGGGCAAGAGCGTGACACTGAAATGCATCGTCGGGCTCCTTGTTCCTGATGCGGGCGACATCGCTGTCGACTCGCTGCGCGTTGACGTAGAGGACCGCAAGTCGCTCTTCAGGATCCGCCAGATGATAGGATTCCTCTTCCAGAGCGGCGCGCTGTACGACTCGATGAGCGTGCGCGAGAATCTCGTGTTCAACCTGACGCGCCACCACCGCGTTAAGCACGCCGAGGCTACCGACAAGGCCGCGCATTACCTGACGCTCGTCGGACTCGGAAACGCGATAGACAAGATGCCCTCCGAACTCTCGGGCGGGATGAGGAAGCGCGCGGCACTGGCGAGGGCACTCGTCATCGAGCCGCAGATACTCCTCTACGACGAGCCGACCACCGGCCTCGATCCCATCACGTCGGCGGAGATAAGCGATCTCATCACGGAGATGCACTCGAAATTCAACATTACCGGAATCGTCGTAACACACGATATACTCTGCGCCGGCATCGTCAGCGACAGGGCTGGTGTTTTGAAAGACGGCGTGTTAAAATACACGGGAGCGATAAATGAACTTGCGGGAATCGATGACGAAGATGTCAAAGGCTTCTTCCGAAATCCGCTCTAGAGCCAACTTAAACACAGAGACACTGAGACACAGAGATCACACCGAGAACAATATTAATTTCTCCTCTGTGCCTCTGTGCCTCTCGTGGTTTAACTCAAACACAGAGACACTGAGACACAGAGATCACACCGAGAACAATATTAATTTCTCCTCTGTGCCTCTGTGCCTCTCGTGGTTTAACTCAAACACAGAGACACTGAGACACAGAGATCACACCGAGAACAATATTAATTTCTCCTCTGTGCCTCTGTGCCTCTCGTGGTTTAACTCCTTTGCATACAAGGACGCTATGACATGAAAAAATCTTACGCGGCACTGCTCGGGCTATTCGTTGCGGTTGGAGTACTCATACTCGTCGTCGGAGTCTTCCTGATAGGAGGGCGGCAGGGGATATTCACGAAATCCACCGAAGTGCTCGCGCGCTTCAATTCCGTCGAGGGGCTCAAGAAAGGCGCCGCCGTGCGCCTCCTCGGCATCGACGTCGGTACTGTCTCGGGTATACGCATCTGGAACAACGTCGCGCTGGTCGACTTGAGGATTTTTTTCGATTCGCGGAAGTTCATAAAGAAGGATTCCAAAGCGATGCTGGAGACCGAGGGGCTTGTCGGCAACAAGTTCGTCGTCCTCACGCCGGGCACGGAAACAGCTCCCTCCGTCGAGGCACTTGACACGCTGAACTCGATAGAAGAGCCCAACCTCTCTCAGATCATCTCCGAAACCAGAGAGACAATCGCGAGTGTAAAGAACATGGTGGATCAGTTCTCGGGCATACTCGCGGATGTGCGCGAGGGACGCGGCACACTCGGGAAGCTTGTCACCGACGAAAGCGTCTACTACGCCCTGAAACACGCCACTTACGAGGCGGACTCAAGCCTGAAGAAGGTGTCCGATAAGTTTACGGATATGGCGAACGTGATCGCGGGACTCAGCGTATCTTTCAATCGCGTCGCGGAGAATGCGGACTCCGTCCTTTCGAACGTCAATCTCGTGGTGAAAAACTTCGACACCACGGCGTCGAACGTGAAGCTGATGGTCTCCCAGCTCGACACCGGCCACGGGCTGGTCTCCTCACTCTTACACGACCGGTCCGTTTACGACACGACCCTGAAAGTCGTTTCGACCACATTGTCGGCGGTGCAGGAGGCGCAGATAGGCCTGCAGAAATTCGCGGGCAACATGGAGGCGCTCCGTCACAACTGGCTGTTCAGCAGCTACTTTGCCGGGCAGGCGCAGGATGAGTATACGAAGAAGGAAGAGGAGCTGAGACAGCTCGAAGCCCAGATACAGGACCGGAGCGAACAGCTGGACAAGATGGAGAAGCAGCTCAAGGATATCCAGCAGAAGCTCGGAAAGGCTCAAGGAAAATAAATTTTCGCCCCTGTGGGACCGTAGACCTAACGGGACCCGCCAGAAAACGAGAGATGTGAGACCTGGCGAAAAGCTCCATTAGTCCTCGAATTATCCGCTCCCACTTTTCCATTCACCTCAATCGTTAAAGATGTATATGCGGGGTGGAGTCCGTTGCGGAAGTGTCAAGTGTCATTCCGACCGACCCCGACTCAATTAATTTGAGTCGGGGGAGCGGAGGAATCTTCTGCGGTTTACCTGTAACTGACATTGGAGAGCTTCCATACAAGATTTCTCTCCCGACAAGGTCGGGATCGAAATGACAGGTGAAGTGTTGTGCAACGGCCTCGGTGCCGCGGGGCGGCATCCGTGGAACTCCGTGTTACAGAATGAACATTTCACAGAGTGACACCGAGCTCTCACGGAGGTCCACAGAGAGGATTAGCGACAAAATCTATCGGGCAGCCTGAGCCACTTCGCCCTGTTTGATGAAGATTTCTTTCTTCTCGAGGCTTTTCATGTCCGCGGCATTCTGTCTGAGAATCGCGATCGTGGAGCTGTCGGTGTTGAATACAGAGTTCAGTCCCTGCGGCTCTTGGGGCGGATCGCCGACAAACGGGTCGCCGGGCTGCCACCTGTGGTCCGGGTGCTGCGGCCGTCCCTCGCCTCCCCAGCCCCAGAAGTTCGTGCCGGCTATCGGCGCTCCGGCGGCGGCGCTGTCGTAAACCATACCGAGGATTTTACTGAAGTAATTATCCCGCGCCGTGGTCGGTGTACCGGGGTCGTACGCCTCGCTGTCGCGCGGAAGCCCGAACTCTTCCATCGTTATCGGCTTGCCGAGCTCGCTCGCGAGGTGAATCTGGAGATCGATGTAGTTCACGGCGTTCTCTACTGTCCTCGGATAAGTCCCGGCGATGTTCTTCGCGTCGAACCAGCCCCAGTTCTTCGGCCAGAGATGGAACGTGAGGTAGTCGATGTATTTCGATTTGAAGCCCGAGAGGAAATATGTCGTATCCTGGAGCGTCCCGATGGTCCCCTCGCTTCCGGTGGTGACGAGGTGATTCGGGTCGATGATATGGAGGAAATGCGCAGTCGAGTCGAGCCAGTGCTCCCACTGCGGGACGAGCTCGGCATTCCTTCCGGGGCGCGGCTCGTTCGCCAGCTCCCATGCCATTATGGTCGGGTCTTCGTAATAGTAAAGCCCGTCATACTTGTTTTTCCTGTCGACAAGCGAGCGGACATAGTTGTAGAACAGGGTTTGAGCTTTCTGGTTTTCGTAGAATGTGGCGGAATAGTCCATGAATGCGCCGTACCCCGCCGTACCGCCCGGGTTCACTCCCCCTCCGCCGTTTGCCCAGTCATTATATTGTGCCATCCCGCCCGACCATTCCCAGTAGTTCGTGAGGAAGATGACGGCGTGCATATCGCGCTTGTGCATCTCGCTGAGCAGGTAGTCGAGCCCGTCGAGAAGGTGCTGGTCGTATACACCCGGCTTTATCTGGATGGCGGGCTTGAGGGAATTTGTTATATATGATTCGTTGGAGGCGCCGAGAATCCTGAGGTTGGTGATCCCGTTCGCTTTAAGGTCGTCGAGCTCCCTGACGAGTCGGGCCCTGTCGCCGGTGCTTCCGTCCGATCCGATGTAGCAGCCGTACCAGAGGTTCGTGCCGGTGAAATAGTAAGGCCTTCCTTTATATTCGAACTGCGTACCGTTGACTTTTATGTATTCCGGCTGCTGCCAGAAAAGGAGAGTCGAACAGGAGCTGAGGAAGAGTGTAAGCAAGAGAATAGGGATGGTGCTGAAGAATTTTCGCATGAAATACTCCTAAGTTGGGATTGTCGAATTCCTTGTGGGTTAGCAGCCGGGAGCCAACTGAAACACGAGAGGCATAGAGAAGAGAGAAACAAGTACTCTGCGTCTCGCGCCTGCACGACGAAGCGTCGTTTCGACGCGCAGGCATGTGTCTCTGTGTTTTAGTTCAACCACGAGAGACACAAGAGGCACAGAGTAAAATCAATTATCGTCTCCGTGTCTCGGTGCCTCTGTGGTAAAATTGTCTCTCCACCCGGCTTCACACCCTCGCGGAGGTCCACGGTGCTTTCAAAGACTAATGAATTTAAAGAGGAGGGACCTGCGAAACAAAGATGGCCCCTTTTGCGGAATTTCTTTGTCCGGTTCATTACTACTTAACTACTCAATCAGGGAGACGATCCGTATGGAAGGTATGCACCCACAACGGGGGGCCTATCCGGGTGGTCGTCAACAACGGAATAAATATCCTGAGGGTCAGACAGCGTCCAACGTCTCGCGTATCTTCTTCAGAACCTCGTTGACCTTGTAGGGTTTCTGTATGAACCCGTCCGCGCGGGACTTCTCGACCGTCGAGGTTTCGTCGGGGTCCATGAATCCGCTGGCGAGTATTACAAATACGCCCGGCCGCTCCTTCTTTACGCGGGCCAGGACCTCGATTCCGTCCAGCTCCGGAAGCCCAATGTCCGACAGCACGAGGGCTACATCGGTGTTTTCTGACAAAATCGAGATCGCCGTGGTGCCGTTCTCCGCGGTGAGTACCCTATACCCTTTGTCGACAAGGATATCTCTCAGAAGCTCCCTCAGGGTTTCCTCATCTTCAGCGACCAGTATCGTCTCGCTTCCGCGATAATTCTCGGACGAATCCTCCGTATCCGCGACGTGATCACCTTTCGTGTTTTCTACCGCGGGAAAACAGAGTGTGAAGGTCGAGCCCGAACCCAACTTTGTGGAAACATCCACGAACCCGTTGTGCTTTCTCATGATGCCAAAGACAGTCGCCAGTCCGATCCCGGTCCCTTTCCCCTTCTGTTTCGTCGTGAAGAATGGCTCGAATATCCTGGCTACTGTCGCCTCGTCCATTCCCGTTCCCGTGTCGGTCACTGAAATTGCCACAAAAGGAGGGTGATCCGGGGACACCACGCGGTTCTTCAACATTGTCTCATCCGCCATGCCTGTTCGTATCTTAAGCGAACCTCCCGCCGGTTTTCCATCTTGTCGGTCCATCATCGCGTCTCTGGCGTTGACGCAGAGATTAAGGACACACTGGTTGATCTGGATATGGTCGCCAAGCACGAGCCCAATGTTCTCATCGGTTTCCAGCTCCACCGATATCACTCTCGGGAACGTCTCGGATACGAGTTTAAAAACCTCGCGGACAATGTCGTTCATATTGAGAGGAATAGATTCCGATTCTTCTCTCCGTGCGAACATCAACAGTTGGCGAACCAGTCCCACGCCCCTGTCGGCAGCGGTGCGAATGGAGGCAATGCACTGCTGCCGTTTTTCCTCCTCTACGCCTCGTTTTGTAATGAAGGAAGAATAGCCGAGGATTATTCCCAGGATATTATTGAAGTCGTGAGCTATGCCGCCGGCAAGGGTACCGAGACTCTCCATCTTCTGGGCCTGCCGGAGAATGGCCTCGGCCTCGATCCTCTCCGTTACGTCGCGGAAATTGGAGACTATCCCTTTCACTATCGGGTCCGTGAGCAAATTCGAGAATGTCGCCTCGATCCATCTCCAGGAACCGTCTCCGTGGAGGACCTTGAATGTTACTCTGCCCTGGGCGCCCTGGACGCGGCGGAGCCTCTCTATTTCCGATTTGATCCTCGGGATGTCGTCCTGATGCATACGGTCGAAGATGCTCCCTCCTTCCGGCCGATATCCCCCCTGGCCAAGGAGGCGCACGTTCGCCGGACTCCTTGTGGTTACCTGCCCGTTCACGTCAAACACCACCATGCCGTCCATGCTGTTTTCTATGAGGGCGCGAAACCGATCGTCTCTCTGACGGAGCGCTTTCTCCGCCTCGAGTCTTTTCAATTTTTCCTGATTCTCTTTGACAGCTCGCTTCACGGCGGGGACAAGCCGGCCCATTTTGGTCTTTAGTACATAATCCGTTGCGCCGTTCAGCAGGCTGTCGATCGCGTGGTCTTCACCGAGTGTGCCTGAGACGAATATGAACGGGATATTCGGGTAATGCGCATGGAGGTGCTGCAAAGCGGCAATTCCGTTGTAGCCGGGCATGGAAAAATCCGAAATCACGAGGTCGAATTTGTCCGTCTGGAGAGAAGTGACGAAGTCCTTCTCGGTGTCGACGCGTTTTATGGCGCATGCGATTCCAGCGCCCTCAAGGTTGCTGCGTATCAATTCAGCGTCCGGAAGGCTGTCTTCGAGATGCAAAACATGTATAGAGTCACTCATGCCGTGTTCCTTCGTCATGATTTATCGGCTGCTATTTCACTTTCCTGGTGGACCCGGGCGGCACTTCGTTTACGACCGCCCAGAATATTCCGAGTTGTTTGACCGCCTCCACAAACTCACGGAAGTCGACCGGCTTGACGACGAACGCATTTACGCCAAGGTCGTAGCTGGTCACAAGATCTTTCTCTTCCCGCGATGATGTCAGGACGACCACCGGGATGGCCTTCAGGGCGGGGTCTCCTTTTATTATCCGGAGAACCTCCAATCCGTCCACCTTGGGCATTTTAAGGTCGAGGAGGACGACAGCCGGGTTTTCCTGCTGACGGAGCCTGAACTCTCCGCGGCGGTAGAGGTAATCGAGAGCCTCTTCCCCATCACGCACCACCACGACTTCGTTCGCGAGGTTGTGCTCTGCAAGTGCCGTCAAAGTCAGCTCCACGTCGTTGGGGTTATCCTCGGCAAGCAGTATCCGTTTCAAGTCACTCATGCGTTTTCCTCTCGTTTTTGTCAGGAAGCGTGAAATAGAATGCCGCTCCCTCGTTTAACTTACCTTCCGCCCAAGTCCGCCCCCCATGTCGCCTAACGATCCTTCTTACGTTTGCCAGGCCTATCCCTACCCCTTCGAAATCCTCCTGCCTGTGCAGCCGTTGAAACACGCCGAATAGTTTGTCCGCGTACTTCATATCGAAACCGACCCCGTTATCCTTAACACAAAATACCCTTTCGCCTTCCGCTTCTTTAGAGTCGATAGAAATCTCAGCGTCAGCCTCGCGTCCGGTATATTTTATCGCGTTTGAAAGGAGGTTCACAAATACCAGACGGAGCATGGCCGGGTCGGCCTCGACTTGGGGGAGTGGCCCCAGTTCCCAGCGAATCCTTCGCCCCTTGACGTCCTCTTCAAGGCTCTTCATCACCTCACGCACCATTTCCGCGGTCGGGATGGATGCGGTCCGAATCTCGCTCCTCCCCATTCTTGAAAACACGAGTAGCTCGTCTATGAGCGTCCCCATAGTCCTTGCGGATGAGGAGATCACCTCCAGGTATCTTGCTGAACTCGCGTCAAGCTTGCCGTCTGTACCTCGTTTAAGAAGATCGACGAAGCCGTCTATGTGCCTGAGCGGGGCACGCAGGTCGTGGGACACAGAGTACGAAAATGCTTCGAGCTCCCTGTTCGCTTCCTCGAGCTGCACCGTGCGCTCCTTCACCAACTCTTCGAGCTGGCCGCGATGCTTTTGCAGTTCTTCGAAGTTCCTCTTCTGTTCAGTTACATCGATTGAGAGGACGAAGGCACCTTCAGCCACCGGCTCTATGCTGATGTCGAACCAGGCATTTGTTCCGTCCGGATAAACGAACCGGTTTTCCATCCGGTGGGAGACCTTGTTCTCGACACAGTCCCTGACGCGGCCGAACATCTCGGTGTTCTCGATGCCGGGGTAGAGCTCCGTCATTGTCCGTCCGATTAATTCTTCCTTCGGCCGCCGGGCGTGAAGCGCTGCGACATCGTTTAAATAGATGTATCGCCAGTCAGGCCCGATTATCTGGCAACCCTCTATCATGTGATCGAGAGTCGACTTGTACCGTGCGTTGGCCGCGGCAAGCGCTTCCTCCGACCTTTTTCTCTGCGTTATGTCCTGCTTGATGGCAATGAAGTGGGTTATCTCTCCCTCTACGCCGTGTAACGGGGTGATGGTCTCTTCTTCCGTGTACAGGGAGCCGTCTTTACGCTTGTTGACCATTTCCCCGCGCCAAACTTCGCCCGAGAGTATGGTTTCCCAAAGGCGCTTATAGAACGTACTGTCCTGGAATTCTGACTTCAGCAGGTTCGGCTTTCTCCCGATCACTTCCCGCGGCGCGTACCCCGTAAGAACTGTAAATGCGGAGTTGACCCAGGTAATCACCCCGTCGCGGCCGGTGATCATTATGGCGTTTGCAGCGGCCTCCAGAGCCGCCGCCTGCGTGTGAAGTTGTTCCTCCTGCCGTTTGCGTTCCGTGATATCGCGGGCGATCCTGGATGAAGATACGGTCTTCCCTGACGCATCTTTCACCGGAGAGACGGTCAACGAAATCTCCACGCGCTTGCCATCTTTTCTGACGCGAGCGGTTTCATAATGCTGAACCTCTTCCCCGGCGGCTATGCGCAACAGGATATGGTTTTCCTCAACTATACGATCAGGGGGGAATATAAGTGTGATCGGCTTGCCCACGGCCTCTTCAGCGGCATAGCCGTAGAGTTTTTCCGCCGCGGGGTTCCAGCTCGCAATTATACTGTCGAGCGTCACTTCTATTATGGCATCGCTCGAGTATTTGATTATTGCAGCGTCCCCCCGGAGCGCCGTTGTGTCATTGGGGACATGGCCATTGTGCATGTTCATCTCTCGTTCTTTCCTAGTTTCTCCAGTTTACCGCCCCTTTTGGAGGCGGCGCCCGCAATCGAAACCGTTCCTCAAGAACTCACGAGGTTACAAAACGAAACACAATCCAGCAAAAGCCCAATCCTGACCGGTACGGAACGATGAACTCGAACAAAGCCTGCATTAGCCTAACACGACCCATATCCGTACGGTTCCCCACACCTGCCGGCCGCATCACGAAACCCTCGTGGAGATCCGGCGTGTTTTCTAAGACTTAAATCCATGGAATCTTCAAAACGAAGAAGGGGGCCGCGTCATCATTTCCCCGCCTCCGCTGTGTAGAGGTCCATCGGCGGTAGTGACTCAGTCTGAATATTCGGCAAAATATTTCACGCAAAGCACACAAAGCAGTCGCAAAGCACGCGAAGAAAAGAGTAAGATTCCTTTGCGTTCTCTGCGGTTTTCTTTCTCAGCGATCTCTGCGTGAAATCAAACAGAGCCACCACACAACTGTGGGTACTGGCTCAGTTTGAGGATTTTTTCTCTCGCAAAGCCGCAACGACCGCAAAGGGGAAACAATATCATCCCTTTCTTTGCGAGCTTTGCGTCTTTGCGAGATATTTCTTACAAATTGAGCCACCACCCAACGGTGCATTGACTTGAACAGACATGCTATGTATGTTTCCGTCGGTAGAGAATCGGCACGCTGAGCTTAGCCGATATTAATCGAGGGATTTGAAGATGAAGAGATCGATTTCGCTTCTATTCATCGCGGCCTTACTTGCAGGCTGCGATCTTCTCGACACCCGGTTCAAGCGGGGAATCATCCACAGATCCGTCATTCACGCTGACCGACACGCTGGGCCGGGCACTTCGCGGTTCCATTCGGGGGAACAATTCTACATGTACTTCTCGCTCCGAAGACACAACCGGCGGATACGCTTACCTATTATCATACGGGCCCATCCATCATCTTCAGCATACTGAAGGGAGACAGCCTCGTTGCAACATCGTAGACGGGATGGATTTTCCACAGGTGGTAATTAGCGACATTGTGCCACCCGGCGATACATTGAAGGCCCGGTGGAGGGCTCCGAGTTCTCCGGCAAGGGTGGAGAAGCTGGTCCTCGCTCCGGGGTACTACAAAGCCGCGGTATCATTTCCGTGGCTCAGTGAGACCATGTTCGGCGCACTGCCTCCCGTCGCCTTTACTGTGGTTGAGTAAGCGCAGCTGCAAAACCTCCTCTCCGAATGCGACGGGCGGAGACGATGAGATAAAGTCTTTGAGGAGATAGAGATGAAGACAAATACAATCGCGTTGGTATTAGTTGCCGGTCTGGATCGATTCTCGCCTCGTCGTGCAGCAAGGCCCCACCGCTCCGAACAATGGCGGCGCGAACCTCATATCCAACCCCTACTTCATATCGAACGGACAGCCTTCGCTGGCAGGATGGGCAGATAAACGACACTGCCTGGGTTAAAGTCGTTTCGAACGCGCCGCCGGGAGTCACCGCGTGGTCGTTGTGGACGGCGCCGTCCGGAGGCATTTTGCCTGGCGGAGTCGCAACCACGTATGTTACAGGTGAGGCGGGACAAGGCATTTATCGCTTCTCGTGCGCGGAGCTGAACATGGCACACTGGTACTGGGGATACGCAACGATTGCACAGCTTCGGAGCGGGACTACGATCTCGAGCCGGACCATAAGCATGGAAGACTCCGTGTGGGCAATGTATACGATGTCGGACACGCTGGACCTTCTTCCCTCCGACACGATAAGCATAACGATAGCGACGGGGAGCTTTATGTTGTGGACGCATGAGAGTTCGTATCCGGGCGTCGATTCAGCCACGAGAGGAAGCTGCTTTAATCAGCTAAGCCTGACCAAGTCAGAATAACGTCGAGGAATCCGGAACCAGCCGGCTATTCATCGCTGTTAGTTGATACTGACGCCATATGTACCGTCACCTATCAGAGAAACGGAAAGCGGGTGGCCTATCCAATAATATGAACTGGCGGACGAGGATAAGGATTGTTCTATTCGTGTGATTCGCAACGAGATCTTCCGCGGCGAGTCAATTTGGATTCGTCTCATTCGTGTTGATCCGGACTGGTCGTTCAATCCCTTGTCGAGATTCTCCCGTTATTGTGAGCAATATTATCCGCGGTTAAAACAACAGGACGAAAGGAAAATGGAGTGAGCGATACATCGTCGTTAGGAGCCGGATTCCTCAGGGAGTTGCAGGCTGAGGCACCGTCAAGCCGGAAATGCCTCGAGAGAATTCCCGAAAGCCTGTTCGGATGGAAACCGCATGACAAGTCGATGACGCTGGGATACCTCAGCCTCCTCGTCGCGGAGATTCCCAAATGGATAACGGTAATGGTGGAGGAGTCCGAGATCGACTTCGGGAAGTTCGAGCACTTCAATCCGAAGACCACCGCCGAGCTCGTGAATCATTTCGATGAGAACATGAAGGGGGCGGAGCGGACACTGAGGAACGCGACGGACAAGTCGCTCGGCGAGCTCTTCTTCCTCAAGATGAACGGTCAGGTCCTCGTGAGCATCCCGAAGAAAGACAACATCGGGCCGACCATCAACCATCTCGTGCACCACCGCGGGCAGCTGACGGTCTTCATGCGCCTGAACAATATACCTGTCCCATCGATCTACGGACCTTCGGCCGACGACAGGGGATTTTAGCCGCCGCGACCGTGGATCAGACGGGACAATTCATTTGTCAGCCTGCCGGGGTCCCGGGGTTCGACATCTCGGGAGCGGGATCGCCTTTATGTATGGCGGGCGCTTTCTTCAACCAGACCAACTGTCTGAGCGCAGAGACAAATCCCGCTGCCGTGACGCCGTAGATTACGACGGAGCCGGAGAGGACCGCAAGCAGCAGGAGGAGCAACGCGACCGAGAAGTATCGGCCCGATTGGACCAGATAGGCAGTTCTCAGGTGCATCCACAACTTCCCGTGAACTCCCTTCCGGCTCGCCCTGTAGCCGGAAAGATTGCTGAGATGCTGGGTGCCGACGATGAGGAACAGGCCCCATACATATCCGATGAGCAGCCCGGACCACGACCGTGGAATCAGCGCGAGCAAGATTGAGAAGACCGTTCCGACAAGGAGAGCCGCGATTATGTGCTTCGGGTTAACCAGCTGCCTCTTCGACACGGAGCTCCGGAGGGAGGGGTTCCCTTCGATGGTGTCGACCGGATAGCTTTCATAATGTTCAAAGTAGTGGCCCGCCCTTTCCTTTTCCTGCGCGATTGTGAGCAGCCAATCCGCCCACATCAGCAGAAATGTAACGACACCCGACACTACCGGGTGGAGGATCAGCCATTCGACCATGATAGTTCAGCCTCCAATTCTTGTCTACTCAACTTCAAGGCAGCGCGCCGCACCGGTCTATGAAGACGGAGGTTTCCCCTTCTTATGTTGCTGCGTCACGGATTTTATCATTTGCCCGAATTTCTTGTCGTTCTTCCGTCTTTCCGCGTATGTCATCTCGTGGAATTGGGATTCCTTGATCAGCTTCATGTAACTCCGGTACCTCTCATCACTGAGTGCGCCGCTTTGAACCGCGGCGAGAATCGCGCAGCCGGCTTCGACGGAGTGCGTGCAATCGTTGAACCGGCAGCTCTTCGAGAGTTCGTGTATATCGGAGAAACTATCGTCAATACTTGTACTCACGCCCACCAATCCGAGTTCCCTCAGACCCGGGGTGTCGACGAGGAGTGCTCCGCTTTCCAGGAGTGTCATCTGG
>CAWEBD010000167.1:0-30970 GCA_963806435.1 uncultured Bacteroidota bacterium
AGCTAATCGGCGTCCTGGCGGTTCGGTAAAGAATCCGGCCGGGATTTCACGGCCGAGATGATGACGCTCATATTGCAGACCAGGGTCGCAACTGCGTATCAGCGGAACCTTGCTATTGATAACATGCACCAAGAGGACGAAAAGTCATGTTCCAGGCACCTCGCTTCCCTGGGACAGCTAGCAGCAGGCGTTGCACACGAGATCAGAAATCCCCTGAACGTTATGTCAGCATCGGCGCAGACTCTTCTGAAAAATATTAAGACGGAGAAAGAGCTTAAGCAGTTCATCGTGGATAGAGCTGACAGACTTAACGAGATTCTGACGGACTTGTCTAAGCCTTGAAATTAAGATCTCCGAAGAACGAGAACGTTTCGTTGCAGGAGATTCTTGAAAAAGTTCATGCGGCTATCCATTCCACGGCGGGAAACATAGAGGTGCGAATATCTCACGGACCCAATACCGCCACTATTGTAACCGATCGCGATCTCCTTTATCAGCTCGTATTCAATTTAGGGATGAACGCGATCGAGTCAACAAAGAAAGGTGCAAGTCGGAGCCTGATTTTCGTTGTGCTTAGAATGGAATTGTGTCCTTTTCAGCGGGCTTTGGAGATGGGTTGCGAAAGATTACTGTCTCCGACAACGGGATCGGGATATCCGAAGACAACCGGAAGAAAGTATTCGAGCCTTTTATACGACAAAGGATACGGGGACAGGGCTCGGGTTCGATTTCCCAGACACACGGAGGCTCACAGAAAATGCGTATTCACGAAAAGATCATTAATTTTCTATCACAGATTCGAAACCATGAAAGAATACGCTTGAAATGAAAACTGGAAAACCAAAATTGCTCATCGTTGACGACAGAGGAGCGGGCATAGGAAAGTCCTGAAGATTAATTTTTCCAGACAGTACGAAGTGTTCGTGGCGAAGAACGGCACCGAGGCAGTCGGAGCTACATGGATGAGAAACAACAGATCGACGTCGTTTTGACAGACATTGAAAATGCCGGAGATGTACGGGAATAAAACTACTACAACACATACAGAAGAACTATAAATGGATACCAGTCGTTGTAATGACCGCCTTCGGGAGCGTGGAGACGCAGTTGAGGCAATGAAGGCCGGCGCATATGATTAGACTCTAGAACCGATAGATTGAAGACACGGAATTGGTAATTAAGCGAGCAATAGCGTACGGCTCCACGCTGCAGGAAAACCGATCACTGAAGGACAAACTGAAGATATATGAGAGTCCCCCTCAGGATATCATAAGCAATCAATCCCGATATGCGCTCCCTGCTTGATCTTGAAGAGAGGTTGCAGTTACCGACGCCTCGGTTCTGATCGAGGGCGAATCGGGAACGGGAAAGGAACTTTTCGCCAGGGCCATGCATCGCCTGAGCGAGAGGTCCGACGGCCCGTTCGTTGAGGTCAACTGCGGCGCTATCCCGCACGAACTCTTTGAAAGTGAGCTTTTCGGACACGAGCGCGGGGCCTTCACCGGAGCCATAAGCCAAAAGAAAGGGAAACTGGAATTAGCGGAGAACGGTACGATTTTCCTCGACGAAATAGGAGAGATGCCGCTTGACCTGCAAGTGAAGCTCCTTCATGTGCTCGAGAACCGGCGGTTCACGAGGGTTGGCGGAACGACTTTTCTCCAGTCGGCTGCCCGGGTGGTTGCGGCAACGAACCGAAATCTCAAAGACGATGTTGAAGGCGGCCGCTTCAGAAAAGACCTGTATTACCGGCTGAAGGTGGTTTATCTGCACGTTCCGCCGCTCCGGGACAGAAGAGAGGACATCCCGTTATTAGTCGAGCATTTCATTTCCAAACACGGAGAGACGGCAAAGAAGAAGATCACCGGCATCGACCGTGACGCCGTTGAGATTCTAAGGCTACATTCATGGTCCGGTAATGTCCGCGAGTTGGAGAATGTGATTCTGCAGGCGATGATATTTGCACGCGGCGGACAGATAACGGTCGATTCACTCCCTGCGGAAATCCGTGACTCGGTTGGGCTGCCGGATGAGCGTGTACCGATGACGAAAGAAGAGTTGCAAAAAGAAAAGCTCAGGCGGACGGAGAGGGTCTTACTGGACCTCGAAAGAAAATTTCTCCTGAACTTGATCGAGAAATCGGGCGGGAACGTTTCGGAAGCCGCGAGAGCCAGCGGTTACGATAGGCGGCAAATACAGAACCTCATCAAGAAACATGGGATTGATGTGACAAAATTGAGAGATTAGCTTGCGACCGTCTCGAAATCTGTTGATGTCATCGAAGGTGGCCGCCACATCTATAAGTTCCATTCCTCTTGCCTTTGGCTCCGCTTTCCTAGAAATCAAAATAAAATGTCACTCTTGCCGTGACATCCGGCTTCGAACCGGAAAGTCCGTAGCTCAGATACCTCGACATTTTGAGTCCGATCATGGTTCTGCAGGACGTAGTAGTAATCTCCGAACATCAAATCTGAAAACTTCGGCAGATTCTGTGCGAGGCTCGTCTCAAAAGGACTCATTAACATTACGGCTAAGAGAATCGTAGAAAACCGACACCGTCCCATAAGTCAGTTTCTCCTTATTTTATTCCTGTAACAGTGATCGAGTAAAATCCTGCGCCACTCGATGATTCGTAATTGTTTTTCACTTCCGAAGTAACCCGCATTTCTTTGAATCCTACTTTCTCGATAATGGCAAGATAATCTTTCTTTTCGAGCGCACCGCTGATGCAGCCAGCCCAAAGCGATTCGTCGCCCCGCTCCTCCTCGCTGATCTTGCCATGCGTGACAATGTCGGAGACAGTCAACATCCCGCCTGTTTTCAGGACGCGATATATTTCCGAGAAGGCTTTATTCTTGTCGGGCACGAGATTGAGGGCGCAGTTGCTTATCACCCGATCGACTGTGCCATTATCCACCGGCAGTGACTCAATTTCGCCAAGACGAAATTCCACATTTGCAGCGTTTAATCTGTTTTTATTCTCGTTCGCCTTCTTAATCATTTCTTCGGTCATGTCGACGCCGATTACTTTTCCGTTTGCACCGACATGCTTCGCGGCGATAAAGCAGTCAATACCTGTCCCCGATCCGAGATCGAGCACAGTCATTCCTTCTTTGAGGTTTGCAAAAGCCGTCGGCGTCCCGCAACCGAGGCCGAGGTCAATGCCGTCCGGAATTGCAGCCGTGTCTTCGCCGGTGTATTTGGAAAGAGTGGCGACCACTTCCTTCGTGTTGCTGGAGCAGCTTGACTTTCTCGTCGTCTTGATCGCGTTCAGGTTGCCTTTGGCAATTTCAGCATACTTTTCTCTTATTTCTTCTTTGATTTCAGAATCGTTTTTCACTGTAGTTCCTTTTCACTTTTGTTTTAGAGTTCATTTCAATTTTTATTAAGCAACCTGGACATCAGGTTTAGACTTCCACAAACGCGGTCTCAACCCGAGAAGTACGCGCGACAAGAGAAGCAGCATCGGCAGCTCCACAATCGGACCCAGGATTATTGCAAGATAGACCAACGGGTGTCCCGGAAACGCTGCCACGGCAACGCCGATTATTGCTTCAGAATTTCGTGCAGTTGTTGTAAAAGACATCGTGACCGTGTCAGCGTAGCCTAACTTGAACGCTTTTCCATTAACCATGGCAATCGCGAAGAGAACCAGGAAGAATACGATCAGGAAAAGAATAAGGAATCCGACCCGCCCCGCATCTGAAAGAGTAATCGAGGGCTGCGATACAAACATACTGAGAATAACCAGCACCAAAGCCCAGAGCTTGAACTCACCATTCACCTTTTTGAAGGAGCCGAAAAAGTATTCTCTTCCCTTCGCTTTTATGACTGCCTTCTGAATTATGTAGCCCAATATGAAGGGAGCGATCAGAAACAAGCCGACACTTCTTGCCAGAACCGGGAAGTCGATAGGGATGACTCTGCCGATCAGGATGTACATGTAAAGGGGCATGAGCACTATCTGGAGAGTGATGTTCCATGGCAGCAGAGCTATTCCCCATGCGACATCGCCTTCAGCAAGGTCTGTGAAAATCAGGTACCAGCCGATGCAGGGGGTCAGTGTGTACAGAATTGCACCGACCCAGAAGTCCGGGTAGTTTCTCAGAAACAGCCATCCCATTGCCCAGGAAAAAAGAGGGATGAAGATGAAGTTGACGACGAGCGCCAGCGCTGTTGGCTTGAATTTTCTGAATGCCTTGCCGACGTCTTTTATCTCGACGGGGAGCATAACCGACAGGATGACGAAGAACACGCCAATCTCGGTCAGTTGTATGAGAGCAGGTATTGCCCTGCCGATAAATCTCTGAATGATGATTCCGACTATCACCGCGCCTATCAGAATGAAAGGCTTCTCTTTGTCCTTGGTCGACAAATTGGCCATGATTGATCTCCTTTTAGTTTAGAACTGCGACTCACTGGAGTTTATTCCGCTTTGCGGAAAAGTGAGTCGCAGTTCCGCCTTACTTTATTTCACAAGAACCGCTTCGGGTTCATGCTTCACACTTTCCACTATGATCCTTGTCTCAGCCCGCAGGTTGTCCGTTACGGGACAGCGATTCTCGGTTTCAACCAGCCACTCGTCGATCTCTTCTTGTGTGGCATCTTCCATATCGGCATCGACGGTCACTTTTATGGTTTGATAACCAGCGCGCTCTTCAAAAGAGCAGCCCATAAATTTGCAAGGGTTCATGACTCCTTCGATCCTGATTTTGATGCCGTGGAGTTTCAACCCCTTCTGCCGGGCAATTTCATGTCCGGTAACGTTCAGGCATCCGGCGAGCGACATGAGAAGCACCTGAATAGGAGAAGGACCTTCGTCCGTTCCACCGAGCGACTTCGGTTCGTCTATCACCATATGGAACTTACCGGAGGTGAGATTAATTTTTGTCGGGTTTTCACTTTCGCCGGTCACCACTACTTTTATTTGTTTGTCGTTCGTGTCCATTTTTTCACTTTTCCTTTCATTTAGCAGTGACCGTCACCAACTCCGTTAACACCATCGAAGGTGACGGTCACATCCGCAATGTTACTTCTCGAGCGTTTTGATCTTTTCGTCGATGTATTTCAACTCAAGATCAATGTCTCGCTTTCGAAGGTCGAGATGTTCTTTCTTTCGTTTCAGAGATTCGACTTCCAGCTCTTTCGAGGGTGTGAAGCCGCTCTCCTCAAAGAAGCGTCCGAATCCATGCTCGGAGCCTTCGCCATGGCGCATTCCGCGTCCGCCTCTGCATCCGTGTTCATGATTGCTGTACATTTTGTTTCTCCTTTTGTTATTTGGTTAATTGGCCTATTGCACCATTCTGCAATGGTCGTACAAAAAAATCAATCTGTTCGCTCATCCGCCAGGTTCTTGAGTGTACCGCTCACATACGCTTTTACCGCGTCGTCAATCGACTGTACGTCTGTCAACACGACTTCCAGTCCGGCTTCCTTGAGATTTTCGTAGGCGCCGCTTCCCAATCCGCCGGCGATCAGCACCTGGCAATCGCTTATCTCCTGTGCCATGGCGGCATGAGACATCCTCGCCTCAGGCCCATAGCCATGACGCCCGTTTTGCTCATGCTGTTCACTGTGTTGAGGACCCTGAGGTGCGAAGTGTCCTACACCGCGCTGTCTTAATTCACGTGACTTCACCTGGCCATTTTCTACTTTGAGCACGGCATAATACGGCGACCTGCCGAAATGCTGGCTGATCGTGTTTCCGTCGACTGTTACTACTGCAATTTTCATTTTTTCTCCTTTACAAGGTCGTAGACCTTCATTGAAACATTTGTTGATTTTGCTTGAACCAATCGCTTATGATCTGGTTCGACAGTGTTATTACGTCAAATATCCTCTTGTCTGCAATGTTGAAATAAACGAACACGCCTTCCCTCCTTGCCGATACAATTCCGAGTCCCCGCAGCATCATCAGGTGTCGCGATACGACGGAAATATCTATTTCGAGCTCCTTTGTAAAGTCGGACAGCGATTTCTCCCCGCTTTTCAGGAGTTCAATTATCCTCAGTCTCTGATCGCTCGAAAGCGCCATAAAGAAGCGGCTGCGAGGGTCCATCATCGGCCCCATCATCCGCCCGCCCATTCCTCTCATTCCTCTCGGCATCGTTTTTCCTTCTTATTGTGTCATTGCGTTATTGTGCAATAATATAATTACGAAGGATCCGTTTGTCAAGACCCTGATCAATGCCATTTTATCATTCGTGCTCACAATGTCGAATATTTGTGAAGTCGGACTTCCCGTATTGGCAGGCAAATGTGGTAGATGCCTCCCAAATGTAATGAACTGACATTTTTCACCACGGGTATGGTTTTTGAGTTAGTGAGTATGTGTTCCAGGAACGGGCAACTCAGCTGCGACAGAAACGTCTATGGAAAGGATTTGTGAAACGACGGAGCGTCGCGCAGTTCCATCGAAATTGATCATGCAAAACAAACCGAAGGAGTCCTTTATGAAACAATTGATCTTGTATTCCCTGTTTATATCCATATTTTTCCTACCGCTGCGAACATCCCTGGCGCAATTGCGCATTGGAATCCAGGGCGGACTTAGTGTCCCGAACCTGAGTGGAGGTAACAATGAAATCAGCCAGGGCTATACATCACGGCTTGCACCTGACTTCGGAATCACCGCGGAGTTCGGAATTACAAATAACTTTTCGATAGACCCGCAAGTCAACTTTGACGGACAAGGAGGCCAAAGAAATGGACTTCAACCGGTAACAAACCTTCCGCCGGAGCTGCCCCCGCTCCCGAACGGCAGTTACTATTACGCGAACTTCAACAACATGTCTATCCTCAACTACATAGAGATACCGGTTCTGGCAAAGTACACCTTCGAATTTGGAGGGTTCGGACTCGATTTAAACGCCGGACCTTACGTAGGTTTCCTGCTGAATGCGACGGAAAAGACGAGCGGGACGAGCCAGATTTACCTCGATAAAGCCGGGACAATTCCCTTAGCTGTGCCAAATGGAAATGGAGGCTATACTCCCGTCCCGGCACAATCCTTCGATGCGAGCACCGATGTAACTAACAGCATTAATGAAGTCAACTTCGGCATCGCAGGGGGAGTGGGAATTATTCTCCCCGTCTCGACACGCAGCAGCCTTTCACTTGATCTCAGAGGATTGTACGGTTTCACAAACGTACAGAAGTATGCGCAAGATGGAACCAGCCACACGGGGAATCTCATAATATCCCTTGGGTATTCGTACAAACTAATCGGCATTTGAAAGCTTGGCGCGGCATCGCTCTCCAGCAATGCCGCGCACTCGTTCTCCATAGTTACTACACTCTCCCTCTTTCTTCCTTACGTACATCCGAATGGAAGCATCAAAGGCCGGCAAATTAGATATTGGTTGACTTCATCGACTGTGGTGTGAAGTAAGCAAGACTCTCCCCTGCCCACGCGAAATCATATTTCGCAACGCCTTCCCCCGAAAACGACCGAGAACCCGCGTCTTCGACCATTTCATGTGAAGTCTTATTTCCCATTCGCCTGACACATCCGCAAGGAGATCAAGAATCGATTCGATATTTGACGAATTGTGTTCCGGCACGATGATTGGACGTAAGCAAAGTATGAAGCATGGAATGAGTCGATCGGCAACCGGAATCCGGTTGTTGTCGCGAACCAAGAGGAGTTTGGAGGAAGTCTCACGGATTTTTCTCAATTGTTTTCCCGAACAACAAAAACCAACAGGAGGTATGACATGCAACTTCTCGACCGCCAACTGAGGAAAGCAGCTCCCGGCGCGATTAACTTCGTCCTGGGCAACGCTGCGCTGAGGAAGATAGCGGCTAACTACGCCAGAAAGTATATGCACCGGATAATTGTCGACGAGGATAACGGCTACACCAAGCAGATCAGGTTTGAGAGATACACCATCTTATCAAACCTCGCCGGCACAGTCGAGCGTGCATTAACCAACAAGAACATCTCACCATCAGTCAGGAAGAAGTTACTCGACATTTTTATCGGACGTATCTTCCTGGAAAACAACAAGGTCAGGCAGGAGAATTTCATTAAGGAATTCGGACAGGAACCGCCGGCATTCATCACGATAAGCCCTGGCAAGAAATGCAACCTGCAATGCACCGGATGCTACGCAGGAAGTGGGGCAAAATCCACGGAAAAGCTGGACTATTCGACAGTTGACCGAATTGTCCGCGAGAAGACACAGCTTTGGAATTCATTCTTCACAGTAATCTCCGGCGGCGAGCCGCTTATGTGGAGATCCGAAGGAAAAGGTATACTCGATTTATGCCGCGACCACCCGGAAAACTATTTCATGATGTACACCAACGGCACCATGATCGACAAGAAGATGGCAAAAGCAATTGCAGAGGTCGGTAATCTTACGCCCGCTATCTCCGTCGAAGGATTCGAAGAGGAAACCGACGAAAGGCGCGGCAAGGGAGTGTTCGGTAAAGTCCTTGAAGCAATGGCTAACCTCAGAGAAGTCGGTGTTCCATTCGGCATCTCAGTAACGGCGACCAGGAATAACGCGGAGAAGATCGTCAGCGACGACTTCATAGACTTCTTCTTCGAGAAACAGGGTGCGGTTTACGGCTGGATGTTCCAGTACATGCCGATCGGCCGGTCTCAGACCCTTGACCTTATGGTAACTCCTGAACAGCGCAAATGGATGTTCGAGCGCGAGCAACACATTATACATGATAAGCACGTATTCCTACCCGACTTCTGGAACGGCGGCGTGTTCTCAGGCGGCTGTCTCGCGGGCGGAAGATCCGGCGGATATATCTACATCGATTGGAACGGAAGTGTCACGCCGTGCGTGTTCTATCCGTACTCGAAGAACAATATCAAGGATATCTACGCAAACGGCGGCAACCTGAACGACGTGCTGAAATCCGATCTGATGGTCGGAATCCGCAAGTGGCAACGCGACTACGGCTTCGAGAAGAAAGGCAAGGACGTCAAGAATTTCATCGCGCCCTGTGGGATAAGGGATCACTACGAATTCACGAGGAAACACATAGTCGAAACCGGTGCTAAACCAATCGACCCTGATGCGGCGATCGCTATTAAAGATCAGGGGTACTACGACGGCTTAGTTGAATACAATAATAAATTCAGCTCGCTGACTGAACCTACTTGGCAAAAGGACTTCATCGGAAACGGGAGCAAGGAGCCTTCCCCGACCACCGATATCAACTTAAAGGACGACGGGAAAGGAAGCCATTCCGTCAACGGGAACGGCAAACTTGTGGAAAGAGAAGAAGAAGTCTCGGTCGGAAAATGACAGCGCAGCGAGAAGATTGCTATGACATCGCCGCTGTGAGTGACTCAACCCCGACAGGGCTGCGTCCCCAACCGGCGGCGATGTCGCCGAAATTCCGACATTTGTTTTGCCCGGGAATACCCGGAAAGGATATTTGAGACAATGAAAATGGCCGATCTAATCAATGAACGCAACATCGACCTAAGCCTTTCGGCTGATTCGGAAGTCGAGACGATTCTATGTATGGTTGAGCTTGCGAGTCATTGCGAAATGGTTGAAGACAGCGGAGCGCTCGCTCAATCTGTCCTGCATTACGAGGTAATAGCGCCATCGTTTACCGGATCTTGCGGCGTCGTGTTCCACTCGCTCAGCGATGGCATCTCTGCGCCGAAGATATTCTTCGGACGATTCGATAAGGGAATCGGCTACCATTCCAAAGCCGGCCGCCCCATAGATCTTGTATTTCTTATAGCGGCGCCGATCGGAAAGGAACATGATCTTGTCGATATTTTCGAAAGACTGGACCACTTGTTGCAGCAGCCGCCGATAAGAGAACTCTTGCGCTCGCCCAAGAGCCCTGAGGACATTCTGCAGGTGTTGATACGACACCTTGACCTGAAGGAGGGAACCATTTCAGGATCGGAATTTCCGCTAAACCAACATGCCTCGTCACTGCAATGAAATCAGTTACCATAACATACCTGCAGCCCTCACCTGATCCCGATATCAGAGAACTGAACATACTGGAGAGACGCGACGAGAGATCTTCCCGGTTTGTGAAAACCGCCAGTGGCGAGAATCATGGCGTCCACCACGTTATCTCGACTTTTGTCAGGCACGTCGGAAGCAATCACACTCATCAATCTAAGGAACATCCGGAGACAACCGTGTCTTTGCCTGCAATTGGTGATCATCAGAAGAAAATTCTCGGATTAGCCTTGCCGGTTGTGGCGGGACTGTCAACACAGATGATTTTGTCCCTGATCGACACGGCTTTGGTGGGGAGGCTCCCTGATGCCAAATACGAGCTTGCCGCAATGGGCATCGTCTTCTATTTGACTTGGGCAATAATAAGTTTCTTCTCCAGCCTGTCGACAGGCACACAGGTGCTGACATCGAGAAGCTTCGGAAGCAAGAACTATAAAGAGTCTGGAACCATACTGGCTTCCTCAATGACCATGGCGGCGGCGCTCGGCCTCCTTACTGCCGCCGTCGTGGTCATCTTTTCGCGGAACATCGCAGGGTTCTTTGCCGTGGATAAGCGGGTGGCAGGCTTAGCGGGAGGGTATTTATTCTATCGTTTTCTCGGTGTGCCGTTCTTCCTGGTCTCTGTGGCCTACAGAGGATTCTTTTTCGGCATAGGAAAGACAAAAGTCTTCATGTTTGCAGGCATACTGTCGAATGTTCTCAATATTATCCTCGACTACACACTTATTTTCGGCGCCTTCGGGATCAGAGGGATAGGTCTGGCCGGTGCCGGTTTGGGAACCTCTATCGCCGCCGGGATCGAGACATCTGTTTACTTGATCGTGAGTACATCTAAAGGTTACCGGGAGAAGTTTGGAATATTCAGGCGAAGGGAGTTCAACAAAGGCGTTGCCAAGTCGATACTGAAAATCTCGCTTCCGGTTTCGTTTCAAAGCGTTTTCACCTTGAGCGGACTCCTAATTTACGTTTCGATCATCGGATTGCTCGGGACACTGCAACAGGCGGCAAGCCAGGTAGTCCTGTCGGCACTTTTACTCTCGTATCTCCCATCAATGGGATTCGGTGTCGCAGCACAGAGTTTAGTTGGACGCAAGTTGGGAGAAAAAGACATCACGTGTGCGAGGAAATGGGGATTTGAAACGAGCCGCATAGCCACGACGTACACTCTTCTCCTCGGATTGATATTCATATTTCTACCCAAGTATGTCTTATCACTGCTGACGGGAAACAGCGCCATCGTCGACGTCGCCATTCCGGTGCTGCGCATCGCCGGAATTGCCCAGATCTTCTTCGGAATAGGCTTTGTCCTCGCCAACGGTCTTCAGGCGGCCGGAGAAACATTTTTCGTGATGCTCACCGATGTCACGATAAACTGGTTCGTCTTTGTCCCACTCGGTTACCTATTCGGTATGATATTGAAGTTCGGGGTGACAGGAGTGTGGGCGGCGATGCCGTTTTACACGAGCTTGTACGCACTCGTCATCTTCATAAAGTACAAGTACGGGAACTGGAAGAAGGTGCCGTCAATGAATGCGGTTTTACTTGGAAATCAGGCAAACAGCTCTTCGAGCAATCTTCAGTTGGGTCTCGCTATGAGTCGCCAAGAAGCTGCAGAGGGAGTTCACGCTAAATTTTACGGGGTGTCGAAATGAACGTATTGCTCATTTCTCCATATCGAGGCGCGCTATTAGAACTGGCCGGCGTTAAGATGCAGCCTCTCGGGGTAGCATACATCGCCGCCTCTCTCAAGGAGGCCGGTCATAACGTGCAGATACAGTTGTTAGAGGATCAGACCGCCCTTCCGGACTTTACAGGTGTGGATGTCGTGGGAATCTCGTGCAATACCATCCAATTCAATCCAGGTCTGAAAGTCGCCAAGCTGGCGAAGGAGCTCGGCAAAGTTGTAATCATGGGAGGGCCGCACCCGACGAGCAGCCCAGAGGAAGCTCTATCGAGCGGCTATGTGGATTACGTGGTACGCGCGGAAGGTGAAGTAACTTCTGTCGAGCTGCTTGAGGGATTATCCGAGGGATCCCGTTCGGGACAGTTCGGGAAAAGATTCGACCCGAGAAAAGTCCTCGGAATATCCTGGATCGACGAAGCATCCGGCAGGATCGTTCATAATCCCGACCGGCCTTTCATACAAAACCTCGACCAACTTCCCTTCCCTGTTCGAGAGGTTGAGTGGAGATATGGCAATAATGGTAAGGTGAAGTCCCGGAAGAAGCAGGACTTCCCACTTATTACAACCCGGGGATGTCCATACGGTTGCAAGTTTTGTGATGTACATATACTTGCCGGAAGGCGTTTCCGCGCCCGCTCGGTCGACAATACAGTCAGAGAGATCGAGGAACTCGTGACAAAATACGGCGCGGAAAGAATCCTAATCGTCGATGACATAATAAACTTCGATAACGAACGGCTCATCGATTTATTCGACACGCTAATCAAACGGGACCTCGATTTTGTTCGCTGGGTTATGGGAAGAGGCGACCATCTAATAAAGGAACCGGAAACGGCTGAGGTGATGGCGGCGGCCGGAGTAGAGCAGATGTTTCTCGGAATAGAGAGTCCGAACGAACGAATCATCAAGGCGTACAAGAAAGGAGGCAAGGCTTCCTTCGATACTTCTCTCAAGGCCGTCGAGCTGCTTAAACAGAACGGGATAGAGACGTGGGGAGCATTCATTCTGGGAGAGCCCTCAGAAACGATGGAAGATGTCAATAGGACCATTGAGTTTGCAAAAATGATCAATCCCGGTACGGCGCAGTTTACGGTTTTAACTCCTTATCCGGGTACGGATCTGTGGAAGGAAGTCGAACCCAAACTGATAACGCGGAATTGGGAACTGTACGACACGATGCATTCCGTTTTTAAGCCCGACTTTCTCGAGTCAAAGGAATTGGAACACGCAGTTTTAAGAGCCTACACAAGTTTCTATACACAGCCGAAAAGGATATTGCATGACATTTTCAAAAGAGACCATCACGGGAGGGTAGACCTCAAAGATGTCTTTAAAATATTGAAGGGATTAAAAGTTGTTTTCGCACACCACTAAAATGGCACACAGATGACACAGATGTTACTGATTTACACAGATAAGAATAGTAATAAAATCAGTGAGAATCCGTTCCTTCCGTGTAATCAGTATGCTCGTTTTTTCAAAGGACATTTGGGGGTTGATCGACGGTATCATGGATAACGTTTTTGTAGAAATAGGATCAACCGCCGACACTTTCTTTACGGAAGTTGGACGAGCCGGAATAATGACCTTCCAGGCATTCGCCGCGATGAGGAAAATACGGAACTACACGACTCAGATCGTGGAGCAGTTCATACACATTGGCCGAAAGTCGCTCCCGCTTATCATAGTCACTTCCACGTTTGTCGGACTGGCCATCGGGGTACAGGTAGGATTTCAGATGACCGGATTCACCCCGCACTGGATGGCGGGCGGAATGATACTGAGAACAATCCTGATCGATTTGGGGCCAATCACTATAGGCCTGGTGTTATCGGGAAGAATTTCCGCCGGCGTTGCTGCAGAGCTTGGCACCATGAAAGTCACCGAGCAGGTTGAAGCGTTGCGCAGCTTTGGTATAGATCCCATCGATTATTTGATTATGCCCCGTTTAGTTGCAGCGATGTTTGCAGTGCCCGTGCTCCTCGTGTACTCCAATTTCATCGCGATGATTTCAAGCTATTACTCGTGTCACATGACGATAGGCCTCAGCTGGAACGAGTTCACTCAGGGGATGCGATACTCTTTCTATGCCGGCGATCTGGATACCAGCCTTATCAAAGGGTTCGTGTTTGGAATCGTTATTGTAATCTCAGGCTCATTCTTCGGATTGAACTCGCAGCGTGGCGCCAAGGGAGTTGGCACGGCAGCTACTCAAGCCGTCGTCTGGGCTTCAGTCTCGGTTTTCATTCTCGACTATCTCATATCCGCAATATTGTTTTACATATGATTGTTAAAAAGACATTAGAACACCGATGACACTAAAACACATAGATTCCAGCAGGTCTCTTCATCCTGGCCGCTTTATTCCGTATAAATCCGTTAGTTCCGTGTCATCAGTGCCCTATTTTCTTAATTACGCACTCTGACCATGATTGAGATTCGAAATCTACATAAGTCGTTCGGTAAGATGAAAGTGCTGAGAGGAGCGGATCTTACACTCTTCGACGGCGAAATCCTGACTGTGATCGGCAAGAGCGGCGTCGGGAAATCAGTTCTGATTAAATCGATCATCGGAGTGATTGAGCCCGACGCAGGAACAATTATAATCGATGACGTTGACGTGACGAACTTCTCGGAGAACCGTTTCAACGTACAGGTTCGACCGTTTATCAGCTTCGTGTTCCAGGGTGGGGCACTGTGGGATTCGATGACCGTAGGCGCAAATATCGATCTGGCACTCAAGATACAGAAAGGTTTAGATGAACGGGAAAGAAAACGGAGGATCGAAGAGAGCCTGCGCTTAGTTGACTTGAGCGGAGTTGAGAATATCTACCCGGAAGAACTCAGCGGCGGAATGTTGAAGAGAGCCTCGATTGCCCGGGCTATAGCGACACAGCCCAAGTATCTTCTTTATGACGAACCGACCACGGGCCTTGATCCGGTGCTGTCAAACGTCATTAACGAGCTGATTATAAAACTGAACCGTGATTTAGGCATAACTTCACTCATTATCAGCCATGACATCACGGGCACCGAGAGGATTTCCAATCGTGTCGCCCTTCTTCATGACGGCAAAATAGTACTGACATGCGACACGTCAGATATGTGGAACCAGGAAGACGATGTCTTCAACGAGTTCATAAATGGAAGGGTGGTTTACAGTGAAGCTTAAGCGAAACGAGTTTATGATTGGACTTTCCATATCCATTGCAGCCGCCATAGTCATTTTTACTATCCTGTGGCTCGGGAAATCAAACTTTTTCATGAAGGGCGTGCCGATAAATTTAATGGTCCAGGACGCTAACGGTATCACGAGCGGCGACGAGGTCTTCTACCGTGGACTGAAAGTCGGTAACATCACCGATGCATCTATCGCCAAGAATGCTGTCCTGCTTAAACTCAAGATCGAAGATGTAGATAAGATTCCGGTGGATTCCCGGTTCGAGATAGGTGATTTCAGTCTTATCAGTGGGAAGGCTATCGAAATAACTCCCGGCACCTCGTCGATTTACCTTGCTCCAAACGATACGGTGAGAGGAACTGCGGCCTACGGGATGAACCAGGCCGTGGCCGGGCTGCAAGCGCTCGAGGCACAGGTATCGACAGTCCTGTCGAACGTTGACACACTAACCGGGCACGGCACAAGAAGACAGCTCGATCTAGTTCTCACCAATTTAAACGAAACAATAACTCAGCTGAATGCTCAAGTGAATGGGAACTTGAAGCAGACTTTGACGAATGTAAACCAAATCACTTCGGACAACAAAGATAACATAGCTTTGCTAATCCATTCTCTCTCGGAAAATTCAAAGCAGCTTTCGGCATTCTTGAAAACATCGTCGAAATCGGCGGAACAACTGGATTCGCTCCTGACCAATTTGAACGAGGGAAAAGGAAGCGTCGGGAGCGTCGTAAAGAGCGACTCATTATACAAAAGCCTGAACAGCACGATTTCTTCCATTGACTCGCTTGTAAACGACATAAAAAGCAATCCTAAGAAATATGTAAATGTGAGCGTTTTTTGACAGAGAGCATCATTGAAAAGAATAACGACATACATTAGTCCGACGCGAGTCCACCGGCTGATCGGAGAACTCGGATCGTTCGGTATCAGAGAAATCAAAGTGGTCGCATATTTCAAACCGCTCTCGGAAGTCTCTCGAATCGAGCTGCTGTGTGAAGACAGTGCAGTTGAGCGGGTCGTGCGGCTTATCCATGAAGTCGGGACAACCGGCGGACTTCCGGACCATCTTGTGCTCGTGAATGATTTCAAACCCCGGCCTGTAAACCGGTCGACCGTAGGCAGAAAGATGGGACAGTTGGATGACTAGCGGAACCTAACATTAACTTGAAAAACGCAAAAGGGAAGGCTCGCACACAGATATCACAGATTCTGACAGATTTCCACTGATTTTTATTCAATTTCATTTCTGATCTGTGAAAATCAGTTCTTTTCCGTGTCATCTGCGTGCTATTCAGTTTTTTAGCTTTGGAATAATCCAGATTGCGGGTTGAACGTTAAATTAACCAGAAGGAGGCACTATGGAAGCAAAAACAGTAGACGCCGCGAATCTTTATCGTTTACCATGGACAATGCCGGACAATGGCATTACCTGGCTTGAGCCGACGGCGCACTGCAACCTGAACTGTTACGGCTGCTACAGGAAGAACATCAAGAATTCCAACAAGCCGCTGGAGGAGGTTAAGCATGAGCTGGATTTTTTCCAGTCCATGAGAAAGACCGACTGCGTTTCTATCGCGGGCGGTGAGCCGCTCCTTTATCCGAATATCGTGGAGTTAGTTGCAGACATCACATCACGCGGACTCAAACCTATAATCAACTCCAACGGGATTGCGCTCACAAAAGAATTGTTGCACGAATTGAAGAAAGCGGGCATATTCGGATTCACTTTCCACATCGACAGCAAACAGGGGCGCGGACGCGGACCCCAGTGGGAGGGCAAGAACGAGCTCGATCTGAATGAACTTAGGCTTCATTATGCTAAGATGCTCGCAGACGAAGGCGGGATAGCGTGCTCGTTCAACTCCACAGTCTACGAAGACACCCTGCAATACGTGCCTGATCTTGTAGAATGGGCACAGAAACACATAGACATCGTCCATACGATGGTCTTCATCCTGTTCAGGTACATCACCCCTGACACGCCGTATGATTTTTACGCAGGTTCGCAGAAAATCACCTGGAACGATATTCATTACCATTCAGAAAAGGAAGAGAAGACGGACATCATGGCTCCCGATGTCGTCGCCGAAATCCGCAAACGTTATCCGGATTTTTCGCCGGCAGCGTATCTCAACGGGACACATGCCCCCGACCACTTCAAATGGCTGCTGACAGAACGCATCGGCAACAAGAGCAAGATATTCGGGTACGCAGGCTCGAAGTTCATTGAACTCGTGATGACGCTGTACCATTACAAAAAGGACAGATATCTTTCTTATGCCACACCAAAGACGCTTAGTCTTGGGCGTACTACTTTGTTCAACGCATGGATGGTGGATAAGGGAATCAGAAAGGCATTCAGAAAATACCTTGCATATCTTGCTGCTAATCCGTTCCGTGTGTTCAATAAAGTCAACATGCAATCGATAATGATCATTCAGCCCGTCGACCTGATGCCAAACGGTGATCAAAGCATGTGCGATGGGTGTCCGGATATAACATACTGGAAAGACAAGAACGGCAGAGAGCAACTTGTGTGGTCATGCCGCCTTGAAGAGCCGATGCAGTATGGTGATTTCCTTAGAATGATTCCGCAAAACGAGAAAACGCCGGTGACTGAGAATTGAGCTTGTCATCGTCTCCTAGAGACGCGGCCGCCCCCGCACGGAAGAGAATGAGCCACAAAGACCACGAAGACTTTTCACAAAGGACACGAAGGGGCCTATTCATTAATCACTCTTTCTTTGTGACCTTTGTGCCCTTTCTTCGTGAACTTTGTGGTTAAATTGTGCTTGTTGTGAGTCTTGTGCGGGGTCTGCGGAATTGGGCTTGAGAAGTTGTTGCTCTTGTGCCGATCTGAGTCTTGGCAAAGGCAGGAAAAGGAGAGGTCTGAAATGGACAAAGGATTTTTGGCCGAACTCAGGAATGAGATCCTCTTCCGGGTTCACGAAGTCCTGAACGATCGCTACGGAGAATCCGTACCGACATCCTTGTGGGACAGTAATGCAAAGAAAGAGGACGCCTTCGAAGCGATAAAAAGACTTGAGTCGTTCAAGTCAGATGAAGACTTAATGCACCTGCTCGAAACACTGCCGAAGAGTTTCACCGGAGAGTACGGGTACTGTCTTTGCTGCAGGGAGCAGATAGAATTGCCAAGGCTTCTGAAGAATCCACTCGCCAAGGTCTGCGACAAGTGTGAGAGCGTTCTGGGCACGAAGCATTACACGCAGAACACTGATGTAGAGTATTGTCAAGAAAGTCAGACGAACACCGCGGAAAGTCACTAAAGCATTTTGGAGAACGAACATGGCTGACGTAACAAAAGTCTATAATCCATTAAGCGCATTTATGCCGATCGAAATGGAGGGATTTGATTCTCTTGCCGAACTCGCACTCGATCTGCGCTGGTCGTGGAATCATTCCGCAGACGAATTGTGGCGACAACTCGATCCGAATCTTTGGGAACACACCCACAATCCGTGGGTCGTGCTCAAGATGGTGTCACGGGATCGCATCGTCCAGATGATGAATACACGCTCTTTCAGGAGCAAACTCGATGATCTCCTCCGCACAAAGCGAGAATCGGCGGAATCAGCTACCTGGTTCAGTCGCAATCATTCGGGGAGTTCGCTCAAGCTCGCGGCGTACTTCAGTATGGAATTCATGTTGAGCGAGGCGCTTCCGATTTATTCCGGAGGTCTCGGAAACGTAGCGGGTGACCAGCTGAAGGCGGCTAGTGATCTTGGCGTGCCGGTAGTCGGCGTGGGCTTGCTTTATCAGCAAGGCTACTTTCGGCAGGTCATAGACAAAACCGGTACACAACATGCCTTGTTCCCGTTCAACGATCCGGGGCAATTACCGATAACGCCGGTGCGCGAGCCAAACGGCGAATGGCTTCGCATCCAACTCAAATTCCCGGGGTACGCTCTGTGGCTCAGGACGTGGCAAGTTACCGTCGGAAGGGTGAGACTCTATCTCCTCGATAGTAACGATGCGGCCAACTTCCCTGCCCACCGGGGAATCACGAGTGAACTCTATGGCGGCGGGCCGGAGCTTCGAATACAGCAAGAGATTGTCCTCGGAATCGGCGGTTGGAGGCTCCTTGCCGCACTTGGGACTCAACCGGATGTGTGTCATCTCAACGAAGGCCATGCGGCCTTTGCCGTCCTTGAGAGGGCAAAATCTTTCATGGAGGAGACCGGGCAGCCTTTCGAAGTCGCCCTGGCAGCGACACGCGCCGGAAACGTTTTTACGACGCATACACCGGTGGCGGCCCGGGTTCGACCGGTTTCCGCCCTCGCTTCTGGAACACTATCTCGGGAGGTATGCAGTCGACCAGTTAGGCATTCCGTTCAGAGACCTTCTTGCCCTCGGAAGAGAAGATGCTGAAGACAGCTCGGGGAATTTCAATATGGCATACCTGGCAATGAGGGGAAGCGGCGGAGTAAACGGAGTCAGTAGGTTACACGGAGAAGTTAGCAGGCACATCTTTCGATCCCTCTTCCCCCGATGGCCTGAATCCGAGGTGCCGGTCGGACATGTAACCAACGGCGTCCACGCGCCCTCCTGGGATTCAAAGGAAGCCGATGCCCTATGGACCGAGAGTTGCGGCAAAGAACGGTGGGCAGATTCAGTGGATGCCCTTGAGAAGAAAATGCGGAATGTCACGGACTCACAGATATGGAAGTTCAGGAGTTCGACCCGTTCATCGCTCGTCAGTTTTGTGAGGAGACATCTTTCGCTGCAACTCGAGGTATCAGGTGCATCCGCGGCAGAGATAGAGGAGGCGAAGAAGGTACTTGACCAAAACGTCTTGACATTTGGATTTGCGCGCCGATTTGCAAGTTATAAGAGACCGAATTTGCTGCTCCATGATCCCGACAGGCTATTACGAATACTTTCCGATCCCCAGCGTCCAGTACAGCTTATCATCTCCGGTAAAGCGCACCCTGCCGACACGGAGGGTCAATGGATGATCAAGCAGTGGATAGAGTTCATTCATCGCCCCGGTATGAGGAATCACGTAGTCTTCTTAAGCGATTACGACATGCTTATTACTGAACACCTCGTTCAGGGAGTGGACGTGTGGATCAACACGCCAAGGAGACCGTGGGAAGCGAGCGGGACAAGCGGCATGAAAGTGCTCGTGAACGGCGGGCTGAACCTGTCCGAGCTGGACGGCTGGTGGGCAGAAGCATACTCCCCCGAGGTCGGATGGGCATTGGGCGACGGCAAAGAGCACGGTGACGAAGAGAACTGGGATGCCGTTGAGGCTGAAGCCCTCTATTCGCTTCTTGAACAAGATATTATCCCCGAGTTTTATAGCCGCGATGAAAACGACATCCCCACGACATGGATCGCGCGGATGCGGGAGAGCACGGCAAGATTGACGCCGCAGTTTTCAGCTACGCGAACGGTTCAGGAATATCTTGAGGAGTATTATCTGCCCGGCGCAAAAGGTTACGCGAAACGCGCCGCCGACAAGGGCGCACTCGCCTCAGAGATAGTGAACTGGGAGAAATCGATCTCAGAACAATGGCAGCATCTCCGGTTTGGTGAAATGAAAGTCGATACCCGGAATGAAGGGCATGTATTTGAAGTGGAAGTTTACTTCAACGGGATTAATCCTGACCACGTAAGCTTGGAACTCTATGCAGATGGAATGAGCGGTGGAGAACCATTGATACAAAGGATGATCAGGGGCCCGCGTTTATCCGGCGTTGCGAACGGATATTTATACAAGGGCACAGCTCCGGCAAACCGCCCGCCAGATGACTACACGGCAAGGCTCGTCCCATTTCACGAGGGAGCTTCCGTTCCACTCGAGGCGCCGAAAATACTGTGGCAAAGATAGGATTGCACAGTCTCTACTAAACCGGGTGCGGATGAGGTCCTCGAATAGAAAGGGTCGTGCGGTCAAATCATTAGCTTTGCCATCAATATCTGATTGAGGTTTTGGCAGTCCCTCGGAAGAAGTGGGGAGGGAGCTGAAACATCGTAGCGCCTACCCGCATGGGCTTACAGTTCTTGGGCTTTTGTGTGCTTGAAGGCAAAGTTTATGCAACCGCCAGTTGAACGAATTCGCGATTACTCCTATCTTAATTTCAGCATGATGGAGAAAAGGAGTATTTATGGATGAATTAGACACAAAATCCGTAAAAGACCTGAGCGTGAAAGAGCTGAAGGCTTTGATCGAGACGACGGTCCGCGAGACAATTGAAGATGAAATTGAAGATCAAGCGGCATTAAGAAGCCCAGGCTACCTGACATCGATTGAGGAAGCTCGAAAAGAATTTGCCGGTGGAGACGTAAAAACGCTCAGCGATCTGTTCCCTGATGTATGAAGTTGTCTGCACGAAGCGGTCTATTTCCGATATGGAGAAGCTGGACGAGGCTACGCGTCTGAAAATCGTAAGAAAGCTCAAAGAGTACGCGAACTCGCCGTTACAATTTGCCAGAAAGCTGTCCAACCCACGGTTGGGATCTTACAGATTTCGCATCGGAGATTTCAGAGCTGTTTTTGATCTGGTTGGAGAAAAGGTCGTTATTCTTCGTGTTGGAAACCGGAAAGATATTTACCGATAGGACTTGAGGATCACGCCAACCTTCCAATTGCAATAGCCCAATATTTTATCATTTCTGCGCTCTGTCTGAAGGTCGCGCACAAACTCCACGGTGGCTGACCACTCCTTTTAATCCCTTATTCCAATTTCACCATTTTGGACTTGTCCATGTGAAAGGGAACCCCCGCTCGACAATCAGGGCCGCTTACCGCCTCCAAGTGCTCGCTTAAATCATCCGCGAAATGCCATTTCACACCGCCTTCCCTTAGTAGCAAGCTCTAATTGGTAGCTTCAAACCTTTCCTGCGAAATCCGATTTCCCGCCCTCGTTTCAAAACCAAGAAGAAACCTGCCAATCGGCTGAAATTGCCGCCATTAGATAGCGGCACGGAGTTTGGGCTATTGGGTTGTGCAATCACAAAACCACAACACATCGGAGCAGTAAGATGAGAAGAAAATTGAGCTACCTACTGGTCTTACTAATGTTTCCTCTATTACCTCAACTTGCCAACGCACAGTTAGGGTATCGCTCGATTTTCGGAGTTCAAAAATCAACTCTGGATCCCGGAAATCTCTATTTCGATTTCACCGGAGACATGGTAAACCATTTAAAAATCTACGACCAGACAAAGAACACCTATGTTGTCAAGCCCTCGACGACGGTCTTCAACGATGTAGCGCTGAACAGTTTCATCGCTTATGGATTGACCAGGAACCTGAGTTTGTTTACGCAAATCCCGCTGCGCTCAGTCCACCTGTATTCGCTCACCCCGACATTGACAGGCAAAGGGTTCGGCGATATCAAGGTGGGTGGCACATGGAATTTCCTGAACGATCAGAAGGGCTCCAATTTAGACGCGAGCCTATCGACAACTCTCCCGGTCGCCGCGAACACGCCTCCCGGCAAGGGGGAATATGCCCTGGGTATAAATGCGATTCAGTTCACATTGTCGTTGGACGGCTACAATCCGGTCGGGACTTACGGCCTTCTCTATTCGGCTTACTACAACTTAGTCGGCAACGACGGCTCGTTCAATTACGGAGACTGGACGGGGGCTTATCTCCTCGTAGACAAATATTCGGAGACGCAATTCGGAGACTTCTCCTTCGACACGGGACTCAACGCCGCGTACAAATTCGACGACAGGGTCTCCGGTAATCCTATAAGCAGTTCCTACGATTACTACTTAAATGTCCTCGCGGGCATAACCTACTATTACAGCCAGAGTCTCGATTTCAGGGTCGGTGCCCCTTACACGATCTATCAGAAGAGTGCCTGGTTCACCGGTTACTCGGTGCTGCTCGGCGTTGAATATCAACTTGGCAATTAGCGACGAAACAAAGGATGATGTCATGAAAACAAATACCACAAGAAAATCGGTTGCGTCACAACTATCGGTCGGGCTCGCAGCCATCGCGATGTTGATGATTGGAGGCTGTGCGCAAGATCCGCCTAAAACCCAGAACCTCTTCATGGGATACATCGAAGACACAGAAGTGAACGTGACGACGAGAATCCCCGGAAAAATCACGGGGATATTTGTAAACGAAGGCGCTTACGTCAAAGCCGACCAGAAAATCGCGCAGTTAGACAACAAAGACATGCTCGATAATCTTTCCGCCATGAAAGAGGAGTTGTCTAATATCGATAAGAACAGGAAACGGCTGGAGAACCTTTATGCCGTGGGTGCGGTCTCCCAACAGAAGTTGGACGAAATAGAAACGACGTATGAAGTTGTCAAGGACAAGATGATGGCGCTCCAGTCGAACATAAACGACATGACTATTACATCCCCGATTGCGGGAAAGGTGAACGTCAGAGTGCTGGAGCCGGGACAAATGATGGCACCCGGAATGCCTGTTGTGGTGGTCACAGACACATCGATTTCCTGGGCTCGGTTCAGCATACCCCAATCGTACATCAACCAAATCCAGCTCGGAAAGGTCCTCACGCTTACGACGGGGGTAGCACGCACTACCTTTCTCGCGGAGGTAGTCCAGATACTGCCGATGGCGGACTTCGCGACAAAGGTACCGACAAATCTGCAGGATGAAAGAGACGTCAGAGCCTTCTCGGTGAAGATGAAGATTCTGAGCAACAAGGATCAGATTAAGCCCGGGATTTATGTCTATCTGAAGCTTGCCAAACAGAACAGCCAGGCGGCGAACGAAGGTGGGAGCCATGAAAGCAATTAAAATGCTTGTTCAGATTGTAACACGAACACTCCTGATCGCCGTCGTCCTGACATTCTTTTTCAGCATGATGGCCGGGATGTACTACAATAGCGAACCGAGAGACATAAGGACGGGGATTGTCGACGAAGATCAATCGCCTCTCAGCCGGTCCATCGTCTACAATATCAGATCCTCCGATGTGTTCAATGTCGAGTATATGCCGGTCGATTACTTAGCGTTGCAACGCCTGATGGACGAGGGCAAGATAGACGCCGGTGTCGTAATACCGCATGATTTGTACAAAGACGCGCTCAACGGCAGGTCGGACAGGATACTCGCGGTGCTTAACGGCACGGCAAACCCGATCATTCCCAAACTCGCGGTCGGCAACCTTAACATGATCATCATGACGGTCGCGAACCAATTGCAGTTTAGGGTGCCTGTTGAAGACCTGGGAGCGATACCGAATTTCCGTCACCAGTTGCTTCCGCTTTTGAGCGTGAGCTCAAGAGTCTTCTATTCGCCCACAGTAAACATGGAGTCTTCCATGCTCCCGGCGTTCATGGGACTCGCGATGCAGGTGGTGTCGCTTGTAATCATCGTCCTCCTGCTCAACGTAAACCTGAAGCAGATGCGTGCAAAGTTGCCGGGTATAAGACTTTCGAGGCAGCTGCCGGCGAAAGCGGTGGTAATGCCTGTAGTCATTTCATGGCTGATCGTGACCACGGCGATCGCGCTCGCGTTCTATTCGGTCATGCTAATGTTCGCTGTTCCCCTGCCCGCAAATTTCTGGAACGTTGTCTTCGTGATATCGGTCCTGGTAATGGCAATGGAAACCATCTCGCTTTTCTTTTCGCTCAATATCAAGAGCACAGTCGCTCTCGTAGCCATTTACACGCTTATCGTTCTGCCTGCCTTCATGTATTCCGGATTCTTAGTCCCATTCGAACAGATGCCTTCGTTCCCCAGAATGGCCGGCGGCTGGTTTCCGCTCAGGTATTATCTGGAAGCGCTGTACGGAGTATTCAACAGGGGGTTGAGCCTTCCGAATGTCGGCAGCTATCTCAATTCCCTTTACTATTTCACGGGCGGATTCCTGATGCTATCGATCCTCTCCGTTTTGGTCGGCAGTTTCGAAAGAAAGCGTCTGGCATCGGCAAACCGCACAAGCAATAATACAGATGTTCTCCCCAAGGAGGTTTTATCATAATGAAACTCATGAAGATAATATTAGCCGCTATTATGCTCCTCGTGTTGACGGCAAGCGCTCAAACGACCCGTCAACTGACTCTTGATCAGGCAATTCAATTAGCAATTGACAACAATCCGCTCGTCAAAGCGAAAGCGGCAGACGTCAAATCGGCGGAATCCAAGATGGACGCAGGCACGATCTTACGAAGTCCCCGCGGTTAGCCTCATGACTCAATACTTCTATGCCAACAACCTGCCGGGAATGTTCCTGCAAGGTCCGAACCAGATCCCGGTAATGACTCCGACCGGGCCGGCGTCCGGCGAGTACGTGGTGACAAGACCGATGGCTCCGTTTGCCGACGAGAACAGGGACGTATTCACGACGGACATAAATCTTGTCTATCCGATTTATACAGGCGGAAAGATCGCGAAGGCCAACGAGAATGCCGGGATGCTCAAGGACGCGGCGATCTCGGACTTGAACCAGCAGAAAGACGAACTGGTGCTGAACGTCACGACGGCCTTCGACAATGTGTTGCTGCTCAAGAAAGTCATCGAGGTCAATCAGCAGGCGCTCGCTCAATTTGAAGCTCATCTTGATCTTGCAAAGAAAGCTTACGCGAACGGCGTGAAATCCGAATTCGACGTTCTCACATTCGAGAGCAAAGTCGAGGAGTTCAAAGCCAGGCTGGTGGATCTGCAGGGAAAGCTGGAGCTCGCGGAGTCCGGATTGAAATCGCTGCTGGCGTTGCCGATAGACTCGAAAATAGATTGCGCTGGAGAGTTGCAATACTCCGATACATTGAACGCACAGGGCAACCAGGACATTTATTCGGAGGCAATCGCCCATAACTACCAGCTGAACACTCTGCGAATCAAGAAGGACATGCTAGAAAACCTGAAGACAATTACGTCGGCCGAGATGAAGCCCACTATATTCCTCTTCGGCAATTATCATGTCTATCACGGGATGGACTTCCCTCCTTACGATAACGCATGGAGAAACGGGCTCGCAGCCGGAATAGGCCTTTCAATGCCGATCTTCAACGGCAACCTGACGAAAGGAAAGCTTGAAGAGGTGAACGCGTCGGAGAGCATGGTCGACGATTACACGGAAGGGATGACGATCAAGCTGAGGTTCGATATAAAGAATGTACTCATCACCATCGAGAACCTGCGTGCTAAAATGAGCGCAGAAGAGTCCCATCTCGCGGTCGCGAAGAAGGCTCATGAGATCGCGAAGGTAAGTTACGAGAACGGGATCATCACTCCGGTCGAGCTGAACGATTCGGAGGTCCAGGTGGCGGCGATACAGACTTCCATACTGAATTATCAGAAGGATATACTTTTGGCTTATGCTCAACTCGACTATCTGGAAAGCACGCCCGTTCATAAATGAATCTAAAAGCCAACAGAAAGGGCAGCACACCGATGACACGGACAAAGCACTGATCTTCACTGGTTTATGTTTATCTCGTCTTTTCAATCCGTGAATATCCGTTTTATCTCCCGCTCCATCATTTATATTTATTTAATGATGCGGGATGGCGCAAGGCGCTCATGTGTAATTAGTGTGCTGTTTCATACTCGAAGGTAAAGGGGAAGCACAATGGAGAACATGTCAATCGATCAACTGCTTGCAAAAATGTCGGAAGAGTTCGGAGGGGAGCCGGAGATAACGAAGCTGCTGTCCGGCCTGAAGCCGGAAGGGGTTTTTGAACACGCGAAGAATAAAAGCTTTGCGATGGGATCCAATTCGATTCCGCCGAAGTTTCAACTTCTGATGGCAATCGCAGTCAGCGCGGCTATCGGTTCTGAAGGTTGCACTCAGACTTACGCGAAGGTTGCCTCGAATAAAGGGCTCACCAACGAAGAGATAATGGATTCTATAATGTTGGCTCGGTTTATTTCAGCAACTGCCGTGGTAAACACTGCCGGGGAAACAATGAGGCACCTGCTTGGCAGGAATACTAAGAGGCTCGAGCGTTAAGTAAGCAGTTACCTGAACCTGTTCAAGGCTATTCAGATATCCTAAAATCCGTTCTCGCTCTCGATGAGAGTAATCAGCTCTGCCGGGGCTGTTCCAGGCGATGGGATCTCAAGGCCATTATCGCAACAAACGCTCTTCAAGCAAGGTTTGCATATCTCGCCGCCCATCCAAAATGCAGTGGACTGTGACACTTGTCTGCTCGATGCTATACATGATCCTGTAGGGCTTGGACCTGATTTCCAGGAACTGAGACACGCCGACGTACTGCAACTCTGGAGGGATATTATCCCGCAGGGGCGAGGTACGAAGCGAGAGACACGACCGCTTCAGAGAATCAAACAGTTGGTCGGCCTGCCCAATGGGATCGGTCATTGCAACATATCGGTAGATTTCGAAAAGGTCATCTCCAGCATCAATGTCGAGTTGGACATTAAAGTTTCTCATTCTTGAAGGCTTGTATTCGTTTCTCAAGCGATGAGAACGCGGCATCGGGAGTCTTAACTTCACCTCTCCTTACGTTCTGCTGACTTCGGGTTAGTATCTTGAGCAATGCGAGAGTCTCCTGCGTCTGCTCGATGGTGTGGATGTCTTGAAGGACAGCTTTGGCCTGTCCGTTATGTGTAACGACGAGAGTTCCCTGATGTGTGGACAGCTCCCTCATAAGACGAGAGGCGTGCGCTTTTAGGTAGCTGATGGGCTTCACGGATGTGCTGAGCTTCATGGGTTCTCCTTCTGTGACCGACTATAATATAGACCGAATTCGGGTCTGAGACGAGTTTGATAACAACGTTACTCCTCCCTAAGCGGATCTATGCCTGGACGGAGTAGCTTTGGGTGAAGCTCAATTCTATGCTCAAGGCTCCCGTGAAATATCATTTCCCACCACCTTGCTTCGCTAACAAGCCGCAATCATCGACTTCGGTTATGTGGTGCGAAATAGTATTTCTCAAGTCGAGCGAAACAAGCATAACGAAGCCCCTACCCATGATAATTTCCTCTATCGCATCGTGGCACAGCGATTGAACTATAGGTGGTTGTGAGAAAAGAAACAGAACATAGCCAACAAAACAAAAACCTGAAAGGAGGTTTTTAATATGTGGCAGCCGACTATGAGGCGCTGCTGAGGCTCCACATACGGCCAGCACTGGATCAAAACTTCTGGCTTTGATTGAACCCCTCGACATTCAGGTAGTGTATCGCGGCATGATTGATCGCGGGTTATCGTCCCGGACCGTGCATTACACACACGCGGTGCTGCAATCTTCATTCCGACAAGCCATTCGGTGGAGGCTGATTGCGCGCGATCCTTGTGAGGGGGTTGATCTGCCACGCCTGCAGAGGAAGGAGATGCGGGTGCTGAGCGTCGAACAATGCCGAGCCTTCTTAAAGGCCGCCAAGAATGGCGAGCACTATATTCTCTTCGCTCTCGCGCTCACAACGGGCATGCGGCCGAGTGAATATCTAGGCCTCAAGTGGATTGACGTGGAGTGGCAAAGGGGGTGTGATCAGCGTCTCGCGAACGCTGCATCGGATTAAGAAGGAGTGGAAATTCGGCGAGACAAAACGGAAGCCGAGCCGGCGCGTCGTTAAGCTTCAGAGTTGGGTTCTGGAACTTCTTCTGTGCAGCCAACGAGCAAAACACCGATCCTGTGAATTCGATAATGTCAGATTTGATCTTCAAAACGATCAGCGGTGATCCGATCCACAAGCGAAATCTCGTAACGCGCCACTTCCGCCCAATCCTCGAAAAAGCTGGATTGCCAAGCAGCAAGATCTTCGACCGATCCCCGGCACACGGCGGCCACGCTAGCGGTAGCAGCGGGCGTTCCAGAGGTTGTGTCCGAGCAACTCGGACATGCGAGTGCCGCTTTCACGCTGGATGTGTATTCCCACGTGCTTCCGCACATGCAAGACGAAGCTGCAGCAAGGGTAGGAAGGTTTGTTGTTCGGCGACACCCAAAGCAGGATTTCTGAGACCTGAGAACAAACTAGGGTTCCTCGCGGAACAAGGGTTCGTCTACAAGATCGTTGAATAAATCGCGCCATCGCACGTTTGGACTGGATTGAAAAACAATGGTCGGGGCGTTTTCCGGTTGATTGTGACTGGGTTTGAGAGACGTGAGCGAGAATTTTACATCCCGCTTTTCGCCGTAAGGAACAATGAGGTCGTGATCGAAAACTGGAGCACGAACGATTACAGATTTTGAGTTAAAAAAGTTGCGTAAGAAGAAGGTATCGGTTTTATGTGGCCCCTCAAGGGAAAGAATTGGAACCAAATTATCCAAGAAATTATTGAGTTTCCTGATCTCTTGCGATCGTGACGCACCGCCTATGAGCTTCCAGAACTGGTTCCAAAACTTTCAAAGAGAATAGACCCCTAGTTGCGATAAGGTGTTGGAGACCACAACTTATTTCTTCCGGCCAATGAGGTCCCAAAGGTTCCCATATAAATCCTTGAAAGCAGCCACGGTTCCCCATTGTTCTTCAACCTGCGGCAACTTTGGGACCAGTCTTTCCAGATACGGGCACGGCGGCTTTCCATTTGGGCCGCACGCACACGCACTTGGATCACACGATCCTCAAACCAAACGATTCTGACACTCGACAATTCGATATTGAAACCAGCAGCCCACAAATTGCGCGTGCTGTTTAAGCATCAAAAATAGGAATAGGGCGAGAAGCGCCCGCCAGACGGCCGAACGGTGCAGACTTGGAACGATTACGATGAGCAGGCCCTCGGGGGTCACCCAAAACCGGCCATAGAGGGTCAGCTGAAAACCGGCCAACGATAATCACGCACCCAGGACATTGACACCGGCGAGAGGCCATGTAGCCTCCGTTGGCATGAGCAATGTCTTGAAGCGAAGAAAAGAAACAACAAGTAGTAGCACTGGGACGGCTCGGATGGTCGTTGCGGCGTATTGAGCGGGCGACCGGTGTCCGCCGAGAGACTGCGAGCGCTTATCTGAGAGCAGCCGGAATCGCGCTGCGAGCCTCGGGTGGTTGGGGACGGCAGCCGCCGGCAAAACCGGCCAATGGGGTGACCACCGACCCTGAACTGGCAAAACCGGCCAACGAAGTGACCACCGACTCTGGCCGGGAGGCTTCCAGCGAAGCAGAGGCAGAGCGACCGACGGGTCCGACTCGGAGTCCGACTGCCAGTGCCTGCGAGGCCTTTGGGGAGGCCATCGAACTGGGGCTGTCCCGGGGCCGCAATGCCATGGCGATCTGGCAGGACATGGTTGCCGAATACGGCTTCGCCGGCGGCTACCAAAGCGTCAAGCGTTTCGTCCGCAAGCTCCGCGGACCCCATGCGCCGCAAGCCTGCGCGGTAATCGTCACGGCACCCGGCGAAGATTATGGTGAGTCCCGCGTCATGGTAGAGAGGGGTCGTGCACCCGGCCGGTTTCGGGTGAATGACCGGGATTCGTGCAACCCCGCTTTCCATAATGTCCCCCGGCGAGAATATTGTGGTTCTCTGAATTTGCTTTCTAAGGAGTCTACGATGTTCTCAATCTGGTTTTTCCGGTGGAACCAGTGCGGCAGTATCGCACGTCACCGCACAAGCAGCGCATGGACCAAGTTGGAAGTAGTTTGTTGGAACTGCGCTATGCGAACGAGGTAATCCGCCAGCATCTTCACGAATGGCTGCGCTTCTCCCGGCACCTCGAGGAACGAGGTCTGCTTTTGCCGGCCACAGGTACCGACTCGGTGCGGGCAGTACGTGGCCCGGCGCACGGGGAAGGAGCGCCAGTGCTCCCGCGTTCTCGGGCCTCTGTCAGAATGTTCCTCGAGGCAGACGAACGAGGACAGTTTCGCCGCCGTGTGGGCTCTCCGCCGAATCCACCCTGGCGGCTTGGTTTCCCGGATTTGACAGCCGTATTTGCTGTTTGTGCAATCGCATCGCGGACTGGCGACGAAAACCGCCCGGCAGTACACCCAAAAGTTGTCGGCGTTCGCCCGGTACTTGGAGGGCGCCGGGCATCACGGAAATCGGGCCGGATTACGCCGCACCACGTTCGTGAGTTCTACTCGAGAATGCCAAAAATGATGCACCTCTGACGCTCGTATGGTTCCGCTCTTCGGGTCTTTTTCCGCTGGGCCGCTGTGCAGGGATGGCTTTCCAATTCTAGATTCGATGCCATCCGACTGCGACAATACCGGTATGTCGGCCTTCCAGACGCGCTCGGTCAAGAGGCGGATCGCGTCCTGGCTGCGGTGGACCGATGAC
>CAWEBD010000168.1:0-58673 GCA_963806435.1 uncultured Bacteroidota bacterium
AAACTTGAAGAGATGGAGAAGAAATATGACAGACAATTCAAGATCGTCTTCGACGCGATCCGCCAAATCCTGACCCCACCCGAGAAGCCCAGGAGGCCGATCGGATTCCAAGTTGGGGAGGGAGAACCTTCTGACCCGGCAAGGAAGAAAGGACGGCGACATGGTTGAGATACAACATGAGATCATGTTCAAGGTCACAATTTGTGACCTTAAAGGGAGGCGAACATACCAAGTATCGTCCGTTTGCATTCACCAAGCACGGAATTCTTATGCTTTCAAGCGTCATCAATAGCGAGCGGGCTATTCAAGTTAACATCGCGATCATGCGGACGTTCGTCAAGCTGCGAGCGATGCTTGCGTCAAACGCCGGGCTTGCGCGCAAACTGGATGCTCTTGAAAAGAAATACGACGAGCAATTTAGGGTTGTGTTCGAGGCAATCCGGCAAATTCTCACGCCGCCGGAAAAACCAAAAAGGCCGATGGGGTTTCAGGTGAGGGAAGCGGCTGGTGCGTATGTGGCTCGCAAAAATAGGTGAGGGTAATCCCAGGCCTGCGCGATACGGATGAGCGGCGATGCCGGTGAAAGAGAATTGTCGCTCGACAAACCGATCGGAGGAATTAAACGAGGCACTCCAAGAATAAGCGCGGCTGTTGCCTGAAGAATCTGCGCTGGATTAGCACATTAAGACAGAAACGTTGTATCTTACTCCGTCAGAGCGGGCATGAGTAAGAAGGTAAACGATATACTGAAGGCGATCGATGGGCTTCCTTTGCAGGACCGCATCCTCGTTGCCGAAAAACTGCTGAAATCGCTCCGGAAAGAGGGGGGCGCGAAAGAAATCAAGCGGGCCGCGAGGGAGTTACTGGGGGATTACAGCGCCGACAAAGACCTGACGTCATTCACCGACCTTGACATGGAAGATTTCTATGAACCAAGGTGACGTATGGTTGATCACGCTCGACCCTACCATCGGTGCCGAGATCGAAAAAACACGGCCTTGCGTCGTCGTCAACGACGACAATTTCGGGAAGCTTCCCCTCAGGATGGTGGTTCCGATTACGGACTGGAAAGACCATTTCGCGATAGCGCCATGGATGGTCAAGATCGAGCCTGCCGACGGCACCGGCCTCAGCAAGGAATCAGCGGCCGATTGCTTTCAACTCCGGTCAATATCCGAGCGCAGGTTCGTCAGGCGCATCGGTAAACTCGACGAGTCACTCGTCGAGCGGATCAGGGCGGCACTTGCCATCGTACTGACGATAAAAGGGTAGTCCACCTGAACATTTCGCCGCGCCTCTCGTAATTACTCGACATCGGGCCGGCCGTGTGAATTGAAGCCTTGTTCACCGGCGACTCTGTGCGTATGGTTCCGATCTAACTGCCGGATCGCAAAGACAATCAAGAGAGGAAGAAATGGACGCAACAAATCCCGACGAGATGGCACACCGAAGCACGCTGATCATACTGGCTTTCGCCGCGGCGGAAGTTCTGCTCCATCTTTTCACTAACGCTTCTGGCGGTTACGGCTACTTCCGCGACGAGCTCTATTACATCGCCTGCAGCAGGCACCTCGCCGCCGGCTACGTCGACCAACCGCCGCTCGCGAGCTACATTCTGTTCGCAAGCATCAAACTCTTCGGAGATTCGATATTCGCGTTAAGGCTTCTGCCAGCACTGGCATCGGGACTCACGGTGTATCTTGCCGGTCTCATGACCAGAAAAATGGGCGGCGGCTTGTTTGCGGTCGTACTTGCCTCTCTGTCGGTCGCGATAGCGCCGGAGTTTCTCGGCACAGACGGCATCTACTCCATGAACGCCTTCGACTGGGTTTTCTGGTCCCTCGGCGCTTACACGATTATCCTGATTGCCCAGGCTGACTCCTCCGACCCACGGACAGGCAGACTCTGGATCCTCCTTGGGGTGATCCTCGGATTCGGATTGCTGAACAAGATCGACATACTTTGGTTCGGGTTCAGCCTCTTTGCCGGCATGCTTCTCACGCCGCAGAGAAAGTATTTCATGACGAGGTGGCCGTACATCGCTGGAGGCATCGCGTTCGTCCTCTTCAGCCCCTACATTGTTTGGAATATCGCCCACAATTTCGCCACGCTGGAATTCATCCATAACGCTTCCGCCATCAAATATGCTTCTCAGAACCTGATGACTTTCATTCTCGGAACCGTGAACAATATGAACTACCTTTCCCTTCCGGTGTGGGTCGCGGGAATCTACTTCCTGTTCTTCCAGAGAGACGGGAAGGACTTCAGGCTGGTCGGCTACATATTTCTCGTTTCATTCCTGGTTCTGGTTCTGAACTGGCACTCCAAGCCCGAATACATCGCCCCAGCATTCCCCATCCTGTTCGCGGCAGGCGGCGTCATGTTCGAGCGAATAGCCTCTCACAGGGGTTTCCGCTGGACAAAGTTTGCGATGCCAGCACTGGTCGCCCTCTTCGGCCTGGTGAGCATCCCGTTCGCGCTTCCGGTATTGCCGGTGCAGACGTTCATCAAATACTCCCAGGCTCTTGGAATCACCCCGTCGACATCCGAAGCGCAACGTCTCACGCAGCTTCCGCAGTATTACGCCGACATGTTCGGATGGGAAAACATGGCCGCGACTGTCTCGAAAGTCTACCTTTCGCTTCCGCCGGACGAACGGAAGAAGACCGTCGTCTTCGCGCAAAATTACGGCGAAGCCGGCGCAATTGATTTCTTCAGGGGCAAGTACCCGCTTCCACGCGTGATATGCGGTCACAACAACTACTGGTATTGGGGACCGGGCGACACGACCGTCACGACCATTATAGTAATCGGCGGAAAGAAGGAAGACCATCTCAAATCCCTAAATACCGTCGAAGAAGCAGCGATCATAAGAAGTGAATACGCGATGCCATACGAGACCAATCTTCCCGTTTTCATTTGCAGGGGATTAAACTGCCGATCTCCGAGATTTGGAAGAGCGTAAGGTTTTTCATCTGACGCGGACAATGACCGCTAATCCTGTCTTCTCATCCGATTGGAGATCGCTGGGCACGTGGTTGCTTGACAATACAAGAGGTTAAGTTTACATTCTTGCGAGGTGTGGCGGCGCATCTCAGGATGTGACGTGTGATAAGTCAGGGAAAAGGGCTGCAAGAGCCGATCCGCGTCTCAGTTTTTCAAGGAAGCTGGCGTTGTCATGGTGTTCAGGTCATGCACAGAATTTCCTCCGATCTCTATTCGCAAACCTCAATCTGCGCCTGGAAGTAGGCGAACATGATATATCTTTCTCGGCGTGAATTCATCTCAAAGTCCGGCCTCGTCATCGGCGGCGCATACGGAATACTCTCGTGTCCGACGATGCTCAGGGACTTGCTCGCGTGGATAGAACATGTTCCCGAGACTGACGGCAAAACACAATCCTACATAGACTCTCCCCTCGCCAGATACTGGCTATCGACGGAATCTGAAAGCGCAGATTGTCTGAAGTGCCATTCGGTTTCGGAAATCGGCGGCAAAACTCAGTTCGGTCACGAGGAGAAGATCGTAAAATGTCTTCTATGCGCACAGGGATGTGTCATGAAAGAGAATGAGCACGGGAAGTGCCGGGCCAGAGCGAATGTGGAGGGAAAACTAAGAAGCCTTGTCTACGGCAGACCTATCGCGATCCACACCGACCCGATAGAGAAAAAGCCGTTCTTTCACTTCCTCCCCGGAAGCCAGGCATACTCGCTCGCAACGGCAGGCTGCCCGCTTTCATGCCAGTTCTGTCAGAACTGGGAAATCTCGCAGGCCAAACCCGAAGACTACGCTGTTAGATATGTCCCGCCGGAAGAGATCGCCGGCAACGCAAAATCCGAAGGAGTCCCCGTCATCGCGTTCACTTATAACGAGCCTACCGTGTTCATCGAATACCTGACCGATATTGCCCGCGTGGCGAGGAAGAAGAACCTGAAGAGCGTGCTCGTAAGCTGCGGCTTCATGAATCAGGATCCGCTGCAGGAAATGTGCGATGTCCTCGACGGCATAAAGATCGACTTGAAAGGCTACAGCGAAGATTTTTATCGCAAAGTCTGCGGCGCGGAGCTCAAGCCTGTCCTGCGGAGTATCCGGCAAATCGCAAAAAGCAAAGTCCATCTTGAAATCGTGAACCTGGTCGTTCCGACGCTGAACGATTCCGACAAGATGCTGAATGACCTGTCCGGCTGGATCGTCGGTGAAGTCGGCCCGGATGTACCCGTCCATTTCACCAGGTTTCATCCGGACTACAAGCTTCAGAATCTCCCGCCGACTCCCATCTCCACGCTGGAACGGGCGAGAGACATCGCGATGTCCAAAGGAATTCATTACGCGTACGTCGGAAACGTGCCCGGCCACCCGGGTAACTCCACGTATTGTCCGGAATGCGGTAAGATGGTCATTAAACGGAGCGGCTTTTTCGCGGTGGAGAACCATTTGAAGGATGGCCGCTGCGAATACTGCGGCAAACCGATCGCGGGCGTGTGGAATCGATGAGCGGACAAACGTTGCTAATGTTCCGTTGCGTTTAATCGCCGGAAACCGAAGGTTTCGAAACCTCCTCAAGTACAAGGAGTTTCGCAAATGAGACGCATCCAGCTCCTATTCGAAGAAAAGAGGCCGATTATGAAAAGGATCTATTACTGTATCGCCTTTCTGTTCCTCATCGGTTCATGCCAGGGCCAGAAGCTTGACTCGCGAAGTTCACAGGACGGCCTTGTCAGGAGGCCCGCCTTTGCGGGCCAGTTTTATTCCGCCGACTCGACGACGCTGAGCAAGGCGATCGCGTCATTCATGAACGATGCTAAACCCGCTAAAGCTGATCGCCCTATCGCTATTATCGTCCCACATGCCGGATATATCTTTGCCGGGCAGATTGCCGCGGACGGATATAATCAGGTAAGACACGGCGCGTACGATTTGATTGTCGTGCTCGGGACAAATCACACGACGGCCGGATTTACAGGGATCTCGGTTTACCCGGGAGGCGCATTTGTAACTCCGATCGGCACTGCCGCGGTCGACGAGAAAGCGGCGGAAGAACTGGTCAAAGCCGATCCCGACGTAACGACGAACCTCGAAGTTCACGAAAAGGAACACTCCATCGAAGTCCAGATACCCTTTATAAAATATTTGTTTCCCAATGCAAAGATTCTGCCGGTAATCGTAGGCGAAGCAGACCCCGACATGTGCGCCAGGTTCGGACGAATTCTGGCCGGGGTTCTGAAGAACAGGAAAGCGTTGATAGTGGCAAGCTCAGACCTTTCCCACTACCCGCGCTTCGACGATGCGGTAAGAATTGATAATGCCACTCTCAGGATCATAACCACTCTGGATATCGATAGGACACACTCCGAGCTGGAAAAACAAGTTCACCGGAACATTCCTCAGCTATCGACTTGTGCGTGCGGTGAAGCTCCGATTATGGCTGCCATAGCCGCGGCGAAAGAGCTTGGCGCGAATTACGGGGCGATAGTCAGTTACAGCAATTCCGGTTATAACCCGGTTGGAAGAGCCGATCAGGTCGTCGGGTATGGAGCGGTCGTCATCGGCAAAGGTGAGGCGGTCACGCAGGTTGATCCGGATACTTTGGTGGTGGATTCTTCCTACAAGCTCAGTTCATCGGACAAAATCGCCCTGCTGAAATATGCGCGGAAGAATCTTGAACACATCTTCGCGACGGAGACGGTTCCTCTCCCCCGCGGTTTCAATTCTTTTCTTAAGGTGAAGAGAGGCGCCTTCGTCACGTTGAGGAAGCACGGCGAGCTGCGCGGATGCATCGGGAATATGTCGGACGACCGGCCGTTATGCACGGTCGTCGGCGCGATGGCACTTCAGGCCGCTTTCAACGATGGGCGGTTCAATCCTCTGAGCAAAGAAGAACTTTCGCAGGTGGAAATTGAGATCTCGGTGCTCACTCCTTTCGCGCCGGTGAAGAATGCCGATGATATTGTCCTCGGACGTGACGGGGTTGTCATAAAGAAGGGAAACAGGCAGGCCGTCTTCCTTCCGCAGGTGGCGACCGAAACCGGATGGAGTAAACAGGTCTTCCTCGATCAACTTTGTTACAAGGCGGGATTGCAGGCCGGCGACTGGAAGGATGCTCAGCTGTTCACGTTCCAGGCGGACGTTTTCAGCGAATCGCAGTTTGAAAGGTCGGAACAGTGATGACACGGAGACAACGGTTTATGACGTATGAATGTCCCGCGCGTCCCGTTAATCTGCGAGAATTCGCATTCCGGGTATTACTCGTCGCTGAGATCTCCCCGGCGTTCCACGTTTCTTTCCGAAGGTGCTAGTCTGGGTCCGACCAAAAGTCTTTCCACCGTCGCATACCTGATCACGATCGGCTTAGTCTCGATACTGGGCCAAGTGGTAATTCTCCGCGAACTGAATGTCGCGTTCTATGGAATAGAGCTCATCTATATATTGTCGCTTGGTTTCTGGCTTCTCGGTACGGCAATCGGTGCCGCGGCGGGACGCCGATCCGGCGCGCCGGGAGAAAGAAACGTTCAATCGCTTCTTATTCTAATGGCCGGTGTCCTGCCGGCAGATATCATATTTATAAGAGATATCAGGAGAATATTCGGAAGTGTCCCGGGCGGTTATCTTCCTTTCGAGCTCCAGATCGTTGGGCTGATTGCGGCAATAATCCCGTTGAGCCTCCTGACCGGTATTTCGTTTCAGGCTGCGGCGAGGAGATATCTCTCGGAGGGCAGGTCGCTGGCCCGAGCGTATGCGATCGAGAGCGCCGGCGGAGTATTCGGCGGTTTGCTGTCCACACTTTTGCTGGTTCTCGGTTACCGGAATCTTTCAGCGGGCCTGCTTTGCTCCGCGTTGGCGTTGTGCATCGTATTCCTCTTCTCATGGATGAACAAAATGCGCCCGCAAAACTACGTTTCGGCAGGCAGCATAGTGATCGTACTTGCCATGCTCGGAATCGCCGGCAGGATCGACCACCTGACGATATCATGGAACCATCCCAACATGGTCGAATCGGTCGACACTCCATACGGCCGCGTCACGGTCACGGCGCGGGAAAAACAAATATGCGTTTTCGAGAATGACGCGCTTTCTTACGAGACGGAAACCACTGCTGCCGAGGAGTTTGTACAACTATCAACCCTTCAGGCGACGGAACTCAAGAAGGTACTGGTCCTTGGCGGAGGCTTCGAAGGAATAGTGACGGAGCTCCTGAAATTACCGGCCTCAAGGATCGATTACGTCGAAATTAACAAGATGATCATACAAACCGTCACCGGTCATTTGCCTCAGGAGCTACGCGCTCCGCTTTATGACAAGAGAGTCAGAATCTTCTACGCCGATCCGAGAAAGTTCTTCAGGACGGGATATGACATGATCCTTGTCGCGATGCCGGAGCCTATGTCCGCACAAAACAACCGGTTCTACACGAAGGAGTTTTTCGAAAAATGTTACGCGGAGCTGGAGCCGGATGGGACGCTGGCATTTGCAGTTCCCTCGGCGGAAAATCTATGGACGCCGCAATTGCAGAACAGGAATGCAGGCATCTATGCTGCTCTCAAATCGGTTTTCAAAAATGTAATAGTCACACCGGGAGTAACAAATATTTTCATGGCTTCAAACGCGGCCCTGTCGACAGACACCGGCCGGCTGATCAAGCGATTCAAAGACAGAAGAGTAGCAACCAGATTGGTTTCGCCTGAATACATTAACTATCTCTATACAAACGACAGATTTATAAGCGTAAACAAAGCCATGTCCACAGGAACGCGGATTCCCAACAGCGACATACAGCCCGCCTGCTACGGCTACACGATATCGATATGGCTGTCCAGGTTTTTCGGCAGCTTCACACTGCCGGACGCGCGTTCGTTTGAATTATCCGGTATCATGAGTTCGCCCGCCGTCTGGCTCATGATAATTGTTGCATTAACCGTGGCGATTAACGGGAAGCTCCTTGCGGCGCGACAGTTCCTCTTAATGCTCCTGGCCGGCGCGGTAGGCATGGTGACGGAGACGGTGCTTCTCTTGAACTACCAGAGCAAAAACGGAGTCCTGTACCAGGATATCGGAGTCCTCCTGATGACTTTCATGGCCGGACTGGCCCTGGGCGCGGCTATCATCGACAAATTTGTAACTGGCCGGCATTCTGCCGGACAGAAACATACGTGGCTGAAAGTGGCTCTGATCCTCGGCTTCGGAGTATTGAACGCCGTTGCCTGTTTCGCGATAACGTCCGGTCTCCTCGACGGACTTGGGTTTACTTCGCTGATGCTGGCTTTGGACGGGATGCTGGTTTCGGCAATCTTCGCCGTAATCAGCCTGAGCAGCGCCGGTGAGCGGCAGAAGGCAATGACGTGGCTCTACTCGGCAGATTTGATTGGCGGAACCGTCGGCTCACTCACCGCGATTCTCTTCCTTATACCTGTTTTTGGAATGCTCACAACTTCAATCGTAGCGGCAGCCGCTGCAGTCGCGGGCCTCGCGTTCCTGAGGTAAACGGATACATACAGAACCACGAAGCTTCGCAAGTCTGCCGCCCTCCACTCAGAGGTGCACAAGAAACCGGATGCAGAACGGAAATGATGCGCCCGCTGTTATAGACATTAACCCGGTTGCACGAATTCTCCGGGAAGACGGACTGCGCACGGGCAGGGATGATTTCCGAAAATCGAATCCTTCGGTCCACCGCGAACTAAATACCCTGGCCGTTATAATCACGAATTCAGGAAATGATCGAGCTTCATGACCATAAATGATTCACGCAACTGGCCGAGGCCGTGGGTATTCGGCATTCTGATACTGCCTGTTGCAGTCTACGTAGGTTTCACGGCGACGCCGCTCCCGTTTCTGCTGAGTAAAGCCGGTATATCCGTTTACGAGATCGGGACCATCGGTTCGCTTCTGCAACTGCCCAATATTTTAGTCTTCCTCTGGGCACCGCTGGTAGATGTGAGGCTCCGCCGCAGGACATGGCTCGTGTTCTCGGCAGCCGCTACGGCTGTCTGCATGTGGATCGCACTTCCGCTCGTCGGCACTGCAAGTCTCTATGTGCTGACCGCGTTTCTCCTTCTCGGCGGCATGACGGTCTCGCTCGTGCTGGCATCGTCAGGCGGGTTGATGGTGACCGCGCTTTCACCTTCCGCGCAGTCCAAAGCCGCGGCGTGGAACCAGGCTGGATATCTCGCCGGCGGCGCGCTTGGAGGCGCGCTCGTTTTGTGGCTCGTGACCCGCCTACCGGTATTTTTCAGCGGACTTATATTTGCAGTTGTCCTTTTCCTACCGGCGCTGGTCGCGTTCACATTACCGGAGAAAGAGCCGGCAGCCGCACACTGGTTCAAGGGAAGGTTTGCCGCCATCAAGCGCGAGATCGGCGGCGTTTTCAAGTCGCCTCTTCGCAGGTGGAGCACGCTCCTTCTCATGGCGCCGGCCGGCACCGGGGCAGCACAGCTTCTTCTGCCTGCAATCGCGTCGCATTACGGCGTCGGAGCGTCGGGAGTCATATGGATAAACGGACTCGGCGGCGGCATCGCCCTCGCGGTCGGTTCGCTCCTCGGCGCCCTGGTTCCGGCGGACTGGGACGGCCGGGTGGTATACGCCAGCGCAGGCCTCCTGAACGGACTCGCGGCTATCGTGCTCACGTCGGTGGACGGAGCGAGCGGTTACCTGGTCGGCACAATTCTCTACCTGGTCACCGTGGGACTTTGCTGGGCACGATTCACGGCGCTGATCGTTGAGATTGTCGGCCCTGATACGAAAGACGCCAGCACTCTTTACAGCGCTTTGTCGGCCGCCGGAAGCATTCCGCTCGCGTATATGACATGGCTGGATGGATTCGGCTACTCAAAGCTCGGGACCCACGGACTTCTATGGACCGACGCAACGGGAAACCTGGTTGTCTTCGGTATTGTGGTGACCGTGTTCATGCTTCGCGGGTTGCGATTCCGGCATGCGCCGGGGGCGATGGCAATCCATGAAAGCCAGGACCACGATTGATAGTTGTGCGGGCAGAATCCGTAACATGACCAATCCAAATGGTTGATATTACGTCTGAATATGACTAGAATAGCGGGGAACGGAAGAGAAACAAAACCGATAAATCGGTTAGCGATTGTTGTCGTGTTTTCCAGCACCACGATTAATCGTGGTGCCACAATATTCCACAAAATGACAATAACCGTTTCAACGGTTTGCCGGAAAGGGGGAAATGGATATGACACATTCGTACACGCAGATCTTCGTTCACCTCGTCTGGTCGACCAAGGACCGGCGGCGATTCGTCACGAACCAGCTGCGTCCTCAACTCTTTCATCATTTCATTGAGTATTGCAAACTCAACAACATCTACATCGATTCGCTAGGGATCCAGCCGGAACACGTGCACGTCTTGATAAACCTGAGGAGTGACCAGAAAGTTGACGACGTGGTGAAACTTATCAAGGGCGAATCGTCCCATTGGATCAATGAAGAGAACCTAATTCGACCGAAGTTCGGCTGGCAGCGCGGCTACGGAGCGTTTTCCGTCAGCATGTCGCATCTCGATGCGGTAAGAACGTACATCCGAAACCAGGATGAACATCATCGCAAGAGATCGTTCATGGAGGAAGTTCAGGCAATACTAATGAAACACGGATTCAACATCGCCGAAATGCCGGCTGAGGAACCAACCGAAGAGCAAAACCGATAAATCGGTTGGTGGTTTGTTATCGTATTCATGAGCACCACGATTAATCGTGGTGCTATAATAATCCAAAACAATGTCAACCGTTTCAACGGTTTAAATGCCTACGCAAGTCTAGCCCCCTTCTCGATAAGCAGCTCGCGCAGCACCGACCGATGACAATGCGATTCATTCTCGCAGTAACAGCCGACCGAGAAATCGGTTTGGTGGGACAGCTCAGCGAGCAATTCGATAGCGTGACTGTTCTCAGGAGTGGACATTTCAGACCTGTACTTTCTGGTGAAGGCGGCCCACTGCGCGGGCGTTTTAGCCGCCTGCCCCAGCTTAATAGTCTCCACGCTCGGCGCCAGGTTGGGGAACCACACGTCGTACCAGTTCTCTGACGCGAACTTTGACTTGGGCACGCCACGCGGCGGACGGCGGACGGTTCCGATGCGTATGCCTTCTCCTTCCGCTCGAGGACTACCGAGCCTGACAATGCGTACGGCCATAACTCGCTCCCTTCTTTGAGACCTTTCATTCCTCGACTAACATGATTTTCAATAGCAACAAACTCCCTCTCCGGTTCCGCTTGAAATCCGCAGAGGCAGGGATTCCGCAGGCCGGTTTGCGAACGGTTGCTTCTTAAGCCTGATCAACATTGCTCACAGCATCGGAAATATATGCCGAGATCCTCGAAGGAACAATCTTCCCCGGAATTGTGAAAACCGGCAAACCCGGCTCAGATTGTTTTTATGTTCATTAGCCCCGCGATTAATCGCGGGGCTAACATCACCACACCCACCAGTCAACCGTTTCAACGGTTTACTGCCCGGCGCCATATATCTCTGTCAATTTTCCGGTTGCGGAAATTCGTGCGGCCGAGCTACATTTAGATATGAAATCGACAGAAGAATCGAGTATCTGGTCGGACGAAGCGATGTACGACGCCTTCATGAGGCGTGACACTTCCTACGAAGGCATTTTCTTCGTCGGCGTGAAAACGACCGGCATATTTTGCAGGCCGACCTGCGGCGCGAGAAGGCCCAACAGGGAAAACATCGAATTCTACCCTTCGGCTAAGGACGCGCTACTTAACGGCTACCGGCCATGCAAGGTCTGCAATCCTCTTGAGCCGCTCGGCGCCACGCCGGATTATATACGGAAAATCATCGATCTCGTCGCGGCAAATCCGTCGAAAAAGATCACCGATTACGAACTGGAAAAGATGAACGTCGAACCAAACAGGGTGCGGCGCTGGTTCAAATCAAATCACGGATTGACATTTCAGGGTTATCAAAGAATGCTGAGGGTAAACGGTGCCCTGCACAAGCTGAAGAACGGAGCCACCGTGACCGAGGCCGCGTTCGAAAACGGTTACGAGTCATTGAGCGGCTTCTCAGAGGCGTTCAGGAAGATTGTCGGCGCCAACCCGGTCGAAGGCAAACTGGTCAATGTGATTAACATCCATCGCCTCACTACACCTCTCGGTCCGATGATCGCAGGGGCGACGAGCGAAGGGATTTGTCTCCTGGAATTTTCGGACAGGCGCTCGTTCGAATTTGAAATCGAAGATCTCCGAAGACTGCTGAAAGCGAACCTCGTGTACTGGGAGAACAAGCATATCTCAAGACTCGAGGAGCAACTGAACGAGTTTTTCGATGGGAAGCGAAAAGAGTTCGACATCCCGCTCGTCACGCCCGGAAGCCGGTTCCAAAAATCCGTCTGGCAGCAGCTAATCTCGATCCCTTATGGTAAGACGAGGTCTGTACGAGGATCAGGCGATCGCGATAAACAAACTGAAAGCAATCAGGGCTGTAGCAAGCGCGAACGGCGCCAACCGAATTTCGATAGTCATCCCCTGCCACCGCGTCATCGGAAAGGACGGGAGCCTCACCGGCTACGGCGGTGGACTCTGGCGCAAGAAATGGCTCCTCGATTTCGAGAAGAAGATCTCGGAAACCACCCGCAAATCATAAATGAATCGGCAATAGCGAATAGCATTCCTCCCGTCAGTGTTGGTCCGTTCGCTCCGTATCATCCGTGTTCTATCCATCGGGTAATTTGAATTTTCCGCCCGGCTGGTTTAGTTTTCTCTAAATGAAAACGTACCTTGCCCTTGCCTCAATAGCTGCAGCGCTTTTGTCTATGCTGGTGCAATCTTCCGCCGCCCAGACTTTCTCGACTCCCGAACAAGCCTATGCGAGTTATTTCGAAGAGGTTCGTGTCGCCGAAAGACAGGGTTTTGACCTCTGGAACAGAGACATGTACGGTCCGATCCTCCTCGTGAATCCATCGACGAGGCAGGTTTACTCCAACTTCCCCGACGGCGGCGGTGCCTTGAGCCGGGACGGCGACGTCTACACCGGCCATCTTCCCGAAGACATCAATATCGCGAACACCAAGGTCCATTGGAACGGCAGAGACTGGGCAATGGTCATGCTCCCGCTTCCGGACAACAAGCAGGACAGGATCAACCTCCTCGCGCACGAGCTGTTCCATGTCGCTCAACCCTCGCTCGGCTTTCGCGGTTACAGCCCCGACAACAACCAGCTCGACGAGAAAGACGGGCGGATTTACCTGAGACTCGAACTGGAGGCGCTCAGGCAGGCACTCGAAGCTACTTCGACATCGGAAATGAAAAGACACGTCGCGGACGCGCTGACATTCAGAGAATATCTGTACCAGCTTTATCCGGGCGCCAGTATAACGGAGAATCTCCTTGAGCTCAACGAAGGCCTCGCCGAATACACGGGCGCGATGATCGCCGGCAGGGACAAGAACGAGGCACTCTACCACTTCGAGAAAAGCATTAACGATTTCGTCCGCTACCCGACATACGTCAGGTCGTTCGCGTACGTCACGACGCCGACCTACGGCTATCTCCTCAGCACTATCGATAAATACTGGAACAAGGATATTTCGGCGCAGACAAATCTCACAGATTATTTTATCCGCGCATTCGGTGTGTCGATCGCGACCGACCTAAAGACAGCCGTGGCACAGTTGGAGGACCAGTACGACGGTGAAGCTATTGTCGCGGAAGAGACGTCGCGGGAAACCGCCAGGCGCGAGCTCCTATCACGCTACACAAGTGAGTTCGTCGAAAAGCCGCATTTCATATTGAAATTCGAAAGCATGAAGATTTCGTTCGACCCGAGAAACCTCGTGCCGCTCGGCAACAACGGCACAGTGTACCCCACCATCCGTGTGACGGATAACTGGGGAATCCTGAATGTCGAGAACGGAGCGCTGATGAGCCCGAAATGGGATATGATAACCGTCAGCATGCCGACCAAAATCGACGGCGGAGACATAATCGGGGATGGCTGGACACTCACCCTCGACAGCAAATACGCGCTTGTCCACGACAACATGGGCAACTACCGGCTGGCAAAAAGGTGAGAACGCCTTGCGTCAAGTCTCAATCATAAAGGAAGAATCGCAATGGAATATCGTGAACTGGGCCGCACAGGTTGGAAAGTATCGGCGATAAGTTTCGGCGCGTGGGCCATCGGAGGCACATGGGGCGATGTTGACGATAAGGAATCGATGGCGGCGCTCCATCGCGCGCTAGATCTCGGCGTGAATTTCTTCGATACCGCCGACGTGTACGGCGACGGCAGGAGCGAACGTTTACTGGCGCAGCTTCGAAGAGACCGGCCCGAAAAATTCCTCGTAGCCACGAAGGCGGGGCGCAGGCTTGACCCGCACGTCTCAGCCGGCTATAATCGGCAGAACATCACGGCGTTTGTCGAACGCAGCCTCAAGAACCTCGCGACCGATTCCCTCGATCTCTTACAGCTTCACTGCCCGCCGACGGAGGTATATTACATGCCTGAAGTTTTCAGCGTGCTTGACGACCTTGTCACCGCGGGCAAATTACGTTTCTACGGAGTGAGCGTGGAGAAAGTCGAAGAGGCGCTCAAGGCTATCGAGTACCCGAACGTTCAGACTGTCCAGATTATTTTCAACATCTTCCGCCAAAGACCGACCGAGCTTTTCTTCCGGGAAGCGGAGCGACGGCGCGTCGGCATACTTGCGAGGGTACCGCTCTCATCCGGGCTGCTAACCGGCAAGTTCTCGGCGAAAAGCAAATTCGCTCCTGACGATCACCGCAACTTCAACAGGCACGGCGAGGCGTTCGACCGCGGCGAGACCTTCTCCGGTCTCGATTATGAAACAGGCCTGCGGGCGGTGGAATCCCTGCGTCCCATCGTGCCCGCGGGTCAGACCATGGCGCAGCTCGCGCTGCGTTGGATAATGATGTTCCCTGCCGTCACCTGCGCGATACCGGGTGCCAAGCGCCCTGCACAGGTTGAAGAAAATGTCGGGGCGGCGGACCTTCCACCCCTCTCCGAGGGAACCATGGCTCAAATCCGTCATATTTATGACCAACAGGTCAAAGAGCATATTCACCATTATTGGTGAGATCATCTGGTAGTAGGATAGTTTGAACTTGAAAAACAGGATACGGATGACACAGAGCAAAACAAGATTACCACGGATCGGATTTTTATTAATAAATAATCCGAGAGAATCCGTGCTTTTTCCGTGTATTCCGTGTGCAAGTATTGGACGCTAGATTCAACCGCATACCATGCAGGCCGATCTGTTTCTATCGAAAGTAGCCCACTACTTATCATCTTGCCTGTTTGACAATCTGACCGGATAGATTTACTTTTCCTTTGGCTGTTTGAAAATCAAAAGCACGACCAAACCATCGCCTTCGACGTCCTGAAGCGTCTTCAGGCATGCGGTTAGCATAGCGCAACGCCGCGTTACAGCGGGCCCGCGGGTTGTACTGCAAACAACCGCGGAATGGCCCCCAAAATACGAAGGAGGTCGACATGAAAAAGATATCGGCAACGATTTTCATCTTCGCCACGCTTTCGGTCTTCGCCCTGGCACAACAAACTCAATTTCGCAGCGGAGTTTTTCTTCATCATTCAACAGGAGCCACCATCTGGGGACCGAACGGCAGCTCCACGAGTGTTCCGGATGAGATAGCACGTTACAACAGCGAGCGTCATCTTACCGGGACCGATTCTGTCAATTTGACGGAGGTCGGCTGGCCGCTCGAGCCGTGGAACAACGAGTGGGAGCGCTGGCACCGGATTTTCGATAACGAGGACACGATCGACGCGGACATCCGCTCATACCTTGCCGCGGAGAAAATAATCGTCATCAAATCGTGCTTCCCTTCCTCCGAGCTTGCCGGGGCCGGATCGGCGGAAGACACACTCGACCCGACACTGAAGTCAGTAGCAAACTATAAATGGCACTGGCGAAACTTCATAGGTGTGATGGCGAAGCATCCGAAGAATTTCTTCGTGGTCTGGACAAACGCTCCACTTGTGGCGGGCGCGACAAACGATGAGCAGGCAGGGTTCTCCGATTCGTTCTGCCGCTGGGCGAAGGATACTCTTGCGAAAGGACTCGACCCGGTCTTCGGCACATTCCCTGGGAACGTGTACCTATTCGACTTCTTCCATAAGCTCGCCGGCGCCGACGGAAAGCTCCCGGCACAGTACGCTTCCAGCTCCGATGACAGTCATCCGAATGCCGCCGCAACCGAGCTTGTGGCACCCCAGTTCGTCGACGAAATGTTCAATGCAGCTATCGCTTACGAGAACATAGTCATCGGTGTAAAGCAATCGCAAAGGCAACCGTCCATTTTCAAACTCAGCCAGAATTATCCGAATCCGTTCAATCCAACAACGGCGATAAGCTATAAGCTTTCAGCGTTAAGCAGTGTCATGTTGAAGGTTTATGATGTGCTTGGGAGAGAGGTGGCGACGTTGGTAAATGGGCGGCAGAATGCGGGAAGTTATACGGTGAAATTCGACGCGAGCAGACTTTCGAGCGGCGTATACTTCTACAAGCTCGTCGCGGAAGATAATAGCGGTCGGGGATTTGTTTCCATAAAGAAACTGGTGCTCATAAAATAGCTCAAATGATACCGGTCGAATCCTGCCTCTAAAGAACCGTTTTGGGGGGATGCATACACGCGCGCGATGCATGATTGGGGAATTCTTCATATTTTATTCAAACCAAAAACTCATGAAACGGTGAAATCGTGACGCGCACCTTCGTTTTCGTTATCGTTGTCTCAATCATTCTTTCCATATACGGCCTGGCTAACTACTACATCTTTATACGCGGACTGCACGCGCTTCGGCCAGTCGGCACAGTACGGACCATCTATATAGTCGCGTTCATATTCCTCGCGGCATCGTTCATCGCCGCAATGTTCCTCGAGCGTGCCGACATAATATCGATCGGCAAGCCGCTCAGCTGGATAGGATCATTCTGGCTCGGGGCGTTCGTCTACTTCCTGCTCATCATAGCCGCGATCGACTTGCTCAGGCTCTTCAACCATTTTCTTCACTTCTTCCCCGCTTTCATCACATCAGACCCCGCGCGCGCCGCGAAAGTCGCCGCGCTCTCAGTGATTTCACTCGTGACTGTCGTCGTGATTTACGGGTTCATAAACGCGCATATCATACGCGTCCGAACGTTCGACATAAATATTCCGAAAGAGGCCGGTGGAAGGAAGAGCCTCAACATAGTCATGGCTTCCGACATCCACCTCAGCTCGATAATAAACAACGGTCGCATAGCCGCGATCGTGAACAAGATAAATTCGTTGTCACCGGATATTGTGCTTCTCCCGGGCGACATACTGGACGGCGACCTGAACCCGGTCGTCCGGCAGAACCTCGGCGAGGCGCTGCGGCAGATAAAAGCGCCGCTCGGAGTCTATGCAATCACCGGCAACCACGAATATATTGGCGGAGTTGAGAAAGCCTGCAAGTACATAACCGAGCACGGCGTGAAGATGCTCAGGGACTCGACGGTGTTCATCGACAGCAGCTTCTATATTGTTGGCCGCGAAGACAGATCAGCACACAAGCGGAGACCGCTCGCGGAGCTCATGGAAGGAGTCGACAAGAAACATCCCGTCATCCTCATGGACCATCAGCCGTTCCATCTCGAAGAATCAGAGGAGAACGGAATCGATTTACAGCTTTCCGGCCACACACATTACGGTCAGATGTGGCCGTTCAATTACATTACTAATATGGTGTACGAGCTCGCTTACGGTTATCTGGTGAAGGGTTCGACGCATATATATGTTTCATCCGGCGTCGGCACGTGGGGCCCGCCGCTAAGGATTGTGGCGGATCCGGAGATAGTGAATTTTCGGCTGCACTTCATGAATTGACGGAACAGCTTGAAGTTGATGGCTGTTGTTAATCCGAATGGGCCTCCCGTCGCATTGAGAATTTGTTAGGGAACCCAGTATAACAATCCCAAAGGGGAAGACACGAGATGCAAATACGACAACTTGGAAAGAACGGCCCGGGCGTTTCACCGATAGGCCTGGGCTGCATGGGAATGTCCGACGCTTATGGCCACGCGGACGAATCTGAAAGCATCGCCACGATCCATGCCGCCCTGGATGCGGGAGTAACGCTGCTCGACACCGGCGACTTCTACGGCATGGGGCATAATGAAATGCTGCTGCGAAAAGCTCTGCAGGACAGGCCGCGGGACAAGATAGTCCTCAGCGTGAAGTTCGGCGCTCTTCGTGATCCATCAAACGCAATGATCGGTATCGACGCCCGTCCCGCCTCCGTAAAGAATTATCTTACTTATACCCTTCGGCGACTGGGTACGGACTACGTCGATATTTATCGTCCCGCTCGCGTCGACCCGGCCGTGCCGATCGAAGAGACCATCGGGGCGATCGCGGACATGATCAAGGCCGGCTACGTCCGCTATGCGGGGCTCTCGGAAGCGGGCGCCGATTCGCTGAGACGTGCGAGTGCCGTCACGCCTATCGCAGACCTCCAAATCGAATACTCCTTGTTTTCCCGTGGGATCGAATCCCGTATACTTCCGGCCTGCCGTGAACTCGGCATCGGAATCACAGCTTACGGCGTACTGTCGCGCGGTCTGTTGAGCGGACGCTGGTCGAAAGAAAGATCCGCGGCGGCACGGGATATGCGAAACCGCATGCCGCGCTTCACCGGCGACAACCTTGAACGAAACCTCGCAATCGTCGACGCGCTGCGCGAAATAGCGAACGGACGCGGTTGTACAGTTGCTCAGGTCGCAATAGCGTGGGTGCTGACGAAGGGTCCTGAAATAATTCCAGTGATCGGTGCCCGCACGCGTGAGCAGCTCAAGGAGGCGGTGGGCGCGCTGGAAATCGACTTGTCCCGGGATGACCTCGCGGCGATTGAGCGGGCCGTGCCCGCTGGTTCAACAGCTGGCGACCGGTACGCGCCGCAGCAAATGGCCACTTTAGACAGCGAGCGCTGACCGGAGACTGCCGCCTTTCCGTTCTGAATGTGCCCAAGGCTACTCACGCATAAGCCTAAGATCGTCTGACGCGAGCACTGAATAGCGGATGCGAAATTGCTAACTTAACTTCGCGCGCCGAACTGGATGGTGCCGACAGGGCAAAGGAGCCATCCCTCAAAGGTCCGGGCAAACTCAGGAGTAGTGCTCATGGTTACTTACGACGAAATCGCGAAAATGATCGACCACTCGCTGCTCAAACCGACTCTCACCGATCAGGAAATAAAGGAAGGATGTGAGCTGGCGGCAAAGTACAGGGTCGCATCGGTCTGTGTCAGGCCGTCGGATGTGAAGCTGGCGAAGGAGACACTTAAGGGGAGCAGCGTGCTTGTGACGACCGTGATCGGTTTCCCGCACGGCACGACGACAACCGCGGCTAAAGTCGCGGAAGCAAATGAAGCCATCGACAACGGCGCGGTCGAGCTGGACATGGTACTCAACATCGGCAAGCTAAAATCGAAGAACTACGATTACGTCAAGCAGGATATCAAAGCTGTGACCGACACGGCGCACCGGAGACACGTCCTCCTGAAAGTAATATTCGAGAATTGTTATCTCAGCGAAGATGACATTATCGCGGCATGCGGGATATGCAACGAGGCCGGCGTCGATTTCGTGAAGACATCAACCGGCTATGGAACCGGCGGAGCGGAGGATAAGGACATCAGGATTATGAGAAAACATGCCGATCCGAAAATTCAGATAAAGGCGGCCGGCGGTGTGCGGACGCTCGAGCGGGCGATCGAGATAAGAGAACTCGGCTGCACAAGGTTCGGCTGCACGGCGACAGTCGGAATACTCGAAAGGCTGAAGTAAAGCCTCCCGGCGTCACAACTACAAAAAAACCAAAAATTTCCCCGGAAACCTCTTGCTCTGACGTAACGTCAAAGTTGTATATTATTGCCGGAGAATATGATGAAAGAATACACCGTTCAGCAGCTCGCGAAAATTGCGGGAGTAAGCGTCAGGACGCTTCACCACTACGACAACATCGGCCTCCTGAAGCCTTCGTCACGCAATGCCGCGCGATACAGGTTTTACGGAGAGGCCGAACTTCTCAGGCTTCAGCAGATCCTGTTTTTCAAGGAGCTCGATTGCAGTCTCGAGGACATCGCGAGGATACTCGACAGCCCCGGCTTCGACCCAATCGACGCGCTCGAAGCCCACAGGCAAGAATTGAAGAGGCGCGCGGATCGCCTCGACACGCTTCTCGAAACAATTGACAAGACGATAAGGAAGTTGAAAGGAGATAAGATAGGAATGACTGATGAAGAATTGTACGGCGGCCTCTCGAAGGAGCAGGCGGAAGCTTATGCCGAAGAAGCAAGACAGCGATGGGACCCGAAGCTCGTCGACAAGACGAACGCCAGGGTGAAGAAGTGGTCGAAGGAAAAATGGGCCAGGGTAAACAAAGAGCTCGACGAGATCATGCGGCAGCTTGCGACACTAGTGGGAACTCCGGTCGAAGACCGAAAGGTACAGGCGCTCGTCGCACGCCACCACGCTTATCTGAACAACTTCTACGAGGTGAAACCCGGTATGTACCGCGGTTTAGGAAAGCTCTACATAGAGGATCCACGATTCCGCGCCTACTTCGAGAAATACCGGCCTGGACTGGCGGATTATCTCGCGCAAGCGATCGACTTCTATTGCGACAAGAATTAGGATGCAGAGAAATGATAACGATCGGGAGGGGATTACCATGAACGAGACAAATCAAATCGACGAAATATACGGGATGCCGTCCTTTGTGACACTCCGTGTGAACGATCCGGTGAAGTCCAGGAAAGTGGTATGAGGAGGCACTGGGCTTCCGGCACGTTTTCTCCATCCCGGGACCGGGAGGTAGCCCGGTATTGGTCCATCTTCGCTGGACAAAGTGTGCCGATCTGCTCCTTCAGCTCCAAGGCCCGGCGGATGAGAGTATGCCGAAGGGAAAAAGCTTAACGATGAACTTCGCCGTGACAACCGGAACCGTAGACGAGCTGGCGAACAGGGCCCGTCGGTACGGCGCCTCAATCGTCAGTGAACCGAAGAACCAGGCCTGGAACGCGCGCGACTTCAGCGTGGCAGACCCGGACGGGTTCATCCTCACTTTCACCAAAGGTCCTGTCGATCCTGAGTTGGGAATGGAGAACATCATTAAAAGAAGCTCCGGCGCGCGATGAGCATTTGCCTGCCACAACTTTTTTAGCTTCTCAAGAGTGACTCGAGAATTTAACAGTCTTTGACGAATTACGTAACGTTCCCAATCGTTCTTAGCCCGCGAAAATCCGTCCACTCCGTGTCATCCGCGTGCAATTTCTTTTCGATGAGTCCATCCACCTCTTGGGAACGCGTGATCCCGGAAATCGCCGTCGCGCGTCGGTGACAATTCAAAGGTTCGTCCCTTTATCGTCTGCAGATGGTCCGTAGACGGACGGCACTGTTCCTCCGGCCAATCGAATGTACACGGTCATTTGCCCGCGGTGATGTATCTGGTCGAACAGCATCATGAGCATGAATTCGTCGGCGGCCATCTTCTTTCCCGCAAACTCGACGGTCTTGGTAATGTCCGGCTCCGGCAATTCGTCCAGACTGGAAATGACGTGAGCAGATTCCTTTTCAAAGTCCCCGATGAGCGTTGCCAATTTGTCCGGCGCGTAAGTCTGGAAAACCGACCTGTCGATCTTCTCTCTCAACACGTAGGATTCGATAAGGTACATCTCGAACACGAACGTGCGTATCACATTACGCGCAGTCGAAGAGCGCTCGTGCGGAACAAACATCAAATCGTCTTCGGGGAAAGCCCGCATAACTCTGAGGGTTGTCGCGAATTCTCTCTTGAATAATTGAAGCAGATTTTGTCTCGTGATCACAGCTACCTCCTCGCAGGATTGTGTTTAATTGAAGACCCGTTAGCTTTACGACATTCATCCTAACAGCGCCGGCAGTAATTCGGTTCTCTGCGGGTTGCTCCTCTACGAGGCCGACGGCTCCCTACGGGTCTGCGACCCGATAGGGTCGTTGACGGCTTGTCGAGTCGTAGACCTGACGGAGCTAAAATTTATTCTGCTTGGATCAGGCTATAGACAGATCGCGTCTGCACGCCGGAGCGTTTCGACGCGCAGGCGCGCCTACGGCGCTTGCCTCAACCCGTTATCCTTCTCATTTCACATGCGCCGCCCCGTCAGGGGCGGGACAGTTTATAGAAATCCCAATACAGAATAATTCCAAGCCCCATAGGGGCGACCTGTCATTTCTACTTGAGAGACCGTCCGCATCACCAGGCGATGGCAAGGCCGGCTTCGGATAAATGCAGGTCGCTCCTCTACGAGGCCGACGGCTCCCTACGGGTCTGCGACCCGATAGGGTCGTTGACGGCTCGTCGAGTTGGACATGACTACAGATAGTTCGCGTCTGCACGCCGGAGCGTTTCGACGCGCAGGCGCGCCTAAGGCGCTCTGCATCTATCTTCTTCGGCATCAGCACGCAACGCCACACCGCGCGTCCTTCGACCGCATCTCGTCCCGTCCGCCCCCCACTTTCCAAAATCACCATCCCGCCCCGTAGGGGCGACCCGTCATTTCTGCAGGAGAATTCATCCGGATGGTCAGGAATTGGTGAGAGTGTCTTCGCACAAATACAGGTCGCTCCTACGGAGCTCAAATCTATTCTGCTTGGATCAGCCTATAGACAGTTCGCGTCTGCACGCCGGAGCGTTTCGACGCGCAGGCGCGCCTACGGCGCTCAGCTTGATCAGCTCTATCTACAGGCCACCATACCGAAATAATTGTTCCATTAATCGAACATCGCATGTTCTTCTGATCCGAGAAAAGAGCGCCCCGCCCCGTCAGGGCGGGACTGTTTATAGAAATCCTAATACAGAATAATTCCAAGCCCCATAGGGGCGGCCTGTTCTATTGTTCAGCGTCAATCCACGTGAAGAGATATTTCTCGTCGTATTCCACGGCAAATTCCTTAAGCAATTCTGTATATTCTTCCCGAAACGTCCTCACACGGTGATGTTCTTCCTGATGTTGGATGTACCGCACAACACGATCCAACTCCGCATGTGAATGTGAAAACGCGCCGAACCCTTCCTGCCAGTTGAATTTCCCTCTGATCCATTTCTTTTCATTGATGAATCCGGAAGATCCAGCTTTGATGTCCCGTACGAGGTCGGAGACCGCCATAGTCGGCTTAATGCCGAGCAAAATATGCAGGTGATCGGCCGTACCGCCGACGGCAATCAGTTTCTGATCACGGTTCTTAACGATACCCGTGATGTATTTGAACAACTCTTCCTTCCGGTCAGCTGGTATCAAACCGCGTCTCCCCTGTACAGCAAAGACAATGTGAATATAGATTTGCGTGTAGGTGTTTGCCACTGTTCAGCCTCCTTTCCCTGACATACCGTCCCGTTCGAACTTGCAACAGTTCCATCATAAGAATCACGCATCACATTCGCAAACGACTGATAAAGGCGGACCGCTCCTGACGGAGCTCGATTTTGTGCTGGATGAATTTAACTATAAACAGAGCGCGCCTACGGCGCTCTCCTTCGTTATACCCAGGAGCTGTGACATACAAACACCTGGGCCTGCAATTCCTAACCACACATTCTTCTCACTCCAGCCAAGACCACCCCGCTCCGTTAGGAGCGGGACTGCTCATAGAAATCCCAATACAGAATAATTCCGAGCCCCGTAGGGACGACATACCATCTCTATAAGACAATTCCAAGGCGCGGTGGGCATCATGCGGTTCGCCTTCACACAAATACAGGTCGCTCCTAGCGGAGCTCAAATCTATTCTGCTTGGATCAGCCTATAGACAGATCGCGTCTGCACGCCGGAGCGTTTCGACGCGCAGGCGCGCCTATGGCGCTCAGCTTGATCACTCCCATCTGCAGGATGCAATTCACAAACGATGAGGCCTCAGATACCCCCCGCATTCCCTCTGACCTGTTTCAGATAATATCACCCCGCCCCGTCAGGGACGGGACTGTTTGTAGAAATCCCAATACAGAATAATTCCAAGCCCCATAGGGGCGACCTGTCATTTCTGCAGGAGAATTCATCCGGATGGTCAGGAATTGGTGAGACTGTCTTCACACAAATATAGGTCGCTCCTAGCGAAGCTCAAATCTATTCTGCTTGGATCAGGCTATAGACAGATCGCGTCTGCACGCCGGAGCGTTTCGACGCGCAGGCGCGCCTATGGCGCTTGCCTCGACCCGTTATCCTTCTCATTTCACATGCGCCGCCCCGTCAGGGGCGGGACTGTTTGTAGAAATCCCAATATAGAATAATTCCAAGCCCCATAGGGGCGACCAGTCCTACATTAGACGGGCCAGCACCCGAGGAGCCGGCTTAATCAAAAATCGCGCAATTGATTTACGCGAATCTCTCGTTTAATTTCAGGCAAGGATGTTTTGCGCTTACCTCTCGTATGGCGCAAACACAATCACTGTATACACATAAAACGAAACAATTCCTGACACATTTGGAATACATGGAAAGGATCGCGAATCATGGCCCTGGCAAAACAATTAAGCGCGGAGCTGCAGCAGCAGGCCGCAAACACAAAGAAGCTGCTGGAACGAATTCCTGGCGACAATCTCACATGGAAGCCTCACGAAAAGTCGACTCAAATCGGACGACTCGGCATGCACATAGCAGAGCTGCCCAACTCCATAACAAGAGCACTTGAGTCGACGGGCATTGACTTTGCCGCCGTACCTTTCAAGCCGGTTTTCCCGAACACCACCGCGGAGATCCTCGACACATTCGATAAGTCGCTTGCAAAGGCGGTCGAGGCGCTCGGCAAGGCGTCGGACAAAGACATGGAGGTAATCTGGAAAGCCAGAAGAGGCGAGCAAGTCATTTATGAAATGCCGCGGGCTGCCGTGGTCCGCCGTACGCTCGAGCATGCAATTCACCACCGCGGTCAACTGACAGTCTATCTCCGCCTCCTCAACATCCCCGTCCCCGGCACCTTCGGACCGAGTGCCGACGAAAAATAGACTAAGATAGGCTGGAAAGAAAACAGCACACTGACACCACGGAAGCAGACGCGGTCTCCACGGATCGAATTCTTACTAGTGAACTTATTCGTGAAAGTCGGTGCTCTCTTCCGTGTTATCCGTGTGCAAGAATTGACCGTTCGATTCGCATCCGTGCCTAATCGTTAAGCTTCGTCCTTCCAGGGTAACCCGCTTCCCGGCAGGGAACCACTCCCCTTTCCCTCTCTGTTATTGTTGTGAATCCCAACCGACAGGACGGCATCAAACCCGCGCAGAGAGGAGACAACGATGACTGAATATAGAAAGATAAAGAAGGTTTTCAAGAGCAGAGCCACACTTGAGGGTGCAGGAGTGCACCTGAAACGAGCTTTTGGATTTCATGAAGTAAAAATGTTCGACCCATTTCTGCTTCTCGACGATTTCAGGTCGAACAATCCCGAGCAGTACTTGAAAGGCTTTCCATGGCACCCGCACCGGGGAATCGAGACGATCACGTACGTGCTCAAAGGCGACGTCGAACACGGCGACAGCATGGGAAACAAGGGCGTGATAAACGCCGGCGATGTGCAATGGATGACCGCCGGGAGCGGAATCATTCACCAGGAAATGCCAAAAGGCGATACCACCGGAGGGATGTACGGCTTCCAACTCTGGGCCAACCTCCCGAAGTCGCACAAGATGATGGACCCACGCTACCAGGAAGTAAAGAGCGGTGCGTTCCCGGTGGTGACGAGACAAAACGGCACGAAAATAAAAGTCGTGGCGGGCGAAGTGGAAGGAGTCAAAGGTCCTGTCACCGACATCGTGATAACTCCGCAATACCTTGACGTCACACTCCCGGCAAACGCGAAGTTCGACCTGCCGACGACAAAGGGACACAATGTCATCGCGTACGTGATCGATGGAAAAGGATACTTCACACGTGAGAAAGATTTGTTCTCGTACGAAGTTGAAGGATCAAACGGCTCGACATCGGACAGCAATCAGATCATAGACAACGAGAGCCTCATACTTTTCGACGACGGCGAAGCGGTTGAAGTAAGCACAGCGGATGGGCCCGTAAGATTCCTGTTGTTTTCCGGACAGCCGATTGGAGAACCTATCGCTTGGTACGGACCTATCGTGATGAACCACGAAGGCGAACTGCGGACAGCTTTCGAGGAACTTGAAAGAGGGACTTTCGTCAAAGAGCATAAGCCGTGAAAAATAGAGGCAAGAAACAAGAAATCAGAAATAAGGACGTAACGTTTACTGGATCAGGTTGAGTATTAAGCGCGGATTGTTTAACATCTGATCGACGGGGGGAGTGGACACCCCCGCGGATATCGTGACATAAAAGAAAGGAGCATTCTACCATGAAGAAGATCCTATTAAGTTCAGCGGCTCTCATCGGTGTTCTTCTCCTTTTGTCGACCGCGGTGAAGGCTCAGGAGATGAAACCAAAAGCCCAGGCGAAACCGGAAGTGGCGCAGCTGAAGCTCGGCACTTCCGTTCAGGACAGGGAAATCGCCGGAGAGGACTCGACATTTTCTCTCAATGAGAAAGTCTACGCCTGGATGAGAGTGACCGGGGCGGCTGACGACTCGATCGTCGTGACGTGGAAACATGCCGACATGACTTACAGCACCACCATACACGTTGGAAGCAATTCCTGGCGGACCTGGGCATACAAAACTGTGTCTGCTGCCGGTGATTGGACTGTAACCGTATCGACACAGTCGGGCGACGTTCTGAAAGAAGCCTCTTTCACGGTGAAGTAGCGGCTCTTAGCTGATAGCTCGTAGCAACTGAGACCGGCAATCAGCGTTAATGCTGCTGTACGGAGTTTGAGAAGTCACGGCGAGAAGTCTACCTCCCCGTGACTTCTTCCTCATCCAGGGGGTTCACTCAGGCGACGCGGCGGGCAGGCGGAATTACGAGGCCATTCCCGAGATTCTTAGATCAAAACTTGATCTATGGTTCTGATTCCCCTGCCATTCCATTGAGATCCGAAACGAAGGAGGCTATCTCCGCTTCATCAAATCCTTTTTCCTTCGCCGCGGATTCGAGCGTCCCCCAGATCGGTTCGCCGCATGCGATACATTTGATCCCCTTCTTCATGAGGTAGCTCACGGACTCCGGAAGCTCGGTAACAAGCTCTTCGATGGTAGTTTCAGTTGTGATCTTTTCCATACACCGATTTGATGCAGTAAGCCTCTTAGCGTTGCGAAAAAGCCCACTCGCTTGATGAATGTCTTCGAGTATCGGAAGCCTCCGGAAATTCAGTGGGCATGCGGCGTATCGGGATTGCTCAAAATTCATATCCGGCATCCAGGTCGAATTCGAACTGGCTATACGCCACGAGCCGATTGCCGTTGCGAAACGTCTCGGCGAGTGAAGCGTCGAACGAGATCTGCGGCACCACGAAAACCCGCCCATTCAGCAACGGCACAGTACCCCCGACAGGAAGCGAAGAAAATGATTTGATGCCGTACTTCTGAACATCAATTGTCGCGAGTGGAGTGAGCCGGATTATGCCAATCGAGAAGTGTACAGACAACAGGCGGAACGCTTCCGGTGGATGATTCCTATATCCTGCCGTCAAAGAGAGTGTTTGCGCATTCTCGGCAGGAGTGCGCTGCTCCAAAATGACTCAGGAGATGGCGGGATTGCGTTACTGGCCCCCTGAATTACAGATATACCGGAGTAAGTGAAATAGAGATATCAAGTTTCTTCGATGAGACTGTCGGTTATGCAGACCGCTATCGCCGAGTGCATCAATTCCATTCATTTAATCTAGACTCACTTGGCCATCTGGTGTCCTTCAAATACATCAACCGATGGGGTTCTTCCTGCTAAACTGGAAAGAACCCCGAGACTTAGCGATATTACAAAAAGGGAGTTCGAACATGAAACGGCTTGTGGGCACTTACTGTCAGGGAAGAATTGTTACGCTCATTCTGCTTTTCTCGTTTTCGGCGGCATTCACACGGACTAAGGACACGGGGGCGGTTTCCGATAACGCAACGGATTCATTGTCGCACTCCTATAGACGATCGATGGTAATAGCGGGCAACAAAATCAGAACCCGACTCTCCAACTTCGGATCGATTGGCGGACCAAAATCGGTCAACAGCCCAAAGATCGAATGGCCTGCTTACAGCGGCAGAGAATATGGATACGAGTTTGGACCCGTGGTCGGAGCACGCATTGAAAACATTTACGGCGACTCAGTTTCACTCACTGAAGACGGCATTCAGGATAGCGGGACCGGACGCTTCGAACCCGATGGCATTTTCATGAACCCATCTGACACCAGCGGGTTTGCCTCCAGCGTAGATCCTTCGTCATGGCCACCCGCGTGGAAAACGTGGTTGGGCGACAGTACGTATTCACATTCAGACAGCGCGCTGGCGAATCTGGAAACCATGTACATCATGACGGATCAAGATTCGACCGACAGTCTCTGGAACACCGACTCACTGGAGCGGCTCACCCCCGGCATGAATGGTTTGGGAGTTCAAATCACGGCAAGAACCTACCAATACTCCGACTCGTCCCTTCACGATATCCTGTTTCTAACTTATGTGCTTAAAAATATAAACGGTAAACCCATCCCCAATGCATTCTTCGGATTTTTCAGCGATGGATGCGTCGGAGGTAGTGATAATTTCGAGAACAATACCACCCGGACCGATCTCATCGACTCAGGCATCGTTTACTCATTTGCGACTAACGGGATGGGTAGTCCGACAATCCAGGCCTGGCAGGGTATTACGCCGGGATGGCTGGGGGAGGTTGTACTGGAAACGCCGAGTGGAGACAACGGAAATCCCTTGGGAATCACAAGCTGTTACGTTGTGCACTACGGGAATCTTCTTAACTCCCAGGATAGTCTTGTCTACAAGATTGCATTCAAACCAAGAAATCCTGTCAGTAACCTATATCCGCCCAACACATATGACGGTGATTCGGTTTGGTGGCTGACGTCGGGGCCATTCACTCTGCAGCCGGGACAGAGCAAGCGGTTCGAGATCGCCATTGCGGTAGCAGCGGATTCCGTCGGTCTCATGAACGATCTCAAGGCGGCCATAAGGCTGAAAGCGAACAATTACGTAACCACCGGGGTCGTGACACATAATCACCCCTCGCTCCCTGCGGATTTTTCCCTTTACCAGAATTACCCAAACCCGTTCAACCCATCGACGGTCATCAGCTATCAGCTTGCTACTGTCGGCCACGTGACGTTGAAGGTATATGATACCCTCGGTAGGCAAGTCGCTACGCTCGTGGATGGCGTGCAGACGCCGGGAGCACACAACATCGTGTTTGACGGCTCAAAGTTCGCAAGCGGCGTCTATTTCTACAGGATACAGAGCGGAAGCTACACGCGGACTATGAAGATGGTGTTGATGAAGTAAGTTACTCGAATTCATCCTGTCGAATCGAAAGGCGGCGTTTCAAAGACACCGCCTTCACCTTTCGCGATCTGGTCGGTTCTATATTAGCTCCAGGCGTATCCCCTCATTGATCCCACTTCCGTGAAAAAGTTGCGTGAATTGACTCCGCGGGATGCCATGTCGCCAGAAGAAAAAAATAGAGCGGCCCGATCGAGAGCCGCCCGCCTGATGATTGGATTATTGATGTATCTACTTGTTGGAGAGCGTGATTGTCCCGACGTTCGTTGTCTGGCCGTTCGTCACGCTGACGTTCGTGATCGTCGTGTCGTTAAGGGTCGTATCCGCAGGCACGATGCTCAGACTGTAGGAGCCGGACGGCAGGTATCCCACCGTGAACTTGCCGGATGTGTCGGCCACCGTGGAAACCGTATCGGACGAGCTGAACGCGGTGATGCTCGGACGCGAGCTGTCGGGCAGAACGATACCCGCTATCGCGCCATTCGAGGCCGTCGTAACGACACGAATAACCGGCTTAAGAATGAACTGGCCGCTGAGGGGATTGCCGGTAACGACGATCGATTGGTTTACGTTGAAGTCCAGCGTCAGAATATACGTGATATCAGATTGTATAGTCGCGTCGACGTTAAGTTTCAGTCCGCTCTGCACTCCGCTCGGGATCGTCAGCGGGTAACTCGTTCCCCCGATGACTACGTCCGAACCACTGCCGATGAAGAGCCTCACCTGTGAATACGTGCCGGCCGGAACGGTTGCCTTACCTATGACGGCATTCACGCCGTTCACAAGCTGAAGCAGGTCGTACGTGCCGCCCGTGCTGTTCAAAGTCACCCAGCCGGACGTCGTGTCCGAGGATGCGATGTGTGCCTGCACGCTGTCGACGACGATATTGACGGCATCGAAAGCGCCGGGGCTGTCGATCATATTGACTTGAAATGTCCCGCTCCCGGTTGACGATGTCGGCGAAGACTTGCTGCAGCCTGCCACCAGGATTGCGAGAAATGACAGACTTCCGATTAATAGAATGTTTTTCATGATATGGTCCTTCTCCTTTGTTGTCTTAATAAACACATAATTATCAAGATTTGTGCCCCGTGCAAGCCCGTCTGGCATGACTGTCTTGCGCGCCGATAGCTTCACCGGGTGAATTTTCTGCGGGACCCCATGCATCTTTTGCGCAGCAGCGTTTATTCTGACCGACACATTCAGTAGGAGTCAACACACATTGAAGGGAGTACGGGTATCTTCCGACACTACTTGAGCAGGAGCATCTTCCGCGTGTCGCTGAAGCTCCCCGCACACATTCGACAGAAGTAAACCCCGCTCGGAAATCCTCTCCCGTCGAAATCAATACTGTAGACCCCGGGTTGCTTCACGCCGTTGACCAAACTGGCCACCTCCTGTCCCAGGACGTTGTACACTTTCAAAGTCACATAGCTCTTAGCTGATAGCTCATAGCTAATAGCTGTTGAAGGGTTGAACGGATTTGGGAAGTTCTGGAGAAGTTCATAGCCGGACGAAACCCCGGCCTGGTCAGCTTTTATGGCAAGGAAGGAACGGAAGTCGACTACGTACGCGTCAACGCTAGAATCGGAAGCGATGTCCTCTCTCCAATTACTTCCGAAAATCATCCTTGTCCCGTCACGACTCACCGTCGCGTGCGGCTCAGCCCAGTAGTTGCTGTTGTCCCGGTCGGGCGTCGACGGAGAGAAGCGCTTACTATGATGATGTGCTATACGCTGGACGTCTCCGCTGCCGTCCATCTTCAGCGCGAAGATCTCGTCTTCAAACGGAAGCCAGGAGAGACTGTCATCCGTCAGCCGTCCCTCCGCGTCGAAAGTGCTGATGAAGCACCATTCGCGCCTGGACTCGTTCCTGCACGATATGTGTAAATCGAAATCGGGTGACAACTCCAGGAGACTGGTAGTACCGCCGTCGGCGAGCCTGAACTTCTTCACGAAACCGCTGTTTAGATCTGCATCATAGTAAGCCATGACGAGCACTTCGTTTCCGTTTGCATCGACTGCCAGGTCACTGTGCCCCGCTCCGAGCCCCTTCTGCCAGATGAAATTGAGGTTCCTGTCATAAACCTCTATGCCCTGGTACCGGCCCGTATCCGCGGTTGCATAATCGACGACAACGTAATTACCCAGCGGCGAGATCGAAGCCCAGTCGAAGTCGGACAACACGGTCGGGAGGGCCATCTTCGAAACTATGCTGTCCAGGACAAGATCGTAAACAACTATGTCCTTAAAGTGCGTATCGGTGTCGTAGGTTTGCCCGACAAAGGCATAATATCTTCCGTCGAGCGACATGTTGCCTTCGCCCCGCGTGTTCGCCCACGTGTAGCCGTCGAATGTATGGACTGGTGTGATCGTTTCCGTTTCAACGTTGTATGAATACAGGACATTGTCCGCGCTGTAGTAGATAACCGAAGGGTTAGTAGGGTGCCAGAACACATCCTCGCCCCCGACCGCGTCCAGCGTCTTCAGAAATGTATACGTGCTCCCGTCATAGAGGCGCGCGGTTCCGCCGCCGGTAAAAAGGAGGAGGCGCGACTGATCCGAATTCCATGCCTCCCTTTTCGAATACTGCGGGACAATACTGGCGATGCCGGATCCACGGGCGTCGGTGAGCCTGCGGACCTCCGTCCCGAAATTCACGTCGACGAACGCGATTCCCCCTGCGGGCTTCGCTGCGGTCGTCTGAAATACGGCATCGTGACTGGTGACCCACTGTCCGTGGGAAACGCCGGTACATAAGAGAGACACAAGGACGAGGAATAACCCCGCGATGAAGCTCGGGATGTGTCCTTCGGATTCGCCGTTGTCCATCGTTCTCTCTACTTCAAGAGTATAAGTTTGCCGGATGCTGCCGACGTCCCTATATTCAGCCTGTAGAAGTAGACTCCGCTCGCGACCGGCACTCCGCGATCGTCTTTCCCGTCCCACCTGACTGTATAATTCCCCGCCTCGAGGTTTCCGGACAGTATTCGCCTTACTACTTGTCCGTTAATATTGTAAACAGAAATCACAGCCCGGGAGTGCGAGAGAGGGCGCGGTATTGTAAATGCTATCGTCGTCATCGAGTTGAACGGGTTCGGGTAATTCTGGGATAGCTGGATCGTTTTCGGAAGTGATCCGGTCGATGGCGGCTCCTTGACGGCTGTGAGAAGCGATGCCCCCGCGGGCCGTGCCGAGCCGTCGGTGGTCGCGAGATAGGCGTTCACGAACGACGGCCGTAACGACGGCGACAACGCGTAAGCGCTCTTCCACTCTTCGTCAGTGAGTCGCTTGAAGCCGGTGCTGAGATGTTCGTAGTAGCTCATCACCGGTCCGACAAAGGCCGTCAGGTTCCCTCCGGGGAGCGGCGTCACGACGACAGCCATGTTTATCGGACCTGTCCCGACATGGAGCACCCAGCCGACGAAGCCACCCATTTCGTCCGTAGGCGCTGTGTGTATGTCCGCGACCACCATGTCCGAATCGACAACGCTCTTGCTTCCGTAGAAAAGCCTCGTGTACCAGCCGTCATACACCATCCCGCACATCTGGGCATCGAAAAGCATTCTTTGCAGGAAGCCCTTCTCCGCGTCTGAGAGCACAGTCCCGGACAGTTCCTTCCTCGCTATTGCTCCCAGCGTATCGGCGACGCCTTTCAGGTGTGAGAAGTAGTAGCCCGCTGCCAGAGTATTCAAAGGAGGCTGCTGGAATTTTGACTCTGCCATCTCGGCGTAGGTCCTCACAGCGTCATAAAATTCTGGAATCGGTTCGACATAACTTTCAGGAAATGAGCAGATCACGCCGGGCGTATACGATTGCTTCGCATAAAGGAGGTTGTCGTGACGAAGCTGAGACCACGACGCCAGCTGCGTGTTCATCTTCTCCTGCCACCACGCCGCGGTCTGCATGAAAGGCGGCAGAGAACTTCTGTCGGTAGGAGGATTGAGGGACCTGATCGACTCGAGCCAGGCGTTGTAAATGGAGACCGTCCAGAAATCACCGCCGTAGGAATCTATCAGGTAGCGCAGTGCGGCCAGGTTGGGAGCGTACTCGTACTCCTCAAGTTCGTCTTTCAGAAGTTGCGCGGCGGCATCGTTGCCCGTCGCGAAGAGAACGTCGAGCGGCGACGGGAGCATCCTTCGCGTCGGCACTTTGTCGTAGACGACATTTCCCGTCACGTATGAATCGATAATGAAACGCTGGCCGAGGAGGAGGAATGCCGACGCCGGCTTCACCTTTTCCACATCGAACGGATCTGAATAAAGAATCTGGGATAGAATACGTTGAAAGGCGAATGGCTTCGAAGAAAGCGTATCCTGAAATTCATGCCACTTCAGCGTGTCGAGAAGTTCGCTCGCATCGTTCAGACCGATTTCTTCGGCGATCGTTCCGATGTTATCGAGAGTCACGTTATCGGATTCTCCCACGAAAAACTTTATGATGCTGTCGATTTCATTGAGGAGCGGAAACGCATTGCTCGTATCGGCGAGTTCGTGGATGAGGACTGCGTCGATCGTCTGCCGCTGGATGTCCTTGTCGGAAGGAGGGGGATCCGCAGAGACCGGCGCGATGAGGTAGACTTCTATCTTTCCCAGCCACATCATCGCCTTGAAGTACCTGCCAAGTTCCTCGGACTGCGTGTAGTGACCACGCGTCGTGAACTGGCTGAAGTCTATGTTCCGCTCCGTGGAAGAAAAAATTGGATACAAAACCGCGTCTTCCTTGGCGATGTAATCCAGGAGCGTGTCAACCACACCGATATTCGCGCTGAACTTCGGAGTCGCTATGCTTCCGAGGAGAATCCGCGGGACAGTGAGATAGATGTCGACGTCGTTTATCATCTGCGTTATTTCCGGATGCGCGGAATATTTCGCCGCGAGAGCGGGGAGCTTGTCGTGGAGGAGTCCCAGTAGAGTATCGAGCTTGGCGATGAGTATCCGCTTCTCCGCGGTCATCAGAATATCATCATAAGACATGTGTATCGTGTGAAGGATGGCGTCCGTCGATACGAACACAGGGAGGTCCTTATGATATATATCTCCGAGCGCCTGCCCGAATGAGCCGTGGCTGAGGCGCTCCGTTACGACAAAACCGTTTTTCGCCAGAAGAGACTTCTCGTCGTCCGTTAGTTCATACTTGAGGGAGACACTATCCAAATACGCGGCGCCGGACATATCTGTCGGCACGGCGAACCGGAAAACTCCGGCAGGATGGAGACCGTAAAGCTCCTGCGCGGTCAGATTCTTGCTAGAATTGAGAAATGCCTTGTAGGCGTCTATGCTGAATTGCTCACTTTGCTGGGCATACCCGATGCCCAAAAATAGCCCGAAGAGAAGGGGCAGAGACGATATGCACGACTTCTTCATCGTCGTACCCTCCTGTTTACTTCAACCTGAATTTACCGGACACCGTAATACATTGCAACATCCGGTAGTGGGCTGCTTTGATTCAGAAAGACAGCACACAGATGACACTGAAGAATACAAGATTGCCACGGATCGAATAATTACTAACCTTATCTGTGGGAATCTGTGCTTCTTTCCGTGTATTCTGTGTGCGAGAATTGCATGCTTGAATTAACCATCAAGGCTAACGGATGAGCTTGATCACACTCAAAATAGCCACTACCCAACATCCACTTGCAGAGTCACCCCTGTATCACGCGCATTAAGTGTGCTCAGACCCGTTTCCCACCCGGATAGACGAGTTGAATTTTGCCGACAACGTGAGTAAACTTTTGCAAATGTCTGATCCTGCAGGGTCATCCGGTCCGGAGGTGTGAAATGGAAATCAGCGTGATAGACGCCAGCAACTACTTCAAAGGCCTGTTGCTGCTCGTCAGAAAGGACCACAAAGTGACAGAGACGGAAAACGCACTTATAACGCGAGTCGGCAAGCGGCTCGGGTTCGAGAAAGAATTCTGCGACACCGCCATTCAGGAAATCCTCAAGAACAAGTACATAGAAGACTCGCCTCCGAGATTTTCGTCGAAGGAACTCGCCATGATGTTTGTCAAGGACGGTCTGGCCCTTGCCTTCTCGGACAACCTAATGGACTACAAAGAAGAGAAATGGCTCCGATCCGTGGTGGATATCAATTCCCTCAGCCGTCACTGGTTTGTCGGCGAGCTCGTGAATGCCTCCGCAAGAAAAGGAGAGATCGACCAGCTGGAAGTGGATAAACTGACTGTGTTCCATTCCATTTGAAAGCTGGACGGAATCACCCGGATCGCAGAGAAGATATCCGGGACTTTATGGGGCCACGGGGCAGTTAGTGAGAATGCCGGGATTGATCCTTCCGGCTTCAAGTTCCGTTCACAGGCATGGTGAGTATATGAGTAAAGGGCGGATGGAGGCATTCAGTGACGGGGTCCTAGCAATCATAATAACGATTATGGTCCTCGGCCTGCCGGCGCCGCGCGGGACGACACCCGGCGCGCTCGCGCCGTTAATCCCCGTCTTCCTCAGTTACATCCTCAGCTTCATCAACCTCGGCATATACTGGAGCAATCACCATCACCTGCTCCAGGCGGTCAGCCATGTCGACGGCCGGGTACTCTGGGCCAACCTGCATCTACTCTTCTGGCTGTCGCTATTCCCCTTCGGGACCGCGTGGATGGGCGAGAACAATTTCGCGCCGTGGCCCGTCGCGGTGTACGGAACGATTCTTCTCTTCGCAGCCGTCGCCTACTTCATACTGGCCAGGACGCTCGTCTCGTTGCACGGGAAAGATTCGGTCATCGCGAAAGCGCTTGGCGGGGACTTCAAGGGAAAAGTATCAGTCGTCATTTACATGGCGGCCATCATCTTGTGTCTGCTGAGTCGGTGGATTGCGGCCGCGCTGCACGTATTCGTCGCGGTAATGTGGCTTGTGCCGGATCGCCGGATTGAAAGAACTCTGGCAAAGTAATCTAAATCCAATCCAGAAAGGGACGCTTACATGGTTTCTGAAGATTCTTCGGCAGTCACGCCTTCACGCTCCCGCGGGCCTGTAAGAACGATCGCAACCGCCTGCCTCCTCGCGGGGACATTAGACATAACGGTTGCCTCCATCTACTTCCCGTTAGCCGGCAAGTTCAGGTTGATATTGCTGTACCAGGGGATAGCAAGCGGTGTCATTGGCGTAAGAGCGTTTGCCGGCGGCATACAGACCGCTATACTCGGGTTGTCACTCCACTACCTGATCGCGTTGATATGGACCGTTTTCTTTTTCTTCGTTTATCCGAAGATGAAAATTCTTTCCATGAACCGGACCGCCACGGCTGTAGGTTATGCCGTATTTGTGTCGTTTGTAATGACTTTCGTAGTACTGCCGTTGAGTAATGTCCACCATTATCCGGTCAGAGCCGAGCCCTTCTTAATTTCGACTGTAATACTTATGTTTACCATCGGATTACCGATTACGACAATTGTCAGGAAGTATTATTCCACAAACTGAAAACAGCCTCAAATACCAAATGAAAAGAATCTGCGTCTACTGCGCATCCAGCAGCAAAGTTGATAAATCATATTTCGATGCGGCGGAAAAACTCGCCGCTCAACTCGTGTCTCACGATGTGACAATAGTCTACGGCGGAGGTGCCGCGGGACTCATGGGATGCATCGCCGACACCGCGATCGAACACGGCGGCCACGTAGTCGGAGTAATCCCAAAGTTTATGACCGAAGTCGAGTGGCAGCATAAGGAACTCGAAGAGATACACGCCGTCGCGGATATGCACGAAAGGAAGAAGATGCTCCTGGAAGGAACGGACGCGGTCATCGCTCTTCCCGGCGGAAGCGGGACTTTCGAAGAGCTCCTTGAAGCAATTTCATTGAAGAGGCTCGGGCTCTACACGAAACCGATCATAATCATGAACACCAACAATTACTACGCGCCGTTGATCGAGCTACTTGAAAAAAGCATACGCGAAAACTTCATGTCGGAATCCCACCGGAAAATGTGGACTGTCGTATCGGATCCGGACGACATAATGAGCGCCATTGAGAATTCACCGGACTGGTCTGCCGACGCTATCTCATTCGCAGCTGTGAAGTAGTCAATCCACGAGTAGAAATGGCACACTGATGGCACGGACAAAACGGAATTGGACGGATGGAGGAAATGAATTTCCTTTCCGTGGAAATCGGTTCAATCGGTGTTCTCCGTGTGTCATTTTGTCCGTTGACCGCGCGTAGACATTTCTAACCGCCACGACCATACGGTAATGACAACGCTGGACATCAGACACCACCGACTGACCAATCAACTCCTGTTAAACGGAAATGTAAAAACTCCCGAGGGTGTTGTCGGCCATCTCGGCGCCATCCAGGCGCAGGATTATTCTGGGGGCGAGTGGTCGATCGGGCTCCGGCTTCCCGGTTCGACAATAGTTGATGTCGAACGCGCTATCGCTGAAGGGGAGGTGGTTCGCACGTGGGCAATGCGCGGGACGCTGCATTTCCTCGCCGGTTCGGACATACGCTGGATCCTGGATCTCCTCGCGCCGGGAATAATAGCCGGACTCGGCCGCCGCTACAAGGAACTGGAGCTGGACCCCGCCACATTTAGAAAGACAAATTCCATTCTCGCCAAAACGCTGGGAGGAAGCAAACACCTGACGCGCGGCGAACTCAAGGCCATCATCGAAAGAAATGGCATCTCGTGCGAGGGGCAGCGCATGACTTTCATTCTCCACCGCGCTTCGCTCGACAAGGTAATTTGTTTCGGAGTGACGCGCGATAAGCAGCAGACTCACGCGCTGTTCGACGAAATGGTGCCGATGCCCAAACCGAAGCTCCGTGAGGACTCTCTGGCCGAACTCGCGCGGCGATATTTCACTAGCCACGGCCCGGCGACACTACAGGATTACATGTGGTGGTCGGGGCTTTCGGCTGCGGACGCAAAGGCGGGCCTGGACTCGGTCAAACACGGACTCGCCGCGCAGGATGTCGCAGTCAAGACCTATTGGATGCCAATGGAGAGTGTCACCTTGAAACCGACCAACCCCATCATCCATTTGCTTCCGCCGTTCGACGATTTCCTCCTTGGTTACAAGGACCGGAGCGCCTCCGTCGAGACGGCGGCTGCCAGGCAATTGAGAGGCGGCGGCATGCCGGACAGTACGATCATAATCGACGGGCGAGTCGTCGGGACGTGGAACAAGACATCTGAGAAATCTGCCGTCTTCGTCGAGACGAGCCTTTTCACCAAATTGCGCGGACCGGAGAAAAATGTTTTTTCCACCTCCGTGAAACGATACGCGGAGTTCACCGGTAAGAAATGGGATAGTAGGAAACATGGAAACTGTTGAGACTTGGTCTCCGCATCGAATCATTTCCGTGGGCCGGATCTTCTTCGGCGTCGGACTGCTGGGGATCGGCCTCCAGTTTTTCATCTATCACAACTTCATACCGGTGATGGTGCCGTGGCTGCCAAACCGGATTCCATGGCACGCGTTCTGGATTTACGCTTTCGGCACCCTGCTTGTCATCGTCGGCCTATCGATTATCACCGGCATAAAGACCAGGCCGATATCCGCAATATCCGGACTACTTTTTCTCGCATCATTTGTGTTCCTGCATATCCCACACAACTTCATCGCGGGAACAATCAGTATCGGTGCGTGGACACAACCGCTCAAGGAGTTCGCGTTTGCCGGGAGCGCCTTCGTTATAGCCGGATTGTTCGCATCGGATGGTCCGAACCCGGGAAGCAAACCCACTCTCTTGAGCAAGCTTGAGGACTTCGCGATTCCAGTCAGCAAATATCCGCTTGCCATCATGGTGATTGTATTCGGCGCGGACCATTTCATTTACACGACCTTCGTCGCGTCGCTCGTACCGGCGTGGATTCCCGGACATGTCTTCTGGACATATTTCGCCGGCCTCGCGCTGATCGCCGCCGGGGTGGGAATAATCATCAATGTCAAAGCAAGACTGGCTGCGACTATGCTCGGCGCCATGCTTCTCACATGGGTGATTATCCTTCACATCCCCAGGGCGATCGCCGATCCTTATGGCCGAATCGGAAACGAGGTGACGAGTGTATTCGAGGCATTGGCCTTCAGCGGGATAGCCTTCATCCTCGGAAGAATTCTCCCGAAAAGAGAAGAATAATCCGATCATAAAAATCGGAATCGCGTATCCGAACTACGCTGACATCGGACCGGTAATCCGGGTCGGCGAAGTACAGGTCCTGAAATAGCATCTCCGGGAGAATCACTCTGCACTCGGAATTCCGAGCCGTTGTTTCGTCCTCTGTGGAACTCTGTCTTTTCTCCGTGGATCTCTGTGTAATATCTTTCGGCTAGAGACAAAAAGAATTTCAAAGAGTTCCACCGAGTGGAAAAGGAGAGCCACAGAGACGTTGGATTCCCGCCCGTAATGAAATTCAGTGGTTCTTTTTGGGGCATACGAAATGGAAGATCTTCAGAATATACCTTCCATTTCTCCGTCATTAATGGTAGTACGACATAAACTCGATTGACTCAAATGGAAAATACAATCACGAGAAACGAATCAAACAGATGTACTCATAGTCCGCAAGAATCGTTGTCCGCCGCATCAAAGAGGCGTGTTTGCTCCAATCTCCCGGTTCGCCACAGCACAGCCGGCCGGCACTTCTCTCGCTTTCACGGCATCTGGCACCTGCTTAAATTGCATGTTGTCAGGCGGGAGATGTTATGAAACAAAATCGCGTTGGAACGATCATGCTGGCCGTGTTAACCGTAATCATTATAGTGGTTGCCGTGTTGACTCAACCTAAGCCGCGCAAATTGGTGAACACGCTTCCCGATGCCAACCGCGATCTTCTGACAGCACAACAGATCGACATTCTGTACAACTACTCAATCCATTTTCCGAATGAAACCGAGATCTCGATCGCGCTCATGGACGGCGATTCCGTCAAATACATCGGGTTGAAAAGACAAAACGACTCCCTCGTCTTTGTCGAGAACCGAGAGAAGGTCTTTGACATTGGTTCAATTACGAAGACGTTCACAGGCATCGCCCTTGCTAAGATGGTCCAGTCGCGAACTATCTCTATGAAGGAACCGATAAGAAATCTACTTCCGATAAAACTGCACGAGAGTTCCATGAACGGGAGAGAGATCACCGTGGCGGATCTGGCCAGCCACACCTCCGGCCTTCCGCGGGATATCAATGACGGGAGCCGGGCAACGCTGCCATTCGCCAGTCCCGGTGGAAATGATCGGGACAAACTTTACGACTATCTTTCGAACAGATGCCAGCTCAATTCAACGCCGGGCGAAAAACGGTCGTACTCAAATTTGGGCTACATCCTGCTCGCCCGCATACTCGCTCTCACGTCTCACAAAACCTTCGAACAACTTGTCTCTGAGGCGGTGACATCCCCGCTACACATGAAGAGTACGTTTGTGTATCTCAAAGAGAGATCGCGGACAAATTTCGTGAACGGAAGGGATGCGCATGGAGGCGAACTCGAATATTCCGATCCGGATGAAAACATTCTCGGCGCGGGCGGTGTGAAATCGAACGCGGTTGATCTTGTAACGTATGTAGAAGCCTGCATCGCGGACACTTCGTATATCGCACTTGCCGGTAAGTCGTTATTTGCGGAGGATGAACACAGTAATTCGTGCATGGGTTGGGGATTCTACAGAAACGGCGGGGTCGACTATTACGGGGCGTTCGGCAACACCGAGGGTTTTTCAGCCGGGATCATTTTTGAGAAGACGACACGTGTCGGGCTGGTCTTTCTTTCCAACATCTCGGCTTACATATCTGCGGAAGGGGATTACATTCCGAAGCTTTGCCGCGAACTCCACGGCTCCGTTTGTACACCAAAACTTGAAATGATGAGACGACAGAAGATGGGAACCTCACGTGATTAAGACGCTCAGACAAATTCGGAGGATATTTGTGGCAATCGTCGGCTTCACACTCCTGCTTGTCGGCGTCGCGATGCTGGTTCTGCCCGGTCCCGCGATTGTCGTCATCCCGGTTGCGCTGGCGATTCTCGCGACGGAGTTTCTGTGGGCAAGGAGGCTGCTCACAAAAATCAAAGACCGCATAAGAAAGAAGGCCTAACAGGCTGCCTGGCGCCATGAAAAGTGCACACGGAAGGATCCTTCCCGGAAAGCCCCTGCATGGATGTATATCGTAGGTAAATAGTCCCGCCTTAACGCCGGGGTCGTCGTCCAGAATTTCCTTGGTTTCTTCCGCACTTCTGTCGAAGATCCCCCCTCCGGCGATGCCGTTTCCAAGGAGGGGCACGCCCCATTCCTCATGGTCTGTTCAAACGATGGGGATTTTTGAGTCCGGTCCGCAGCTTATTCGTTACTTCTCGCCTGACACGAGGTGCAAGAATCCGATCATATCGCTTCAGGAATGATTCAACAGCCAATGGATTCCGCTTGCTTAGTTCCCGTAGCGCCCAGGAGAGGGCTTTAACTACCATATCGTCGCGGTCACGGACGAGCATCCGACAGAGCTTGATTGTCCGGGCCGTGCCACCGCGACCGCCGCGAGCGCGATTGTTGAGCGGGACTGTGCTTACCAAAGCGGCCCGTCTCCACCATCGGTCGCGCGATTTAGCCCACGCATGAACCGTGCTGTCGGAAATGTTTCCGTCCCGCCAGGCAGGACCTGAAACGTAGCATGAGAAGGCATCGACTTCCCCCCACCCTTCCATGCCGCGGCCCAGTGAGATAACATCTCTCCGCTTCAGGGCCTCCAGCGCGGCTTTATGGCACGCAATGATCTCGTACGCAAACACACGCTCCCAAAACCCTAAGGGGGCTAATTGTTTCGCAAGCGCGATGACTGACACTCCCGGGGAACTCTCAAGCCGCCCGGACCACTCGCGCCTGACGACACGAAACGAGTCGGCATTCTTGCGGGGCATGGCGGCCAATGAACGGCGTATTTCTGCAGCGGAGTCAATCACGCCTTCCGGCACGTCGCGGTTCATCTTCGGCCGCGGTCGATCAGAACGGAGAGGGAATAACGGCCGGGCGACAACCGCCTCTCAGGATTGTTTGTAGTCATCTTGATTTCCCCGTCAAGACTCCTCTTATCTCTTCCGCCATCTTCTCGACATCCGTTTTATTTTCCGAAATTGAGACTACAATACGGCTCCATAAACGAACGCTCTTCAGATACTCCTTTCGCCGGCCGAACAATCCGGCACCAGGTTCGGAGTAGAGTGAATCCCAGTCCCCGGTGTTTTTCAGGTGTTCGCTCATCATCGAATAGTTCTTCGCGCAAGCTTCTCCGGTGCTGTAAGTGAAAACAAAGCTCTTGGCCTCGTTTGTCGAGAGGCAGATTCCGTCTACGAAACCGAAACCATCTCCGAATGAAATCGTGCTCAGATTGTAAAGGGCGAGGCCGCCCCTGATATACGCAATCTTCAACTTGGGTTGATTCTTTGATGCCCCCTCGTCGAACATCGAAACCAGGCATGGCTTTCCGGATCCCGGGATGCGGTATGTCATTTCTTCTGCTGCCCGGACTAACCATGCATCATCCGATGAGATTGACGCGGTAAGGCTAACGTAATATTTCCCTTTCCAGAAAAGGAGAAAGCCGTCGCCGGCATTCGCCTCGCCCGGGAAATCGATCCGTTCGCCGGTACTGCGTGTGACCAGGGAGAAAATCCCGTAAGCCGCGGCGGAGTCCTTCATCTCATATAGCTCGATGTCGACGTAGCCGTCGTTGCTGTCGGAATACCGCTGTACCGCGACTTTGCTGAAGCCATATTCCTTGAAAATGTCAGCGCCGCCGTCAATCAGATTGAAGAGCCCGTTTCCAACATAAATCCTCGTGGTATCGGATTTCCTCAGACCGGCAACAGAGTCAGGGAGCAAACCGGAGAGATCCTGCGCGCTGGAAACGGAAACGAGAAGAGTGCACAGTAGTGACAGGAGTTTCAACTCAGGATTCCCGAATACTCACCTTGCTCAGATCAATTTCACCCAGCCCATTCCTTGTCGCCCTCATGATCGGCAGTATTTCCTCCGGAGTGTACCCCAGAATACGTGCACCCATCGCATCGACAGCGACTATGTCTGTCCCGGCCACTACCTTCCCTGCCCTGGTCACATTGCCCGGACCGAACGGGCCGTTGCTGGTGATAAACTCCGTTGCATCCGCGATGCACAAGTCCGGTTTGCGGACCAGGTTTATATCCGCGATGCACTGAGAAAGGAATGCGACGTCGGAGTATCCGCCGCCTGAGTTTGAGCCGTTATGAAAATATTCGTTGGTACCCTGCGATGTCAGCCCCATTAGATTCTTCAGACAGCCTGTAATTCTTACTCCCTCGTGCTGCTTGAAAATCGGGATGTTTATATAAGCATCGCATTCCAGAAAATCAGACTGGACCTCGGCTTCCTTGAGAGATATCGCGCCGGCGATTTTGATCTTCCTGAAATTGTTTCCCACGTATTTTATCGCGTCGATCACTTCGGAATGGTCTCGGGAGAACCCGCTCAATCGCCAGTACGAACCGGAGACGTTTTCCAGGCTGACAATCTTCCCGGCACCGGCGGCAATGCACATATCCATCGCTGCGATCACGATCTCCGGTTTCACATAAGTGCCCGGTTTGTTGTAACGCGAGTTGACCAGCAATCCGACGGTCGAGTTCTTGCCGACAAATCTCTTCATTCCTCCGAGTGCATCCACGGCTTTGACGGTGGCCGCGTAATGGTCCTCCCCGCGAACGACGGAAAGAGCGGGCGTTTCTTCTGCAAGGAACTCCGAAACCTTCGCAAGCAGGTTTGAGCCCGTACCGCCGAAGAACGTGCCTGCGCCTAACAGGACTCCGGTCTTCAGAAAAGTCCGGCGACTTTGGTCGGATACCATATAAGCCTCCTGAGCTTTGACTCGCTACACTCAAAATTCACACTATTTTCAAGAAAGTCAATTCGACCCGGCGCCATCCTGGAATGGACACATCATTACCTGCTTGCGCTTCCCGGAGTTACAGCCGCAAATGTTCCGAAAAAGGGCTCTCGGTAACTGTCCCTCTCCCATTCTCCCTGAACAGAACGTGGCCGGTAACGAGGAAGAGGCACGCGAAGTCATGGATATCATCTCGCCGAGCTTAAGGTTTTGAGACTTCCGGTTCATCTCCACTGGCTCTCTTACATTAGGCAAGCTAGTGCGACAGGAAATTCGTTGCGTAAGTAAGGACGTTATCTCTTCCCGCGGCGATGTCGCGCGCAGTGTTCTCCACCAATTTATCCGGGAGAATCCCGACCCCTTCGTGGCATACCCCGTCGGGAGTTGTCGTTACGGTGCAAGGATACCAGAAGATCCATCCGTTCGGCAGCTCGGCATCGCTGGTGATTTCACCGAAGACTCCGAAAGTCGTATCTCCTATCTGGGTCGAGTAGGATAAGTTCTTGAATATCTGTGCGGCGTATTCCGAGCCGCTTGCGGAGAACCGGTTTGTCAGGAAGGCGATCTTCTTCGTGTATCTCGGCGGTGTTCGGCCGCGGAGTTATTGTTATCTTCCTGACCGGTCCGAAATCGTCGTGCCCCCGACCCGTCTTCAGTCTCTGATAAAAATAGGTTATCTCCCGGTCGATGAAGGCCGAGACGATGATATCACCAGTGACGCGCAGACCGCCTCCGTTATTTCGGACGTCCACGATCATCCCGTCGCAACCGTATAGTTTCGCAACCGCGGAATCGATGGCGTATGCCCAGTCAACCCCGTTGCCGGAATTCGTTGCCGAAAACGAGGCTATATGTATATACCCGATGTTATTGTTTTTGATTCTTCCGTAAGTGATACGGCCCTGGCCCGCAACTATGCAGCTGTCGAGATATGTACGCTTGATCAGATCAAGACTGAAGTCGTCCATCTTTCTCTGCCCAATCTTGCCGGCGCTGAAGATTTTCGACACATCCCGGTTGATAAGGACAACGTGTCCATCGTCGAGGTTCGACAGCAGTCCGGTGCAGATGTTCCAGAGCTGCTCGTCGGTAGTCGACGGCGTGACCATGGCGCCATAGAACGCGTGGAGCGAGTCCCAGTTTATATTTTTCGCGGAGAAGAGGGCATACTTCTCGTCCAACGTTTTCCAGAGAGTCTCGAAGTTGCTTTTCGGTGTGTCTTCCAAATCCGGTCCGAGGAGCCTCTCTTCACAACCAAACAGGAGAATGGATGACAAAACTATTATCACAATCTTCTTCATTTCCATCTCCATACGTTTGCTTCCACTCTTCTAAAAACAGTAAAAGATCCCGGCGCGGAAATCATTCATGTACATGTTGATGTCCTGCGGTGTTCCGTAGAATGAATAGGAAAATCCGTAACTCAGCTGAAGGTTGAAATCTCCCAGGACAGGTCTTTGATAAAGGAGAATCGCGTTCACGGAGAAATTCTTGATGAACGATTCCGTTCTGCCGAACGCCTTCATCTTCCAGTTGTTCTTGGTGTAACTGTAGTCTCCGCTGGACGAGTATTGTGGCCTGGAGACGTTACTTACGACGGGGAAGAAGAGCAACGCGAAAAACGATTCGCGGTATGCAGGAGAGTAATCCGCCATCAACGAGAGGTCGAGCGAGTGGCTCCAGTACCATGATGAAATCGCTCTTCCGGTGAAATTGCCGGCGAGGGAGAAGTAATAGTCCGATGCACAGAAGAGAGAGCTAAGCGATCCGCCGAGGAATATTCGCACGTTATCATTAGAAATACCGGGGATCGCATGCAGGTACGAATATCTCGCCCTCGCACGCCAGTTGGTTGTGTTGAAGTTCGCGTTTGTCGCGGAGAGGTTGTCGCTATAGAATGAAGCTTCAGCATAATGCGCACTCATTCTTCCCTTGTGGATGAACTGCAATGCCGGTGCAATGCCGACGCCTCTGAAAATCAGCTCCGACGCGTGGATGTCCCTGAGATGGAAATCGCTCCCGCCAAAGCTGCCGCCCAGATAGGACTCGCTCTTCGTCTGCGCGAATGAGAATTGGATGGTAATAATGAAGAACACCGAAAACAACGGAAGGATCTTTGCTTTTTCCATCGGGTGATCCCCGGATTATGTTTGCATGGTTTCAAGGTCAATGAGTCGAACGGTCAACTTATCGTCCCAGCCGATGAGACGCTCCCGGAGACAGGTCTCCGCATAAGGCGCGATTGGTACTTGGGAATGAGAATGGATTAGATTGACAGCGTCGGAACTAATTACGAGCTGTCCCGGTCATGGTTACAAGTTCACGGGTAAGATACTGGATGAGAAGGCCCGGAACCAACCGAAATTCTGGAATGCAGCCGTGAGCACAGGTTCGGCGGTACTGAGATTTTTAATCGGGTCGGGGCAAACAAAACTCACGCGTTCCCGTAGTCATCAAATGCATGCGTGGTACACTCAAGCAAATCAGGAGAGCCACCGTAGCGATCGTCGGCTTCACGCTCCTTTCAGCTGGCGTCGCAATGCTGGTTCTTCCCGGTCCCGCAATCGTCGTTATCCCACTGGCGCTGGCGATACTCGCGACGGAGTTCCTTTGGGCAAGGAGGCTGGTGGAGAAGTTGAAAGGCCGGAAGAAACGGACGGGATGATTTATTTAGGATGTAAACTTGTCGCTACTACTCCTGCTGAACAATAGTCCTGATCTTCTTCAGTTTTGCTCCAAGTTTCCCTTTCTGATCTCGGATGTCTATATCGTTCTGAAGGTTCAGCCAGAATCGCTCGGAAGTGCCAAAGAATTTGGACAACCGCAACGCGGTGTCGACGGTCAGTCTCCTTTTCCCGTTGATAATATCGAGGACTGTCGTTGTTGAAACTCCAATTTCCTTCGCAAGTCTGTAAGATGTGATGCCATTGGGCTCAAGGTACTCTTCGGTCAGAATCTCCCCAATAGTCGGCGTTTCAATTGCTCCCTTTACCTTCCTCATGTTGACTTCTCCTCAGTGATAATCTTCGATGCCCACATCGTAAGCGTCTCCATCCACAAACCTGAAACAAATCCTCCACCGGGCGTTTATCCGGATAGAGCACTCGTCATTCCTGTTACCTTTCAGGTGTTCGAACCGGTTTGAGGGCGGAGAAACCAGATCTCTTTCAATCTCAGCGGCATTGAGCATGATCAGCTTACGAAGCGCCCGGCCCTGAATCTCGAACGGTAGCTCCGCCGATCGCTCCTGATTGAATATCCTTTCTGTTTCGCGATCCTTGAAGGACCTGATCACTCACAAAAATAGTGAGCCGGATTATATATGTCAAGCATATATAGTTCGTGCGCTGGTCATGGTTTCCCTCCCCGATTGGGGCGGAGGGTGTTGGCATCACGTCTTGGGAGGTCCCCATTCATTTCCATCTTCCTCCTTAAATCAGCATGCACTTTGTTCAAGATTATATCTTTGATGACATCGAAAACCTCGAACAAATGCTCAAGATAGATCTTCGTCACCCTCTGGTGAGCATGATCCTTTATGTACCGCGGGGGGTGAGCTAGATTGCGAATAATTCTCACTCTTTCGGCATAATCTCCAATATTCGCGTTTTCGTCTTCGAAGACATCGTCAGGTGGCAGATTCCGGGGCAGCCAACCTATGTCTTCAGCGATCATCAGCATTTGAGAGAATTTCCAATCAAGCACATGTTTGACTTGGCCCTTCTTATCACGCGGCAGCTTGCTACTCTTCTTCACCTCTTCGGGAAACATAGAAATGGCGGACACAAGTAGTCCCTCAAGAGCCGCCCCAACCATCACACAGCCCGCCAGGTAAGACTTCCCCTTTTCACACTTCTCTGCCTGTTTCAAGTACATCCGGGTTATACGGAGAAGCTCATTGAATTCACCCTCTGGAACCTCTGCGAACTTAAAATCCTCGCTGTTCTCCTTTTGTCCAGCGTCTTCCGTCGTCCCTGACTTCTGCTCCGTGGTCTTGACCTCTGGTTCTTGGCCTTTGACTTCTCTAGTCATCTCTCAATCACCACCTCATTATCAATGCCTTCGGCAATCTCCACCTCCACCGTCCTCTTCTCTTCATTGACCTTTGCGTCCGCCTTCTTCCCGTTGACCATCACGCTCCCCCTTGGAATCACATTGTAGACGACGACTTTACCTTCGCATCCGAGAGCGGGAATGCCAACGCTAATCTGATTCCCTTTCTGCGCGATCGTAATCTCCTTCAGGGTGTCTCCGTCGAACCTGTCCACATAGGTGAAGCTGTTCGTGAAATCGGAATCGCCCGGAAAAGCGTCTATCATCAACACCGGGTCTTTCTTGTCATTCCATTCTACCGAATTGCCGTTGAGCCAATTATCACCGGTAACGAATATCGCGTTCTGCTTCACGAATACAGGAATGTGCTCTTCGGAAAGCACGCACGTGTATGTCTTTCCGCCGGTGTAAGCTCTTGATGGCGAATACCAGTCGCACCAGACGCCCACGGGAAGATAGATATCGCGTGTCGGCTGGCCAGGCTCGGTCACCGGCGCGACAAGAAACGAGTTGCCGAACAAATACTCGTTCCAGATATCGTATGTACGATGATCGCCCGGGTATTCGTAAGCAAGCGGCTTCATCATGACACCGTTGACGTCCGAAGTGTTCAGCTGGGAATAGACGTACGGCGCAAGCTCCATCCTTTCTTCGCAGGCGCGTCTGAAATTATCCTGGAGCGTGTCGCTATAGTGCCACGGTGCCCTGTCCTCTCCGCTTCCGCCGGCACCGTCGAGCTTTATCTCGAACAGACCCGACCATGCTCCGAACTGTAGCCATCGGCTGAAAAGCTCTTCCGGTTCCATGCCGGCGTTGCCGAGGTACCCACCGACATCGCTCCCCCAGTCCGGGAAACCGATGAAACCAACGCGCATCGCGTTTGCCACGCTGCACGCCAGCCCGTCCCAGCTCGCGCGGCTGTCGCCGCCCCATAACGCGCTCAGGTACTTCTGGCTTCCCTGCATTCCGCTTCTTGCATAGTTGAAGTTATCTTTGCCCCATTTGGCCGTGAGGACTGAATCCATCACCTTCGCATACAGATAAATGTACTTGTTCCTCCGCTCCCACTGCGGTGTTTTGTCGTACCACGCCTGTTCAGCCGGGAACACTTCGTCGGCACGGTCCATCTTGTTTCCCTGCACGCCATAATCATATATGTTTTTCGTGAGAGCGTCATCAAATTTCGAGACGCTCTTCGGATCACTTAGGTCGATGTATCCGTGGTCGCCTGGCATCCCTTTGATTATGCTCGTGTCGCCGAACGTGCACGGCGCAACCCATGACATGAACCGAAGATTGTAATCGGAATTCAACTCGTGGATCCATTCGCCGGGATCGCTGAACTTCGGACCGAAATCCATCTTCGACCAGCCGTTTATGCCGTTGCTATACGGCCTGTCGACCATTATGGATGTAATCGGAATCCTGAGTTCGGTCATACGCTTCCCGTCGCTCAGAACGTCTGCCTTCCCATTCTTATCCTCGTCCCGCCAGATTGATACGCCGCACGCCCATGCCGGCACATACTTCGGCGCGCCGATGACATTATAGTAAGCCTTCATGATCTCGTCGCCGTTGCTGCCGGTGAAGATGTACCAATCGAGGTTGCCGGTGCGGTGATAGATTTCTGTGACGCCATTTCTCGCGAACTGGTATTGTCCTTCCGCGAACGTGTCGAAGAAAGACGCGTATCCGAGGGTGTTAAAGAAAAACGATGACCAAGCCGACGCGTAGTTCTCGTGGTACCGGGTATCTTCACCTCGCACGTCGAAACTCTGGACGGAGCCGGTGATGTCGGGGCTTTTGTGGTTGTCGGGGACGAGGTTTTCGCGTATTCCGAAGTAATGTCCGTGCAGGTCCCTGAGATAAATCGAGATATCGTGTGCCCATGCCGGGTGGGCGTATACATGCCACCCGCCGTCTATTTTGTCGATGCTGACATTTGCCGTGTAATCGTTCGCGGTGTTCACTTTCCAGGGATCAGGAACGTTTCTGTAAAGAAGAGCCAGATCTATGCTCTCTGCGCTCTGCTGCTTCACTTCCATGGATGACGGTGTTATGAAGTCGAACTGTATGCTGTCGATTTCCATGACAGGCGTGTTATCGCGGGTGAGAATGATCTGTCCCTTTTCGGGGAGAGCGGAAATGGAGTAGCGCGGCTTTTCCGTTTGAGCGAAAAGCGAAATCGGCAAAAGAATTAGGGAGGCAAGTATGGCGATTGATGACTTCATGGCGGAATCCTTTTTCCAGCTTTACGATTGATAGAGTTTAACAAATGGAGGGAAGAAAGGCGAGACCGGCGAGTCAACCCGTGGATTTGTTCAGCGGATTCCTGCCTCGATTCCTATGAATCCAATGAGAGGATTACTTCTTCCCGCCGGCGAATCGATGTTTTTCCTGACACCTAGCTGCAGCCCCACGCTGAGCCTTTTCTTGTCACCGGGAGAGCCGAAAAGCTTATAGCACGCCACCCCGGCTTCAGGCGTCAGCCTGAACCACTGGATTTGTCTCATACCGAAGAAAGCTGTGTCCCATCCGAGGAATGCAGACGCCTGTACGCCCGCCGCATCGACGGAGGATTTCGGGACGAGGTTGACATGAAGTTGGCCGTTCGAGATCACGGGGAGCGCGAGGAGGAACAACTGCGACAGGAACCCGGACAACGAGTCGGCATCGATCTCTACCCCGGCTAAGTATTCCATGGCGCCCAGCGCGACCATCGCCGGAGACCAGTACGATACGTTCGACCTCCCGCCGTTGTACGTATCGTGAATGAGGACCGGAACGCTCATGGTCCACTGGTATGCGACTCGTTCGGAGGAGAACCGGATGAACAGGCCTGGAGTTATTTCATTCGGCTGAAAGGACGTGAACGCGCCGACCTGCTGGCTCCTGGCGGATGCGCATGACAGAAAAAGAGTTAGAACAAACGCAAAATGTCCGACCCTCATGACATTAGCCCTCCAGCGAATACGAATTACACTCGCAATCGCTCCGGCTGCCCGCGATCATTTTTTGCGGAAGCGACTGGCGCACAAATGTAAATCCGTGTCGGGCGAAATTCAACTGTTCACAGAGAAAGTCTCGTAGTTGAGCCGTGAGCAATGAACAGTTTGAAACGCGCTACAAAACGGGCCGCGATCCTCCCGGGCGTCCAGCGCACAATTCTACTTCAGCAATATCATTTTCATGACTTTCGTATAACTCCCGGTCTGCAACCTGTAAAAATACACTCCGCTCGCAAACCGGCTTCCGTCGAATTGCACTTTGTAAACTCCCGCGTCCTGCCTTCCATTCATAAGAGTTTCCACCGCCCTGCCAAGTATGTCGTAAACCTTCACGGTCACTTCGCTTACCGCTGAAAGCCGATAACTTATGACTGTGCTCGGGTTGAACGGGTTAGGATAGTTCTGTAAAAGTGAGTAACCGAGGGGGACAGTCCGCGGCGGCTCAATCACCGCGGTGATGTCGGATATCGGGGCGCGGAGGACTTCGTTGACCGGCCCCATAAACAGCCTCGGAAGATCCGTGTGCTGTATTCCAGAAACGGCAAAGACGTCCGTCGGGGTAACCGAAAGCATACCGGCAGTTGACGAATCCCCGGCGATGTTTACCGGCGTCCAGGTTTTGCCGTTGTCGATCGAGCGATAGATACCCTTCGATGTGCCGGACAGGATATTGTCCCCCACAAACCGGATGGAAAAGAAGGCCAGAGTCTGATTTACCACTGACCATGTTGTGCCGCTGTCGGTAGAGATGTAAACACCGAAGCGTGTGCCTGCGAGGACTGCGTTTCCATTCACGGCCATGCACAGCGGAGTGAGAATCGAATCGACTACGTTCCAATGAACACCATAATCAGTGGATCTGAACACGCCGCTGAAGTTGCTCACATCAACTGGTCCCGGACCGTCCCAAGTACCTGCGAAGAGATTAGGGCCGTCTGATGCGAGGCAGGTCACACCTCCTCCCGCTCCAGGGAAGCTGACGTTAACCTCAGTCCAGCTTGTTCCGGTGTCCTGCGACATGAAGATCGCGCCTCCACCGCTCGCGAAGACAAGGGCCTTGCCCCGCCCGACCGAGTCGACATCCAGCGTAAGGAGCCAGCCGCCGAGATTGCCGACCGTATCCCAGTCTGCCCCGCTGTCTGAGGTTCGGAAGATTTTACTATCGCCAGCCGCGAACAAATCTTTTCCCAGCACCGCCATCGCGAAAACCGTAGTGTTCCGGAGTCCGGCGGATACCCAGGTCGATCCGCTGTCGGATGACATAAAAACACCTGTCCCCAGGCTGTCCATCGAGGCAAGACTTTCCACAAACGTGTAACCACGTTTCGCTCCGGAAGAGGCAGCTCTGTCATGGATACTGCCTCGTCCGCTCACTACCGGGAGTGGGACGAAGCCGCCGCCGCCCCCGGCAATAAAGATATTAGTTCCCTGGGAGACAAGGGCGTTGACTCCCACGCTGTCCGCAAAACTCGTCTTCGTCCACTGGCATAGAGCATCCGATCCAGTGAGTAAAAGAATCACGAGTGAGATAATGACGTATCGCATAGCTCCAATCTCATTCTCCCCTCCACTTTTGTTATCGAATCGTAATGGTTATTTCAGCAAAATCATTTTCCTGACCTTCGTAATGTCGGTTGCCTTTCCTGACACGGAGCTTGCCGACAACTTGCAGAAATAGACCCCGCTGGCGAGCCCCGAGCCGTTAAACTCCACTTTGTATTCACCGGCGCTCTTGATTCCGTTCGCGAGCGTTTCAACTTTCCTTCCCAATATATCATAGACTGTCAGCGTCACGCGGCTGACCGCTGAAAGCTGATAGCTGATCAACGTACTCGGGTTGAACGGGTTCGGGTAGTTCTGGCTCAAGGAGAAGGTCGCCGGCTGCTGTGGGCTCCCTCCATCAACCGAAGTCACGATGTCGGTGATCGGAATCAAGTAAGCGCCGCTCTGCGTCCCCGCGAAGAGGTATTTGTGATTGGCCGCGATGGCGCTGATCGCGCTCGTTGCCAGGCCCGAAACATCAACCTTCAACCATGACTCCCCCCTGTCCGTCGTCAGGTACAGTTCGTGACCGTAATAAGTTTGCGAGCTGAGTTCAAGATAAGCGAAAAGGAGACTGTCGTACTGCGCAAACAATATGGATGTCACGCTGGCTGTGTCGGAGAACGGAAGTCCATTGCTCCTGCTCAGCCATGTGGAATTTCCGCCATACATGAACACCCCTTTATCGGTTCCCACGAACACGTCCGAATCGAGGGAGGTAATGGCCAGGCCTGATAGTGTGTCAAGGCCGATGTTCGTCCACGCAATGTTGTCCGTCGGCGTCTTATAAACACCTCGTCCAGTAACGGCTGCAAGTGTGTAGAGATCGCCTCCCGCGGATGTGATTCCGATTGTCCCATAGATTACGGCGGCTGAATAGCCCGGTTCTCCGAGGATCAGTCCCACCGAATCCTTCGTCCAGGTAGTGCCATGGTCCGTAGATCCGAACACTCCGAAGTTGGTGGCGGCGTAAGTTACGCCGTCGAGATATGTCATGCCGTTGACATTGGTACCGGCCGGAAAGCCCTCCCCGGCTACATCCCACGAATTACCGTTGTCCGAAGAGAGGTAAAGGCTTGCGGGCGCTCTTGTCCCGGCATACAGGTAACCGCCGCAATTATCGAGCGTAAAAATGGAATCGGTCCCCATCCCGTTCGGCACCACCTGGGTCCAGTTAACGCCGGCATCAGTCGATTTAACGAACGGTCCGCTGAATCCTCCTGCAAAGACGGTAGTGTCATTGAGGATGAGTATGCCGGTTATGCGGGCGTACTTCAGCATAGAGATAGGCGACCACTGGGCAAACGCGCGCCCGGCGCCGGCCGAACAAAACAAAAAAAGAATAATACCCAGAACAAGACGCTTCTTCATCTCGACCTCCCATACATTATCATTCCTGATACCCTGCTCGGTTCCCGCTACCCTCACTAATCCAGAACCCGGGAGCCGTGGAGAAAGTTACCCGCGCGCCTGCGGAAAGTCAACAGACGGGTCCGGTATCACATTGATTCATAAAGAAACAACTTCGGCCGGGAGGTAAGGAAGCATTTTGGTCAGCCGGAGGCTGATGGGCCTCCGGCTCAAAAGGAGGAATCCGCAAAACTATGCGAAAACAAATGATCGGTGGTGCCCACTTGCGATCCAGAAGCTCTCCCCCCGGGTTCGATTCCATGTGGAACTTCGCTGCAACTTCGCTTCAGCCGGTGTTCACTTCCGCTTTGAGGCGGTTAGCACCCGTCTGGATGCGGTACCCAGTTCGTTTTTCGGGAATAGAAACGAGAAGAAAATATGCCGAACCGCGGCCCGAAGTCTCTGAAGGTCAAGCGGCGTGTCTCCACGCCGCCCTGGATGAACCTCGTTTTCTTTTAGCCGAATTGGCTATGAGCTATGAGCCAGCAGCTATTTATCTTTTTCCTCGAACAGGTCGCCCTGGTTTTCGTCTGGCGGAGTCCCGTTAGTTTCACCATTTTCTTCGGCAAGCACTCTCGCTACAGCAGCGATCGAATCGGTGCCCTGAAGCCTGATCAGCCTGACACCCTGTGTGTTTCTGCCTGCCGTGCGGATGTCCTTGACGTGCTGCCGTATCAGGAAGCCTTTTGTCGTCACTATCATGATGTCGTCGTTGTCGATGACTTCCTTGATGGACAGGAGTTTTCCGTTCTTGTCTCCCGTCTTGACGGTGAATATTCCTTTTCCACCGCGGTGGCGAAGTGTGTATTCTCCGACCTCGCTTCGCTTTCCGAAGCCCTTGTCGGTGACGACGAGGACGCTCGCGCCCGGTCTGCTGATGACGATCATGCCGATCACTTCGTCACCCTTGGAAAGGTTCATTCCTTTGACGCCGCGTGCGTTCCGGCCCATCGGGCGGACATCTTTCTCGTTGAACCTGAGAGACATTCCGTTCTTGCTCCCCATGATAATGTCCTGTTTGCCGTTGGTAAGCCACGCGTCGATCAGGCGGTCGCCCTTGTCGAGCCCGATGGCGATGATGCCGACCTTTCTCGGGTTCGAGAATTCGTTCAACGCCACCTTCTTCACGTTTCCGCGCTTCGTTACCATCGTCACGTTCAAATCTTCGCCGAAGTCCTTCACGGGGAGGAACGCCGTGATTTCCTCGTCAGGCATCTTGCCGATCAGGTTGACAATGGACCTTCCACGCGAGACTCTTCCGCCCTCCGGAACTTCATGCACCTTCAGCCAGTAGGCCCGTCCCTTGTCGGAGAAGAAGAGGATGTACTGGTGCGTGGAGGCGATGAACATATGCTCCACAAAATCGTCTTCACGCGTAGACTGAGCGGTTATCCCCTTTCCGCCGCGGCTCTGTCGCCTGTACCCGCTTACCGGGTAGCGTTTGATGAAGCCGTTATGCGTGATCGTGATGACTACGTCTTCTTCGGCAATCATGTCCTCGATGCTGAACTCGGACGCCTTCTCGATGATCTCAGTGCGCCGCTCGTCTCCGAAGTTCTTCTTCAGCTCCAGGAGCTCATCGCGAATGATGTCCATCCTCATCGTCTTGCTGGCAAGTATCGCGCGGAGCCTCTCAATCAGCTTGATCGTCTCCCGGTACTCGTCTTCTATCTTCTTTCTCTCCAGACCGGTGAGTCTCTGCAGTGTCAGCGCCAGGATTGCCCTTGCCTGTATCTCGCTCAATTTGAATCGCTTCATCAACGCGAGCCTTGCCGTCTCGGGGTCTTTAGACTTCTTTATCAGCTGCACGACTTCGTCGATGTTGTCGAGGGCAATCTTGTACCCTTCGAGTATGTGCGCCCGTTTCTCGGCGGCGTCCAGGTCATACTTCGTTCTCCTTACGACGACTTCGTGCCGGTGGTTTATGAAGTGCTCCATCACCTCTTTGAGGTTGAGGACCTTCGGTATCCCCTCCACGAGGGCCAGCATTATCACGCCGAAGGTAGTCTGCATCTGCGTGTGCTTGTAGAGATTGTTCAGGACAACCTGTGGCTCGGAATCTCTCTTCAGTTCTATAACGACGCGGATACCGTCCCTGTCGGACTCATCGCGGATGTCCGATATGTCCTCGAGCTTCTTTTCTCTGACGAGGTCGGCGATCTTCTCGATGAGGTTCGCCTTGTTAACCTGGTACGGCACCTCCGTGATGATGATGTTTACTCTTCCGTTCTTGAGGGTCTCGATGTTGGCTTTCGCGCGGAGGATGATCCTTCCGCGCCCCGTCATGTAAGCCTCCTTGACTCCCTCGTATCCGAATATGATGCCGCCCGTCGGGAAGTCCGGCGCCTTCAGGATTTTTATCAGCTTCTCGATCGGCATGTCGGGGTTCTTTATCAGGTTCGCGATCGCGTCCACCGTATCGCTGAGGTTATGCGGCGGTATGTTCGTCGCCATGCCGACCGCGATTCCACTCGAGCCGTTGACGAGAAGGTTCGGGACCAGGGACGGCAGCACAAGCGGTTCCTTCAGCGACTCGTCGAAGTTGGGCGCGAAGTTGACCGTGTTCTTCTCCAGGTCGCGTAGCATTTCTCCCGCGATACGGGAGATCCTCGCCTCGGTGTAACGCATGGCGGCGGGAGAGTCGCCGTCGATGGATCCGAAGTTCCCCTGCCCGTCGACGAGCGGATAGCGCATGGAGAAATCCTGCGCCATCCTCACGAGCGTGTCGTAAACTGCTGTATCGCCGTGCGGGTGATATTTTCCGAGCACCTCTCCGACGATCCTCGCGCTCTTCTTATACGGCTTGTTGTATTCGAGCCCGAGATCGGACATACCGAAGAGGACTCTCCTGTGTACCGGCTTAAGCCCGTCGCGCACGTCGGGGAGCGCCCGCGCCACGATGACGGACATCGCGTAGTCTATGTACGAGCCTTTTATCTCGTCTTCTATGTCGACCGGCACTAGTTTTTCGTTCAAAGACATGTCTTAATCCTGATGTTTATGGTTTTCAAAAATGTTCCAGATTACTTGGAGACGGAGTAACGCGGTTTGCGCGTGCTCCACACGAATTTCCCTTCACGATCGATATAGCCGCGTTGGGAGGCTGTCTCGACAGCCGCAAGACCGTGGTAAAAGGGCTCGGCGGCTGCAAACTGCGGCTCGACCACAACCGCACCCGACGTATCCGCGTAGCCCCAGCGTCCGCCAAGCATCACGGCCGCCAGTCCCTCGCTGAAACCGAGGGCATCTTGAAACCGCAGGCTGAACGCTCTGTCGCCGGAGGTGTTTATGAATTCCCATACTCCTTTTTGCATTACCAGCGCGATCCCATCCATGAAAGATCTCGCCTCTTCATATTGCCGGGGGATTACCTCTTCGCCTCGCGCGTTTATGTATCCCCATTTTCCGCCGCGTTCTACGGGCGCCAGGCCGCATGAGAAAAATCCCACCCTTTCGTAGTTGTACCCGACAACAAGTTTTCCGGTAGTATCGATGAACCCGCGTTTACCATCGACAGTGACGTTGGCCATGCCCCCGGAAAAATCTCCGGCGCCGTCGTATATGAAACCTGTCAGAAGCCGGCCGGTCCTATCGATGAAGCCGTACTTCCTGACTTGCCCAAGCCAAAGGAATCCGGAACTGTTCTCCACACGAACCCTGCCGTCATGAAAGTCTCCGGCCCCGTAAAAGGATGGCTTGATCACTTCACGGCCGGCAGTATCGATGAAGCCCCATTCTCCGCCGCCAAAAAGAATAGTGGTCCTCACTCGTGCGAGCCCATCCGAGAATTTTCCGCCTTCCTGATATCGTGTATCGATCGCCGTGTCACCGCTTACGCCTAAGTAACCGACATGCCTGTAATACCACCAGAAAAAAGACACGAGTGTCAGTTGGGCATATCCTTCCGAGAATTGCAGTGGAGTCTTGTAGACCGGCGGAACGACGACGCGGCCCGTTGAATCTATGAACCCGAATTTCCCGTCCTCCTCTATCGGGTACCGTGTCTCCTGGGCGACGGCGACCGTGCAAAGAACAGCAATAGCTAAGAGGACTCCGGGCGCCGCAGGAACATTTCGGGCGGTCTGCGAAATATACCGCGCAACCCTCACCGCTTCAGTCCCCGCGATGCGGATATTTCCATCTGCGTCGCTATGCCAGTCATAGCCCGACCTTGTTGAGAACGTAGTCCATCTTACTGCGCAGGCCGAGTCCGTATCCGAACCTACCGGCTGTTCCTCTTCCCGCATGGTGTATGTACGAATCCATGTCGAGGTGTCGAAGACCGAATCCCCTCTTCGTTGCGGCGGCAAAATTTTGAAGCGTCGGCATACCGTGGTGTACGAACGGCGGGAGTTGCTTGTACGTGTTCCGCCTCAGC
>CAWEBD010000169.1:0-15962 GCA_963806435.1 uncultured Bacteroidota bacterium
TCCATCGCGATCGAGTACACCGGGTCGGGACCCGAACACTTCGGATTGATAAGGCTCCATCGGATGGAATCGAGAGAACGGTTTTCAACAGGCGGACCGACGACTCCGGGACCGTACACGAATCCGGGCGGAGCAGAAACGGGTTTGATGTCTATACCGGGATCGAATCGCATAATCGCCTTATTATGGTCTCAGCTTCTTCGCGCGAGTATTCTCTCGAGCTCTTCAAGGCTTTTCCCTTTTGTCTCGGGCAATTTGAAAATCACATAGAATAGGAGGAGGAGGCACATGAAGCCGAACAATGAGAACGCCGCTCCCCCGCCTAACCTGTCGAGGATAACCGGAAAGGTAAGAGAGACGAGGAACGTGGTGGTCCACAAAGAAACTATAGCCACAGACATCGCCTTGCTGCGCAACTTGTTCGGGAAAATTTCCGCGATCACGACCCATGACACCGGCCCGATGGACATCGCGAAGGACGCGATGAACAAAAGGATGAATGTAAGGATAAGATATCCGCCGAAATGTTCGGTGAAGAACGCGCCGGCCATGACCGATAGCGATACGACCATTCCTATCGCTCCCACAATCAGGAGCGGCTTGCGCCCCCACCTGTCGATGAGTCTGAGCGAGACGAGGGTGAACGTAAGGTTGACCGCTCCCACCGCGATAGTCTGCATCAGCGCCGAGCTCGTCCCCGTTCCCATCTTCTGGAAAATGATTGGGGCATAATACATTATTGAATTGATGCCGCTCAATTGCGAGAAAACGGCGAGGAGTATTCCGATAAACAGGAGGGGGCGCATCCCTTTGGAGAATACTTCGCGGTATGTTCCCATCTCCTCGGAGGAAATGCTTTTCTCTATATCTGCCAATTCTGTCGCGGCCTTCTCAGAGCCGTTTATTCTCCTGAGAATATCGAAGGCCTCGGTAGTTTTCCCCTTCTGGACGAGCCAACGCGGGCTCTCCGGAACAAACAAAAGGGAGATGAAGAAAAACAGCGCGGGGAGCCCCATTACCGACAGCATCCATCGCCAGTTATCGGGACCGGAGCCGACGAGGAGATAGTTTGAGAAGAAGGCGATCAGAATCCCGATTACTATCGCGAGCTGGTTGAGGGAAACGAGCGCGCCACGCCTCGGACCCGGCGCGATCTCGGAGATGTACATCGGCGAGAGCATCGAGACAGTCCCGACTGCGATGCCGCCGAAAAACCTGAAAGTCACGAATATCCACAGCTTCGCGGCAAGGGCGGAGCCGATCGCCGAGACCAGAAAGACAAGGGCCGCTACACGCAGCGTATTCCTTCTTCCGAAGAGGTCGCCCGGCCTTCCCGAAAGTGTTACTCCGACGATGCAACCTATGAGTAGGCTGCTAACCGTCCAGCCGAGCCCCACGTCGTTGAGGTGAAAGTACGGTTGTATGAATGGCGTCGTGCCGGATATCACCGCCGTGTCGAACCCAAAGAGTAAACCCCCGAGCGCGGCGACCGCGGATGCGAGGATGAGAAATACGTTATTCCTTTCTTTCATCGTGTCTGTCCATCCTTTTTGTTACCCTGTACTACGGTTTGCTGCGAACGTACGCCTTCAAGGTCGCGCACTTTTTTCCTTCACTCTTCCCGTGGGGTCGAATTGTATAATCTCCGACCGAGCCCGGGACTATGAAGGTTTCGGCATAATGAACCACGAAAGGAGCGAACTTGCCCGAGGGGCTTTCGACGACGGCTTCGTCGCCTTCGACGAGGTTAAGGACGTTCACGCTCCCGTTAGTATTGTGAAGGACCGGCCTGCTGAACCAATGGCGCCGGGTCTCGATAAATTCCAACTCGTGCAGACCCGTCCGCTCCTCTTTCCAGCCTTCTCCTTCCGAGACCGTTTCGATGCGGTTAACAAGGTTTTCCTTCGTCCATGCCGTAGTACGATCCCATTGTATCACGTTCTTACCGTGCTCGATGTTTATCGGACGAGGTCTCCCGTCGAGGCCGAGCCTTCCCCAGTCCCACAGCTTGAAGGTGAATATGTAGGGGGTGGCGCTTATCTCAAGCACCATGCTGTCTTTTCCCGAGCAGTGTACAGTGCCGGCGGGTATGAGGAAATGATCGTGTTTCTTCACAGGCCATTTCTGAACATGTTTTTCGGCGTCGAACTCCGCCCCGTTTTTCTGAGCGGCTTCAAGCTCCCTTATCATCTGATCCGAATCGACTCCCTCCCTTAGGCCCAGGTACACAAAGGCTCCAGGCTTCGCATCCATCATGTAGTAGCTTTCGTCCTGCGTATATTGGACACCGAAATTCTCCCGTATGTATTCCGTCAGCGGGTGAACCTGAAGACTGAGATTACCGCCATCAAATGTGTCGAGATAATCGAAACGGATGGGAAATTCCTCACCGAAGCGCGCGTAAACGTCGTCTCCGAGCAGGCTCCGCGCGTCTTGAAATACCAGGTTGATCGAGGGTATTTCTAAAATCGCCTCGCCGAATTTTAGCAATAGGCTGTTCTCTTCCGGGACGCAGTTGAAGCACCATGCGTAGTTTTCGACATCCGGGTCAAGGCCACAATGTTCTTTCATCCATTGTCCGCCCCACGGGCCCGGGTCGAAGAACGGCACGACGCTGAACGGGCGTGTCAGAGCGTGTCTCAATCCCGCCGTCACCGATTCTCCTGCGATCATCTTAGGGTAATCCCGGTTGTTCGTGTCGAGGACATAATCCCATCGCGGCATCAGCTTCTTCTTGAGTCGATCGCATACCCGCCAGTCGACGAAGTAGGCTTGCTTGTATAGGAGCATCCAGTCCTCGATGTCCTTGTTGTCAACGCCGATGTTGTCCACGAGATGTTCCCTCATGCGAAGCTGGATCTCCCACCTGGCCATATCCGCGTACACAAGAATGTCGTATTGATCCGCGACGAACGATGCTCCCGTGCCGATGACGAGCACAACTCCAGTCTCAACGGACGATATCTTTTTTCGGGCCTGCTCAACCCTGGCCGGCTCAAAATACGCGCCCATCTCAAGGTCCGTCATATACCCGAAAATCCTGTCATCGGTAACGTCAGGGTAAACAATATCCTTTATTTTATCTTCGGGCCACATGCAGTCCTTCGACAGAATGACCAGGTCGGGTGCTATTGTGCTGGTCAAACCAAGTGTCACATCTTCCTCCAGCACCCCCTGGTAGAATTCGACGACGACGGTTTTTCTCTCGCCTTTAAGGGTGGACAAACGGTTCAGGATCTCGGCCGAGATATCTTCCCAGCCTTCCAAAACCACGGAGTCTCCATCTATTTCCACGAACGGGAATCTCGTAAAATTACTCATCGTCTCAACTTTTTTATTCATATTTATTTAGCGGTAGGATGCTTGCTGAGAATGTAGCTTACACCCAGAAGCGCCGCGAAATCCGTTTGTTGGGCTGGAACGATCTTAATCTTGCCCCACGGCGTCCAGGCATGTTTCTCGACTCTTGAAGTAATCTCAGGAAGTATGCGCGAGGCGTTCCTCATGATGCCGCCGCCGATTACCGCAAGCTCGGGGTCATAAGCATGGATAAGATTTACCACGCAGGCGCTCCACGCTTCGAGGCTGTGTTCGACAAGCTCAAGCGAAAGACGGTCACCTTTGTCGGCCAACTCGAAAAGCTCTTTGTAGTCTATCGCTTTGGACCTGGAAAGCGCGCTGGAGGCGAAGAGAGAGTGGCGCGAGGCCAGATCGGGGAGGCGCCACGAAGAGGCTTCCGATTCGACACAACCTATGTTGCCGCAGTTGCACTCGGTCCCGTGGATGTTGACCGTGAAATGACCCGGGAGAATTCCGGCCTGGAAATGTTTTCCGCGGAGTACCTCCCCTCCCATGATCGCGGCCCCTCCGATACCGGTGCCGAGGGTTACCATAACAAGGTTGTCGCACCCTCTTCCGGCACCGTACTGCCATTCGCCGATCAGCGCGGACCGGGCGTCGTTCTCCAGTACCAACGGCAAGCCCCATTTTTTCCTCGCCCACCCCGCGAAATCGAAGCCTACGGCGTCTGCGTATTTCTCGTTTACCGAGAGCAGTCTCATCTCACTCGAATCGACGATTCCCGGTATGGATATGCCGATTCCGCCGACACTCCCGACCTGAACTGCTGATTTGGTAAGGAGGGCCGATATTTCCGATTCAATGGCCTGCAGCCTGCGGACAAGCCCGCCGCCGGAAAAGGCATCGATGATGGAGTCCGCGATCAAAGTTCCGCCATCGATTATTCCGATCTTGATCCGCGTCCCGCCCAGGTCAAGGGCTATCGCCTTCGTGCTCATACTCTGCTATCGATTAGTTTTGGAACGCCCCGGACTTCGACGAGTCTGGCAGAAAAGCCGTTCCTCTCTATCTCATCATAATTGTGCCCCGCGTCGGAATACCAGCACGCGCCGATAGTAAACGGAACGAGTCCGGAGTTGGCAAGTCGGTGAGCGACGTCTCCGGCAATATAGTGCAGGCTTCCGGGAAACACTCTCTCGGCCCACGTCACGCGGTTCACGTCCATAAGGATGAGAACCCCTTCCCCCTTTATCCCCCAATAGTATTCCGCCGTCCGGGCTTTCGAGTGGATATGGCCGCGCGTCATAAAGTATTCATCCCGTACTTTGCCGGGTTGCACCGTTGTATTGCCGAAGAATAACCCGCCAGGTGTACCTTCCGCGACCGGCATGTAGGACTGCACTCTGTACACATTCGCCTCTGGATCCATGAGCCGGCGCGCCTCCTCGTCGGCGAAAAGACCTTTCAAGTCTTTCAATTTCTTCTCACTCAGGGTAACGCCTTCTCCTATGAGCTTCCATGACTCGAGTTGCACGGTCAGCGCGGGATCGCGGACTATGAGCGGAGAACCGGTTTGGCTGCTGTTCATATCGATTTTCGCCTTATCATCACAAAAGGATTGTCAAGCTGTTCTTTTCCGCCGTCGATTATCAGCTGTGCCATTGACCGCCCCATCTGCGCGAAGTCGGTCGAGACAGTCGTTATTCCTTTGTCGATCACTTCCTTAAGCGGCGACTCGTTGTATGAAATCACACCGATGTCGACACCGAGTCTCATCTTCGACTCGGCCGCTTTCTTTACGAGCGTGATAAGGTCGCGGTCGTCTACCACCACATATGCCTCCCGTTCCTGCAGTACGATCGACTCGGCGTTGCAGACGGTGGACATCTCGATCGAGTGCTGCCTGCAGTAGTTCTTCAGCCCCGTGACGATCTCCCCGTAATGTCCCTTCTGCTGCCTGATCAGGAGTATTATCTTCGAGTACTTGTCGAGCAGGTCCGCATTTTTGGCAAACGCGTTGCGAATATCCTGTTCAAAATTCTGATAGACTCCCGGATACTCATTTCCGAAGCGCGAACGTCCCTGGTCGAGAATATATATCCTGCTCCCGTCGAGAAGCTTCAGCGCTTCAAGGGCTGCCTCGTCCGCTATCGGCATGATGATATATTCGGTGAACTGTCCCCGTGCCCCGTCGATGAGGGTCCTGAAGACCTGCGGATTGTTATAATGAAAGAAAATCTGTTCTGTACCTTTTCCTTTAAAGGCGTCTTTGAATGAATCGTACAGAGTTTCCTTGTATGCGGTCAGCTTATCGAAGAGAAGAAAGACTTTGTGCGGCGTGTCGATCTGGTTATTGAGTACGTAATACCCTTTTCCCACAGTGGATGTGATAATCCCCCTCGTCTTCAACTCATTATAAGCAACGAGTACAGTGTCCTGCGACAGGCCGTGCTCCTTGCAGAGTTCATTGAGAGAAGGAATGCGGTCGCCGTTAATAAGTTCGCCGTTGCGAAGCGACCGCTCAATCGAGTCTATGATCTGGCGATACTTGGGGACGGATGACCTCCCCGCAAGCTCGATTCTAATTTTGCTTTTCAAGACCATACCTCTGGGTAGTTCTGGGTATGATTATAGGAAGAAATCTCCCGAAATCCAAGGAATCGGGCAGTTATCAAGTAGCCCAAATGGCAGGAATCCTTGAAAAATCGCGATCGCTGGATTGAGTTGCGGGCGGATCCCGCGCGTATTTTCTCGCGTGGTCGGACGACTTCCCCGGGAGTTCTCGTTCCAGTCTTGGGCTGCATAATGAGGCGGAGCCGCCCGTCCCGTCGGTCTGAGCCGAGACGGGGGCACCAGATTCCTAGAAGGTGACTACCTTTTCACTTCCATCGTACTTCAAGCTCTTCTCCGTGGCCGGGGCCGCATCGAAGCCCGTTGCGTGTTCCGGAGACACAACGACAACATTAAACGTCCTGTCTTTGACCATGCCGGGGAATTCGCCGCGACGTTTTCCAATCGTCAGAGTCTGATTCGCCTGATCCCATTTGAACTCGACGGTGGAATAAATCCCCTTTTGATAGTCGTTGTTATTGTTCTCATCCTCGTAGAGTGTGAAGCGTCCGTCCTTTCCGGCATAAACATGCAGCGTGATCCCGCCATTGGTCTTTTCTTCCGCATATTGAATCTCCGGTCCGGTAGGAATTATCGAGCCCTCACGGACAAACAGCGGTATCTCGCCAAGCGGCGCCTCGGTATTTATCTTCTCGCCGCCCTTGAGATATTTGCCGGTATAGAAATCGTACCACCCGCTGCCGGCCGGAAGATACACTTCTTTCGTGCGCGCTTTGTAAGTCGTGACGGGCGCCACCAGAAAGGCGGGTCCGAACATGTATTCATCGCTCATGTTCTCCACGTTCTTGTCGGACTCGAAATCCATTACGAGCGCGCGCATGATAGCATAGTTCCTGAAATACGTCATCCCCGCGAGAGAATAGATGTATGGCATGAGGCGGTAGCGGAGTTTCGTCACCCCGACCATAGCGTCATACTGCGGGCTCCCTTCCGGGGCCACGTTAAATATCTCGCGGTATGGAAACTGGCCGTGGGACCGGTAGAGCGGACAGAACGCGCCGAACTCATACCACCTCGTCAGCAATTCCCGCCACTCTTCGAGCGCGGCACCCTCAGCGTTTATGAACTTGTTCGGGACCGCAAAACCGCCTATGTCAAACGTCCAGTAAGGAAGACCGGACATCGAATAGTTGAGCCCCGCGGGGAGCTGGCCCTTCAGGTCCTGCCAGGTCGAGGCTACGTCTCCGCTCCACACCGCCGCGCCGTACCGCTGAGATCCCGCGTAAGCCGAACGGCTGAGAATGAACACTCGTTTGTTAGGATTCGCCGACATCAAGCCTTTGTAAAAACCCTTGCAGTGCTCCAGAGGAAACGCGTCGAAGTACTCGGCGCCGGGGCCGAGATATGTCGGGTCCATCTGATACTTGCGGCTCGACATCGGAAGATTCGATTGCATGTCGGGCTCGTCCGAATCGAGCCACCAGGCATCGAAGCCGAGCGGGTAGAGCTTCTCGTCAACCATTTTCCAGAACATCTTCCTCGCCCCCGGATTGAACGGATCGTAGAACGTGGAAAGGTAGCCCTTGCCGACCCAGTCCCTGTTCTGCATCTCCAGATTTCCCATGTACAAATAGCCCTTGTCCATCAACCTGTCGAAGTTCGTGATGCCTTTGTAGAACTTAGCCCAGACTGAAATCATGATATGCTCGTGCAGCTTATGGACTTCGTCGACCATTGCTTCGGGATTCGGGTAACGCGTGCTGTCGAATTCCATGCTTCCCCATTCGCTTTCGGGCCAGTAGAACCAGTCCTGAACGATGTTATCGAAAGGTATCTTCAGCTTCCGGTATTCCTTGGCGACCTGGAGGAGCTCATCCTGGGTGCGATAGCGTTCCCTGCTCTGCCAGAATCCAAGAGCCCACTTCGGAGGTATGAGCGCTTTGCCCGTCAGCTCCCTGTAGCCGCTTATAACGTCACCGATACTGTTGCCGTCGATGAAATAGTAGTCCAGCTGGTGGCCGTACTCCGAATATATCGACAGGTTATTCTGCTCTTCCGGGCTGACGGGGGTCTTCACTTTGAGTGAGATATATGATTCGCCGCCGTCGGGGATCCACTCGATCCGGATAGCGTACTTCCGTCCCTTTTCGAGCTGCAGGTCGAACAGGTGAACGAAGGCGTTCCACGATTGCCTCCAGCGGTTCACGATCAGCTTGTTGTCGATCCACATTTTGCAGTGCCCGGCGGAATAGAGGCGGAACTTGTACAGACCGGTCGAATCCGGCTGGATTGAGCCGTTCCATATCACCTCGCCGCCCGCGAGAGAATAGCCTTGCGGGAGCTTCTTCAGATCAGGAGTGAATTCGTAATCTATCTGCGACTCTTCCCTTACGACTTCTATTTTCGATGTATCAGCTTCCCTCGTGTACGTCGCGGTCAGTCCCGCCTTCTCTTACCATCCGCGCCGAAGAGCTTGAATGCGGGCGAAAGATTGCCGAAATCCCTTATGTCGCCAAATTTCGAGCGGGAGTAGTTATCCCATAATATTCCATAATTTCTGTTCGATACGACGAAAGGGATGGAGATCTTTGTGTTGTACTGGTACAGGTCCACGTCCTGTCCTTTGTAATTGAACAGTCCTTCCTGCTGCTGACCAAGCCCGTAGAATGCTTCGTCGGAAGGAGACTCGAACTGGTCGCGGAGCCTGAAGAGCGGCTTCCCTTCGAGAGTGACGGGCTCGATCATCTTGCCGCCGTCTTTCAATTCCGTAAGGATCGGGTTGCCTTCCGCGTCGCAAAACACAAGTGCCCCTGTCCTCGTCGAGATCCTGACTTGTAGCATGGTCGTTTTCAACACAACGACTCCGCCGGACTCCACCGCGCTCCACTTGACCGGAGGAAGTTTAGTTTCGTCTATCATCAGGCTCTGCACTGTAGGAAAGGTTTTGGCGTTAATCGCCGTCACCCGGATGATCCTGTCGGTGACCGGTTCCACGCGGACGAGCTTCGCGCCGTTCAGGACAGTATCCGTCACCGAAACTACGACGCCGTTCTTAGTGAGACGGTACGGCTTCTCGGCGAACGCCGAGAAAGACAGCACGCCCATCAATACAAAAACCGTGGCGACTCTTTTCATTTGACGCTACCTCCAGGAATATTTAATTGACAATATTGCATCCGCAAAAGTAGAAGTATTCTCGACGTCAGACAAGCTCGAGTTCCTTCTCAATCACCTCTTAATCAGCCTGAGCATCAGTACGTCATGTCCGGGAACGGATGCCTCAAAAGGTTGTTTTGTCCTTCCGATGTCCGTCTTTGACCAGAGATTTCGGAGAGTGTAGACGGTGTTCGAGAAATCAGCATTCCTGCCCGACAAGTTGTCTGAAACACTTTCCTTATTAAAATCGAAACCGACTTTCTTCGTGGCGAGACTCCGATTCAGGAAACACATTGCCCAGTCACCTCTTTCAAGCGGTTTGAACCAGATTTCAATGCTATCGGCCGATGAATACCTGAAGCCCTCTATGCCGAGCGAGTCCTGGTCGACGTCTATGACTTCTTTGTTCTCCAGGATTTCCTTCGTCTCCGGCGTCATGTCTCTCAGATCGTTTCCAGCGATTAGCGGCGCCGCGAGCATGCACCACATCGAGAAGTGCGTGCGGTCCTCGTTGTTCGTCATTCCGTTTCCAACCTCCAGCATGTCGGGATCGTTCCAGTAACCCGGTCCGGCGTATTTCCTCAGACCGTTCTGAAGGTCCAGGATAGACATCACGCTCAACTGAGTCCATGTTCCATGATCTATATTATGATCGAAATTCGCGCTGATGTCGCCTGTCGTTCGCCACAGGTTGCCGACGTTCTCAGCCCAGAGCCACGGCTTACTGGATCCCCATTCGCAGATGCTGAACACGATCGGTCTCCCGGTCGCATATAGAGCGTCCCGCATGGTAGTATAGGCTCCGACCGGATTCATTCCTTCCGTATTGCACCAGTCATATTTCAGGTAATCAATTCCCCACTTCGCGTATGAAAGCGCATCCTGGTACTCGTGTCCCCGGCTGCCGATCCGGCCCGCACAGGTTTTGTCGCCGCAGTCGGAATATATACCGAGCTTCAATCCCTTTGAGTGAACGTAGTCGGCGAGAGCCTTCATACCGTGCGGGAAGCGCGTGGAATCGGGATGGATGAACCCGAGACTGTCACGGTAACCCTCCCACGTGTCGTCGATATTTATGAACTCATAACCGGCCGCTTTCATCCCTGACGAAACCATGGCGTCCGCCATTTCTCGTATCATCTGCTCGTTCACGTTCGGCCCGAATTTGTTCCAGCTGTTCCATCCCATCGGCGGTGTCAGGGCGAGGTCCTTGAATTTCTGCGCGTGAGCTGCGGTAGACAATGTCGCCGCTATGGCAACAGCCGCGAGCAATGTCCTGACAGCGTCGGTCAGACTATTGATTGAATGAGTAGTTCTTTCCATTGTCACGACTCCCTTTGATGATTTATTCTTCAATCCGATAATTTGTCCGAATTCTTACTGCGACTCGCCATGTCCGGGACGAGGCAACTCCGCCGGATTCAGGCGCAGGAAGAAGCTGCGGTCAGGGTATTTCCACGTTGAAGAAATCGGTCTCACCGATCGAGGACATTCTGTATTCCGAAAGAAAAGCGGGGATAAAAAAGGACTCTCCTTTTGAGAAGCTATGCAGGTAATCCATGCCTGCGTGACTCCAGACAATTTCGATTTCCCCGCCGGCAATCAGGCAAACGGAAGGCCTGTCGTTCGACCGGCATATCTTTTTGAAACCGGCTTCCTTTTTGAACCTGGTGATTCGGAATTCTTCGGCTTTCGTTTCGTACGTGAACTCACTCCCAGCTTCTCCGCTTCATTGATGGGGACGAAACTGTTTACAAAAGCAAGGGGGTATCCTGATCGTCTCTCATCATCGAGAAGAAATTCCATTAAAGCAGTTTCTTTACCGGCTGCAACTAATGTTCCTGAAAACGCTACGTTTTTAAGTTTTTTACTTACGTTGCTGACAAATTCCGGCAATTTATCCGTCGGAATAACCACCTCAGAGGGAATCACGGAAGGTCCTGAGGCCTTTAAACGCATAGAATAGAATTTTTGCGACCACTCGTAAATCGGCCAGTTCACGACTTAGTACTTCTCCGCCTGCCGCCTTAATAATCCTGATTAATTCAGGTTCTATCTTGCTCTTGCGGCTTTCCGGATAGACGAAGGTAGCAATATATTTATTTTCCGGGAATTGGGGCTCTTTATGTTCATGCTTGATAACTGGTCCCTTGCTTGCTTGGTTTGCTACTGCTTGGGCAGACCACCGGATATTATTAGGGTCCTTGTAACTGACTTCCCATATTTGTAGCTTTTGCTCTCTTACCTCGGCGAATACTTTCGCCATATCTTCGACAGTGGAAAATGCCGCGGACATCGGAATATCAATTACATTCTCTCTGACCGCAAGAGTTATGGTCGTGATAAAACCTGTAGTTCCTGCCTTGCCTTCAACACCATCAAGGTTTTCTTTCCTGATTGTTATAAAACCCTGCGGTGTGACGAGTATTAATTCAACTATGTTATCTTTTAGATAACCATACTCAAAACTGCCTATACCAATACCGCCGCCGTTAGCAAACCATCCTGCTATCGTTGCACTTATAGCACTACCCGGATAAATTCTCAGCGATAATCCATTCTTACGGAGTTCCCTGTCCAGCTCATCTAAAGTGATACCCGGCTCCACGGTGACTGTTTTATTTTCTTTATCAATTCTAATAATCTGGTCCATCCTGGAAAAATCTACGACAATTCCCCCTTTTGTCGGAACGGCTCCACCATAGCCGGCACTTGCACCGCCCCTTGGTGTTAAAGGGATTCGATTTTGTACTGCCAGGTCAATAAGATCGACCAATTCGTCACTGTTATTAGGTTGTACCACCGCATCGGGCAATGTATGGATACGGCTTGCGATAATCGTAGGCAAATTCCCCAGATCAGATGAGTAAAGGAAACGCTCTATTTTATTGAAAGCAACCCGCTCATTAAAAATTTCTATTAGCTTATTCTTAACAACTTCCTGCATGAATTCATCCCGTATAGGCATAAGTTCTCAGTAATGATATCTTTAAAATGACTTATCCCCCACAACCTTTACCACGTGAGGATTTAGAGCTGGTTACGTATTGTTTTACTCTGTCTTCGCTAGCTTTAGCAATCGCTCCAGCGGCTTCAGGCGAATTATCACCAGCCTTAGAAAGAGCTGCCGCTGTCAATTCTTTAATCAAAACCTTCTGTGGTTCTTCGGCGTCAAGGTTTTTCCTGACAGCCATCATCGAGTCCCCCACATAGTCAAAAGAAAATACCGACTCAACTAATTCCTTAACTTGTATCCGCATCCATAATTAATCCTCCTTTAATAACTGTGATATCCCGAGGCATTTGCCTCGGGATATCACATAATAAATTTGCTTGCAATCTAATGTTGAGTAGTGGCTTATTAACCGACAGCCGGTCTTTTATTGGGTGCCGGGTGTTTTTTCAATCCAGGCCGGAAAATCTCACCGGTTTCCTTGCGTTTCCAGGCTACTGTCTGGTTGAGGGGATGTTCCATTCTAGCACCAGGCGGATCTTTCGGACAGGCAGCCGCACAGCAACCGGCAAACCAGCATTCATCAGGGTAAACTAAAATGGGTGGTTTCCCCGGCGTCTGGATTGGGCATTAAACAATCTCTCCGGCAATAATCGATGCATTTGTTACAACCGTCACAAATGGTTTCATCAAAAATGATGCAGGTACTGGGGGTCATCGGATTCGGGACTAGACTTGGGTTTATTATATGCCATCGTCATTTACTCCTTTCTTAATTCTTTCAGCAAGATTAGAGAGCACTATTCTTCTGATAGTTTTCCTTTAACGTGGGTGCATAGGGACTTTTTGCCCAGTAATTAAGGGGTAACTCCCCGATTTTCGGTTTTCCGTTCATCCAGCGTAATCGTAATATACTTGTCCCATTCCCCCTTGCTATTATCTACAGCGTCAAGGCGTTGGAAATCCATTTCCGGACAATTAGCTTTTCTCGCCAGCGAAGCGTGTAGAATCGCTTCACCAACTTCAATATGAGTCCAACATTCCAGAGCACGCTGCAGTTCATGAGGATTACGGGCATAGAGGTCTAAGGCTTCGTTTTCCCTGACGCTCTTAAACCATTCCAGACCCTGGTTAAAGTACAGACTCTGATTTTGACGAACTACAATAGTCTTGCATAATACGGGCTAACCCGGCCTTTAGTTCTTTCCAGCCTATGCCGCTATCACGCTTTACCGGGGCGTATACCCTCTCTCTTTCTGCCTTTACCTGCTTAGCATCAACAGGAAGAAGGTTTACTGTCTTAGCGTATTTCGCGGCGTTTCTGCCCGCATATCTGCCATGCGATGCGGCACCGGCACAGAACTTGGTTCCTACAAATATTCCTGCTCCATATAAACCATCCAGGTTGGATTTAAGGTTCCAATCCGTAACCATGATGCAGTCATCACCGTCTGGAGCACGCCACATGGGATAACCAAAACCTGCCCAAAACGGCACAGGACCGGGATAAAATTCGATAGGCAGCATCGTAACCTGTATCATGTCCTTGTCAGGGTCGAAGCCATATCTATTGTACATTTTATACACGCTATAATTGGTCTTACCTTCATTACCAATCATGAGCCCCCACAATGCCCGTCTCTCAAGTGGCGGCATACTGGGCAAATCAGCATACAGCGGCAGCTTGTACTCACCGGTTTTGATACCCTCAATTAATTTAGGAGTCAGGTGGTATTCAAGATTGTGATAAGGACCATGAGGAGCAGCACCAGGACCAGGCCGGTAGCATTCTTCCAGGGTAAGCTCCTTGCCGTTATTATCGACGAAGGGGATATGCTTACCCTGAGCGTCGACTATGGGACAGGCATACCAGGTATTATGCGTGTCTCCCGTGCCGTATGGAGGTCTGGTAAATCCGCCTGCGGAGTTAAACCAAGCAGTATTACCCTCCATATTCATAAATTGAGCACCGGCTCTAAGTCCGGCAGCCTGGCCTTCTCCCGTCTCGTTTGGATCAAAAAAGTTTGAAGCACTACCGTTCAGTTCCGTACTGAATACCCAGAGCCCCGGTGACGCGCCTGTGGCGATGATGACAGCCTTGGCATTAAAAACGTAAAACTCCCCGGTTCGGGCATTGACAGCCGTCGCTCCGATTATACGGTTGCCCGGTTTGCCGCCTTCATTGAGCAGTGAGGTTACCATCATAAATTGGAATAGCTGCACTCCCAACCGTTCGCACTCGGCTTTTAACAGCGGTTTCATTTGAGCTCCACCGCGCAGACGGATGCAGATTCTCCTCTGGTAATCGTAGGCAAACATTAATTTTGTTTTATCGTCTCTGAAGGGAGCTCCCTTGAATTCATCTTTATAGTCCCTGATGGGCAAGCCTATCTTTTCCAGTTCCATGAGGGCATCATAACCTTCCATGGCTTGTATATATAATCAGGGACATAACTTCATATTTCCCATGTCCTGCACCCCACCTTAATGTTTCGGAAAACTCCTCCGGAGTTTCAGTCGAAAGCGGGCTACGGCTGATCCAGTGGTCTACGCCGGAACCGGCACAGCCACTACGAACAATATCTGCTTTATCGATAATAGCTACTTTTAATCCCCGGTTTGCCGCGGCCATGGCAGCAAAGGTTCCGGCAATACCTCCTCCGACGATTAAAATATCAGTTTGAATTTCGTTTGTTTTATCGTAGTCTACTCGATAAGGCCATTCCATTCCTGTGTAACTCTTGAATATCACCCATTGTTTCCCTCCTGATTTTTATATTCTTACACTGGTTTAAGAAATAGATTCATCAACCCATAATCACGTTAATATTAATATAGCATCACACCTCCATCGACAACTATTGTGTCTCCTGTCATATAACGGTGACCCGCCCCCAGTGACGCTACCACTCGTTACCTCGTAGTCCCGGTTAAAATAGCCTCCGGTGCTGGCGGTAGGTAATTCTTGGCACTGTGCGGTCGGACGTGATTATATTCTCTCCGCCACCGGTTTGTCAAGACCTTAGCTTCTTCGGTTCTTATGCCTCTTCGTGTGGTGAACAAAAAGTGCTATAATTCTTATTTCAAAGGAATGGATTAAATGGATTAAATGGATTAGATGTAAGGAGGATCGATAAATGAACGGAGATATATTATATCACGATGAAGCTATTAGACAGGCAAATGAACAGTATGACAGTAGACGCCATTTTGATAGCCTAGCAGTTCAAGTATTGGGTTTTTCGGCAGTTGCCTTTAGCCTTCTTTTGGTGAATAAACTACAATTCACAAAATTATAGCAATATGTCTTTATAGCCTGTTTGGTATTTTTCTTACTGGTTGCTGTTTCCACTATCATAGCTCTTATGGTTAAGGAAGTGGGAATATTCACCCACTCTATCCGTTTTTTATAAAAATATGGAGTCGGGAGAATATGGGGATGAAGCACTTACTTTGTGGGTAGGTCAATGTGTAGCTGATACGATTTCGCACAACAAAAAATATTTGCGTATCAAAGCATACGCTTTAAGAGTAGCTTATATATGCCTAAGCCTTGAAGTAGCCTCTACTTGAAGTAGCCTCTATAGGTATATTGGTTTATACATTTATTTATGTTTAGGAGGCACTTCTTCACGTAATTCGGCATCTGGCTTTGGCTTAGGGGGTAATTTCGGCAATGGTTGAGGTTTATTCTCTTTATCAGCAATAGAAATATTATAACACGGAGGCAAACCTAGATGCATGAGAACTTAGCTTCTTCCAGTGTAGTAAATATCTCTCTATCAAGTAGTTCATCTAGCCTATTCTTAACAACTTCCTGCATGAATTCATCCAGTCTAGGTATAAGTTCTCAGTAATGATATCTTTAAAAGGACTTATCCCCCACAACCTTTACCACGTGATGATTTAGAGCTAGTTACGTATTGTTTTACTCTGGCTTCGCTAGCTTTAGCGATTGCTTCAGCGGTTTCAGGCGAATTAT
>CAWEBD010000170.1:0-55122 GCA_963806435.1 uncultured Bacteroidota bacterium
CAGGGGTGGCGTGAAATAGTGGAAGGTACCGTCGTCGCCGACGATCGGCACTTCCCTGCCGTTCACCATGACGCGCGCTCCCGCCTCCGTCTTGCCCGTCACCTCGATCACGTGCCCGTGCTGCACCAGAGGATCGAGGTCGAGCGCCAGGTCGATTTTTTCCTTGCTCTTGACGATGAGCGTAAAACGATTCTTTTCGCTCTCTACCGATGCCTTGCCCGCCGCAGTGTAGGACTGTATCGACCAATAGTAAGCGCCGGCGGGGAGGCCGGTCACCACGACACTCGGCGTCTCCACCTTACGGTCCAGCAATAGCGACGAAAAATAGGGGTTATGCGAAATCCGCAGCCGATATCCGACCGCATTTGCCATCGGCGTCCAGGCAAACTCCACTTCCTTCGACTTCTCCCCCTCGTTGATGAACACCGGCATCATGTTTCCCGGGCTAATGGGCGTCGGCGGACCGATTTCCGTGGCCCGTTCCATGGTCTTCGATTCGCTTTGGAAACTCACCTTCTCCCAGCTCGTCAGGTGAACCGCTTCTCCATTCCGCTCGATTTCGCCGCTGCCCTTTTTCACCAGGATTTCATGCTGATCGCCTTTGGGATTATTGTGCACCATGGCCGCCGAATCCGGAGCCAGCGAAGCCTTCGCGCCCGCCACAATCACCTGCGACTTCGATCCCTGCACATAGGTCGCGGTCGTCAGGTCCACCGTGCCGGTCGTCACCGCCACCGACACGCTGGTCTGTTGCTGATCGTTGGCCGAGTTTTCTTCGATCACGATCAACGAATCCTGTTTCACGGTGTAATTGGTGCCGTCGTTGAAAACGATCTTGGCCATGCCCTCCGCGCCGGTCTGCACCACGTCGCCTTTTTCGAGCGGCACATTGTAGTCGGCGTTGATCCAACTATTGCCATCGCTTTTCCTTACCTTGATCGTGCCATCGAGCGCCGTGAAGTGCGCCTGCTGCGAAACCGCGGGCGACGGTCCCTTCAGCGGAGGCGCAAGGCCCGCAACTCGTTCCAGGAACATCGACGTGAGACGCCCCGCCGCCTTCACCGTCGAGTCGGTGAATTTCGGAAACGCCGCATACATGATCACGCCAAAAATCACCCCCGCGCCCAGCAGCGCCATGATCACGCTGCGATACGTCACCGTCTTCCAGGCGACATAGAGTCCCGGCTTATTTTGATTTGACACGAACTCGCGCCAACCTCACTGCAAGATTCTCAGAGTACTGGATCTCTCTCCATCTGTGACCATCATATCTCTGCCGGTTAGGGTATTAAACTTGGGTCAGGGGGATAAGGGTTACGAAAGTGACCACGCGGGCAAGCAGCTGCCTCTGCCAACCGGGCAACAGCTCAGGTAGGGGCGTTTGCTGCGTGATGGCCGGGTTGCGTTCCCAACTGCTTCGGACTTGCCCGCCATTCGGGCCCATCGCAAGGCGGTACCGAGAAGAACTCGCTTTTATTCGATTCCGGCGCGATCATAAATCCTGGTCATGACTCGATAGAGATAAGTCCCAGGAGTGTATCGCTATGCTCTTCCCAGCTTGCGGGTGGAAAGGCCAATTCCGCGTCTCGCTTCTTAGTCTGGTTGCATGCTTGTGCTCGCTGTGGTTTGTAGTGCCGAGCTTTGCGCAACCCACAGCCACGGCGGCCGCAGTCGCTGCCGGTGATGGCATGGCGCAGCCGGATCTTGACAAAGCAAAGGAGATCAGAACCGGGCCGGCGGAACCGCCAGCGGTGCTGCAGCAACTTGATTCCGCGATCGAGCGGCTCACCGCCCGGATTTCCCCTGCGGTGGTTCAAATTCTGGTCACCGGCTATGGGACTCTGCAAGAGAACAATCACGGTCAAACCGCGCTCGTAACCCGCGAACATGCGATCGGTTCAGGAGTGATCGTGGACTCGGACGGCTACATTATCACCAACGCTCACGTGGTCGAGGGGGCGCAGCGCATCCACGTGGCTCTGCCCATGCCGCCGGTGGACTTTCCCGACCAGATTTTGCCCGTGGGCAAACAGCGAATCGTGGAGGCACGGCTCATCGGTGTGCACAAGGAGACTGACCTTGCCCTGCTCAAGATTGATCAGACCGGTCTGCCTACACTTTCGCTGGGCAGCCGCCGGCCGGTACATCAAGGACAGCTAGTGTTTGCACTCGGCAGTCCTGAAGGACTTGAGAACTCCGTGACCATGGGCGTAGTAAGTTCCGTTGCCAGACAGGCAGATCCGACCCGTCCGATGGTTTACATTCAAACCGACGCTCCCATCAACCCCGGCAATAGCGGCGGCCCGTTGGTCGATGCCGACGGCTACGTGGTCGGGATTAACACGTTCATTCTCTCCGCCGGAGGTGGAAGCGAAGGCCTCGGCTTTGCCATCCCGGCACGAATCGTGCGTTTCGTGTACGAGAGCCTGCGTAAGTATGGGCACGTGCATCGCGTCGAGGTCAAGGCGGTGACCGAAAGCAGCAAATCCAGCTCATCTTTGGCATCCCCAAGACGGCTCATCTTCGAAAGTTCCGCGTAAAAGCGGTAGAGTATCTTATGCAGGACTGCCCCGCGTTCCACTGCGCTGAGCGACGTCTCGATATCCGGGACTTCGGCAATCTGGAGAATCCTTCGCGCGAAAAACTGGAAGCCGCATCTCGAAAGAGATTCGAGCTGCGCGGCGGAGAAGACTCTCTTGCCGAGCTTCTCATCAAGGCTGGCGGTCAATTCCGCGTCCGTCAACTTCCCGGCGAACTCACTCTCCCTGTCGTCGCGGTACCTTGCATCTTCCGCGGTCCTGCATCTTTCCAGGTTGGGCGGCAGCAGGCCGGATACAAGCGGATCGGCAGATAATCCCGCGCGCGCGCCCGAGAACACAGACTCCGATTCGATGAGCTGGTGCACGTTATAGATGTTCCGGACTTGCACTCCGGTTTCATCCGTGGTCTCGCACTCCACAACATCCGTCACCGCATCTATGAATGACGATTTCACCAGCCTGACCTCGTCGCGCTGGAGCGGGTAGACAAGGTACAGCTTCTTACGGAACGAGCTCACTGCCTGGTAGAACAGGTGTCTCTGGAGGTAAGGCTCCGTTTCGCGGTTCTCCTCCTGCGAGCGGAGCGGGAGGAAGATCTCAGGATCGTATTTCGCGGGAAGCTCACCCTCGTTCAATCCGACGATGAACAGATAGTCGAACTCCAGCCCCCTGATTTCTTCGAGCGATGTCACATACACGCCGTAGCCGTATTTCTGGCGGACGTTGTAGCGGGTAAGTGAAAGCGCCGCCCTCAGGTTCTCCATCCAGATGGCGACCGGAAGTCTTCCGCTTCCCCTCTCGGTCTCCATCTCGACAACCTCGCCGAGCACTTCGAAGAACGCGGTCAGCGCGCGTGCGTCCCGCTCGACAAGCTCCGTCGACATCCCGGGCACGTTCACCCTGACGATGTTTTCGTGTATCCCAAGCCGGGCAACGAGAGCAACGATCCGGCTCCTGAATTCTTCGGGAGATAAATCCGTGTTGAACCCGGAGAGCTTTGCCTCCACCGAGTCGAGAATGTTGGCGGCACTCCTCAGCGTCTCCATTTCCTTCGCCGTTTGTTCGGCGCTTTCGTCCGGCTCCGACTCAACGAGCCTCCTCAGAAAATCGAGACGGAATGCGATCGCCTCCCTGAATGTCTTCAGGCCCCTCTCGAACCTGCAAAGCCTCGCGGCATTATAAATGACGCTTCCTGCGCGACTCGGGCCGAACTCGTCTGAAACCTTCGGGATGCTGTTCGTGAGTGCCCTCATCAGCGCCACGCGCTCGTAATCGGCGACCTTTATATCGACGAAGGAAAGTATCGCGTTCACGACGTTGTTGCTTTCGAGCGTGTACCTGTCGGTGATGTTCGCCGGGACACGGTATTTGCGGAGCACTTCCCGGAATATCCGTGAGTAATTCTGGGGGAGGTACGAAGCCACACAGATCCTGTCAAGCTTCTGCTGCGGATCGTTCCTTATGATCTCCTTTATCTTCTCCGCGACGAATTCCACTTCTCTCAGGTTATCGCGCACCCCCGCGACCGTAATCTGCGTCTTGAGATTGAGCTTCGCCGCCGGAGCCTCATCGGCAAACAACCAGGAGGCGAGGAACTCAGTCGGCCCGGCCTCCCGGATAGCGGCCTTCTTTCGGCCGGGTGTCTGCGGTTTGAATCCTCTCGTCGCCAGATCTCTAGAGGTCGATATCATGGTCCTGAAGAGATTCCCGTTGGACTCATCGCAGTCCAGCTTGATAAGGAATGGGAAGCGCTTGTTCGACGAGACGAGGCGCAGGAACTCCAGCTCCGGTTTCTTGAAATTATAGAACCCCTCCACGAACACCGTCGACTTCCGCGGAAAAATCGAGTCAAGCGTCTCAGGCACCTTCGAAAGCCCTGCATTCACCAGAGATAACAGCCCGGAACTGTCGGCCAGCGTGTCGCCGAGCCGGTCCTGGTAATCGGCGTATATTCTGTGGAACTCTTCAAGCTTGAGCCGTTCCGATTGCTCGGCGACGGATGCCATCACGCCGTAATCATCGGGAGTGATCCCGTTCTCTTCCAGGTAACCGATCTGATCCACGATCTTCTTGATCGTCCCGATCGGGGCGACACCTTTCCTCGCGCCCGGACGGAACGACGCGTACCTGAAAAACTTGAAGTCCCTGCCCGACAGCACCTGGCTAATGATCATTCCCTGCATCGATGTTGAGATCACCCGCCTGCCGGTCGACATCAGTGTGAATATCTCGTGCGCGAAGAGTTCCAGCGTGTAGATGGGAAGCTTTCCGAAAGTAACATCAGTTACAAGTTCTCTCTGGAGCTCACGTACCCGCCTGCGCGTCGGGACGATGTAGATGAAGTTGTATTCCCCCGTTCCCGACGCCTCCTGCGCGAGTTGTTTTACCGCAGCGGAGAAATCGGGTTCCGCGCTCCCCTCAAAATTCCGCGTGAGAATAATAGCCATTATTCTATCTTCGGCGGTTCCTCGTCAAACTTGGCAATCCCCTGCAGCCTTTCCCTGAACCTGCCGAGCGCTTCATGGGAATCTCCGTACTTGTTCGCCGCGTTCTTCAGGTGAGTGCCGAGCGTCTCGAAGTTGTCGTCGAACTTCGCCAGTGAATTCTCGAGCTGCGCGAGCTGGTCCCTTACGCGCTCCGCGTTTTTCTCGATCTGCATTCCCTTGAGGCCGATCGCAATCGCCTGTATGTACGCGTAAAAACTGTTCGGCGACGCCGGTACTACGTGCTTTTTCATTGCGTACCGGTAGGCGCTGTTCTCGTCGTTGTCGGACATCAGCATCTCGTAGTACATGCTTTCCGACGGAATGAACATGATCGCGAAGTCGAACGTATTCTCGGCCGGCTTTATGTATTTCTCCGCGATGTCGTCGATCTGCTTCTTGAGGACGCTCGAAAACCTGTTCAGGGCGAGATTCTTCTCGGCATCGCTCTGCGCTTCGACAAATCTTTGGAATTCGTCCTTGGGAAACTTGGAATCGATCGGGATAATTCTTTCCGAGGTCTTGATGATCGCGTCCACCTTTGAGCCGTCCCTGAACACGTACTGGAACTCGTAGAACCCCTGCGGGATGACCTGCTTGATGAGTTCCTCCAGTAAGGTCTCGCCGAGATTGCCGCGGAGCTTCGGGGAGCTGAGTATATTCTGGAGGTCGTTTATCTGCTTCCCTATCTCGATCATATTGTTGCTTGACTCCTTCAACTCGCCGAAGTCCTGTTTAAGAGAAGAGAACAGCTTGTTGGCCTCGGAAAGCTGTCCGCCAAGCTGTCCTTCGAAGCTGGAGAGCCTCTGTTCGACTGAACCACGCAGGTTTTCCACCTGTTTTCCCACAATCCCCGATAGATCCGATATCTGCTGGGACATCTGCCTGACCTGGCTGTCGGTAGCCGCCATCGACTGGCCGAGCCGCTGATCGAGCGAGCTTGTGAGCTGCTCGACCTGTTTCCCGATAAGGGCCGTGAGCTGCGACATCTGGTTGGCGAGCTGGTCGACCTGCGCGTTCGTGCCGGCGCGGTTATCCTCCATGCTCTTCGAGAGGGAGTTGCTTACGAGCTGAAGGGTGCTCGCCATCGATTCGCTGTTGGCGCGCGTCGTCTCGGCTACGGATTTGACGGCGGATTCGACATCCGACTTAAAAAGCGTGAACAGTTGCATCGTCTGGTCGGTTGACAGCTGCTGCCTGACCGACGAATTCTTGAATTGAATGAGAATGTAAACCAGGACGACGACCATTACCGCCATCGCCGCAAAAATTATTGTCTCCATGCAACTCCCTCAATGAATTAGAATTACCGGGGCCCTCGTCCCAAATCTCCCTCGTCAGCCGCCCTGTACACGTTCACTTTGTGCCTCTGTGCCTTTGCTACTCCGCCCCTCTTCAAAACATTTTCTTTCTTCGCGTCAGGTAAGCCGTCAGAGCCTTGTCGAACGGCGTCGATGTGCTGAGAAGGGCGTAGTCAATATCGTTCTCGAAACACCTGCTCTTGAGGTCGTGGACGAACGTGTTCACAGCCTTCTTGTACGCCGACCTCACGGCTGAGACCTGTGTAGGCATGCGCTCCCCGGTCTCGAGGTCCGTGAAGACCGCGTCGGCCGGGAAATCGAGGCTAAGCTCCGAGTCGTCGAGCACCTGGAACGCAATCACCTCATTTTTCCTGTGCCTGAAATGTTTCAGCGCCGTGATGACGCTCTTAGAGTCGTCGAGGAAGTCGCTTATCACGATGATCAGACCGCGCCTTTTTATTCTCTCCGCCAGAGACGAGAGCGCGTTGGCCGTCGAAGTCTTCGCGTTGGGCTGAAGGTTGGATAGTTCTGTAAGCAGGAGTTTCATGTACGAGTATGTCAGGTGCGGTTCGTAAAAACGCCTCACCGATTCGTCGTATATCGCGAGCCCTGTCGCGTCCTGCTGCTTCATCATCAGATATGTCAGGCCGGCGGCCAGGTAGGCAGCGTACTCAAGTTTGCTCACACTGCCGTCGCGCTTGAATCCCATCGATTTGCTCGCGTCGATCAGGATATAAGCTTTCAGGTTCGTCTCTTCCTCATACTGCTTTATGTACAGCCTGTCGCTGCGACCGTACACCTTCCAGTCGATATTGCCGATATCGTCTCCCGGGAAGTACTGGCGATGTTCCGCAAACTCCACGCTGAAGCCGTGATACGGGCTGCGGTGCATTCCGATAAGAAACCCTTCGACGATCAGCCTGGCCCGCAGCTCCATGTTGGAGAGCTGTGAGATATAATTCGGGGTAAGCATCTTCAGCGCGTTTTCGCTCATACGTAGAGAAATTTACGGAACTCGGCTCCCAAAACCACCAGCGAATTTTCCGAAGTCGTCTCTTGACATTCCCCGCCCGGGATTGTAATTTAGACATGGTCTTAATAACGATTAAGAACACGCTCAAACAAATACTCGAAATTTCCTGGAGCAAAGATGAACAACCATTTACCGATAATATTCCTCCTGTTACTCTCTTTCTTTTCGATCGGACTGGCGCAAGACAGATACTATGTTTGGACATATCCTTTCGAAACGATGGAAGCCAATGAGTTCGAGCTCGAAAGCAACTCGTTCTTTTTCACCCCGTCCCTGTCGGACAACACGCATTCTCTCGACCAGCAATTTGAACTCGAATATGGAGTGACCGATAGGCTTCAGGTGGGTTTGTACCAGGTGTTCAGCCGCGATTTCCCATCGGGCAAGATTTCCGCGGAATCATTCATGCTGGAAGCTCTCTACAAACTCGCTCAGACGAATGAATTTCCGGTAGACCCGATGATCTACCTCGAATATGAACGGGACTGGCATTTCAATAACCCCAATCGCGCGGAGGCGAAGCTGATCCTTTCGAAAGACTTCGGGCGGATAAACGGAACCGTCAACGGGATTGCGGAATATGAATTCGGGGGAAGAGTCCGGCTCACCCCCGAGTTCAGCGCCGGAATCAGCTATGAGCTCGTGAAAGGATTCCGGGCCGGAGTGGAGACATTTGTGACGTTGAGTGATGAGGACGAGACTGTTGATGAGGATCTGAGCGGGACCGGAATCGGACCGACCGTGGCGTTTGCAACCCCATGGTTCGACATTACCTCAGGAGCCACATTCGGAATATCGAAGAATTCTAACGCCGTCAACTTCTGCACAACGATAGGTATCGATTTATGAACAAGAACAAACACACTCAAGTTTTTTCCAAGCCACCAAAAGACGGTTCCCTGCAACCCTCCGGGCGCCAGGCTGAAGACTTGAAACCAACTACCACAACGCTTAACTTATTTAGACTTAGTACAAACTATAAGGGTGCAATGGAAACGGCAAAGCAGAAATTCGAAAATTACCTGCGGGAGGAGGATTACCGCGTGACTCCTGAGCGATTTGAAGTTCTGGACGCGGTTATGGCGACGAACGGACACTTCGACGCCGACGAACTGTTTCTGAGTCTGAAGAAGACGGGAAGTAAAGTCTCCCGCGCCACTGTCTACAACACGCTCGATATACTCGAAGAGTGCGAGCTCGTGTTCAAGACGCGCCTCAAGGACCACGGGTCGAGATACGAGAAGGCGTTCGGCAGATCCCATCACGACCATCTTGTCTGCGTCAAATGCGGAAAAATCGTGGAGTTCGTTGACGACGGCATTGAACAGGGGCAACAGGCTGTCGCGAAGAAATTCGAATTCACACTCATCAGCCATTCTCACCAGATATTCGGGTTGTGCCCCGACTGCAAGAACGGCGAATAAAGAAAGAGCTGCAAACGCGACATGACACTTTTTGGAACACGCCCCGGAAGGGGAGAGAGCACGGATGTAGCGGATAAAACCGTAACAACGCCGGCCGACCACAGGACTACGATCAAGGACCTCAAGGTCGGTGAAGTGGCCCACATCGTGGATTTCTCCGACGAGAACGACACCGTGAAAAAGATCCAGGCGATGGGGCTGAGGCGCGGCAAGAAGATCACGATCATGCAGAAGCTCGGCAGGGGAATCGTCGTGAAGACGAGCAATTCGAGAATTGTGATAACCTCCGACGTCGCGAAGATCATCGAGGTCAAATGACGAAGAGCATCAAGGTCGCGCTCGCGGGAAACCCAAACGTCGGCAAGACGACCCTGCTGAACCACGCCGCGAAGACGAACCTTAAGGTCGGCAACTGGGCCGGCGTGACGGTGGAGAAGAAGGAAGGGTTCCTGACTTATAAGGGATACGACATCCATTTTACCGACCTCCCGGGAATATACACGCTCGAACCGATCTCGGAAGACGAGTGGATAGCCTACCGGTTCATAACGGACGAGAAACCCGACGTTGTCGTAGACGTCATCGAGACCACAAACGCGGAACGAGACCTCCTTCTGACGACCGAGCTGCTGGAGTTCGAGAAACCGATGATAATCGCGCTGAACATGTCGGACGAAGCGCGCAAGCTCGGTATCGACGTCGACAGCAGGCACACCAGCGAGCTTCTGGACGTTCCCGTCGTCAAGACGAACGGCAGAAACGGCGACGGCGTGCAGGAACTCCTCGATGCGATCATTGACAGCGCGGAAAGGCGCCACGCTCCGAAAGCCGTCATATACAGCGAGAAGGTCGAAGAGGCGCTTCGAATTCTGGAAGCGCGGAAGCACGACGGGAAAATCGACAAGCGAACCCTGCTTAAGATGCTCGCCGAAGGCGACGGCCAGAACGAGGAGAAGGTCGGGCTCGAGAAGTTCTTCAGGAAAGACATAGACAGCGTCATTAAGGACGAGCGGTACGCGTTCGCCCATGGATTTTACAAAGAGGCCTTCAGGAAGAGAAAGTCCACCGCCAGGGATATCACCGACAGGATCGACAAGGTCATCCTGCACCCTATCCTCGGCTTTTTCATTTTCCTTCTCGTCATGTTTCTTTTGTTCAAGATCTCCTTCGATTTTTCGACACCGTTCATGAACTGGACGCAGGGCCTCATCGACAACTTCTTTTCACCGATGATCCTGTCGCTTCTCTCGAACGTCGGCGCCGGCAAATGGCTCCCGGAGTTCTTCTCGCAGGCTATCGTCGGCGGGGTCGGCTTCGTCATCACCTTCGTCCCGCTGATTGCGATGATCTATTTCCTTATCGCGCTCCTCGAAATGTCCGGATACATGCCGAGGATAGCGTTCATAATGGACCGCTTCATGCACAAGCTCGGGCTCCACGGCAAGGGCATGATCCCGCTCCTCCTCGGCTTCGGCTGCAACGTGCCCGCGGTCATGGCAACGAGGACTATGGAAAATAAGCGGGACAAGCTGCTCGTGATGGCGATGATACCGTTCATGAGCTGTCCGGCGCGGCTCGTCGTATTCTCTTTCTTCGCAGTACTTTTCTTCGTGCACCCCGCGGTAGTGATATTCTCGCTCTACTTCCTGGGGATAGCGATCGGGTTGCTGACCGCTTTCTTCCTGCGAAAGACCGCATACCGCGGGAGGCTGTCGCACTTCGTGATGGAACTCCCCCCTTACCGGATACCGAGGCTGCGGACGGTCCTGCTGATAGTCTGGGCACAGGTAAAGAGTTTTCTCTACAGGGCCGGCACTCTTATTTTCGCGGCATCCGTTGTCATCTGGGTGCTCCTCAATACTCCCCCGAATCTCAAGAACCAATCAGATAGCGCCGCAGCCTACATCGGGAAGGCAATTACGCCGGTCCTGGCGCCGATAGGCATCAAGGACTGGAGGATCTCGACGTCGCTTATCCCCGCGTTCCTGGCCAGGGAGATCGTCCTGAGCTCGATGGGAACCATCTACTCGGGTGACGTGCAAAAGAAGGACACGGAGTTTCATTTCCTCCCCGCCCTCGAAAAACAGTTGGAGGATCTCGGAACCGCTGCGAAGGAGAGCCTCACGTCGCTCCTCACGCCGAGCATCCGGACTCTTCAGACCGACGAGGGGAACCAGACTTTGCGGTCGGAGATCAGGTCGAGCTTCACGCCTGCATCCGCCCTTTCATTCATGATCTTCCTCCTCCTGTATACGTCGTGCCTGGCGACCGTCGCGGTCATGGCCCGGGAAGGAGGAAAGAAGTTCGCACTCCTCTTCCTTGCCTATAGTTTTGTGATGGCGTGGGGAGTCGCTTTCGTAGTCTACCAGGTCGGCAGCCTTATATGACCGGCGAGTTGGTGTTCATGGCGGTCGTTGCCGTTCTGGCGGGAGCTTTTATCTGGAAATCGGTGAGGAAAAAGGCCAAGAAGAGTTGCTGTGAGTAGGTAGAGACGTCAGAGACCCGAGGCGAGACGCCGGAACACAGGCACAACCTCTGATACTTTCCTTCTCACTTCTTGCTTCTTACTTCTAGTTTCTTATTTCTTACTTCTCATTTCTTGCTTCTTGCTTCTGACTTCTTCCTCTTTCTCTATTCATCAGGCACTCCTTTTCCCCCTCCCCGACAAAATACTCGCATTCGTTACAATGAGGGGACGAAGTGGGAAGCGCCTCCGACGACGGAAAGACCCCTTCTTCAGTCTCGATCCCTTTTATCTTCTCGAGCAATGAACCGAGTTCCTTCTCAAAATCCGAGAGCTCATCTTTCGAATAGAACCTGCGCAGGTACTTTCCGGGTTCGCGTGTAAAGACGATAGTCACATCGAATTCTTTCTGATCCGGCCTCAGATTACCGCAGAGCGAAGCATACAGCTTCATCTGGATCTCGTAGCCGGCGTAAATATCTTCCTGCGACTTGTCAAGGCGGTTCGTTTTGTAATCGTAAATGTGAAACCCTTTTTCGTCCTCGATCAGCAGATCGAGTGTCCCGGTGAGGAAGTCGGAGCCGAACCTTCTGGTTATCGTCTGTTCCAGATATTTCTTGCCGTCTCCGGCGATCATACCGAGCGTCGCGAGCGCGTTAGCCGCGTTCCCGGCGACAACCGCTATTAGCTTCGATCGCTCTTCCTCGCTCAGGTTTTCATCCACACCGGCGGACACGGCATGCCTGGCGGCGGCTATCGCCTCCTCGCCCGTAGTGTTCGAAGAGAGCACATGCTCGAGAACCGAATGGACAAGTTGCCCCTTCACGGTCGATAGGATCAGATCATTGTGTTCGCCGTTCTCGTCGAACCTGCGCCTGATTTCCGGCGTAGGCATCCCGAGACGATACCTCAGAAAATATTTCGTCGGACAGAGCCGGAAAGTCTGGAGAACGGTCGCGGAGTAAATTTCTCCGTCGATGCCGGCCGGAATGGAATCGAGGAAGAAAGCGCCCATTTCGGCTTTCGCCGGCGGCTTGCTCTCTCCCGACAACTCCGCATCCGGCAGCGATGTATGCACCCTGATCTTAACTCCGGGCAATTCAAAGTAACCGTCCGCAGGAGCTGCCGTCAAGTCGAGACTCCTCGAGAGAATGTCGGTGAATGAACTAATGGAAAGCGACTCCTTCTTAGAGGCGGTCGTCAATATGAGCCTGTCCATCGCCCTCGTGCACGCGACGTAAAAGAGCCTCGAAAGCTCCGACTGCTCGCTCACCTTCTCGAGGCCCTCGTAAAGAGAGAGGGCCGGCGGTATGACACTCCCGACAAACGGGAGTATCCCGACATGGTCGTTGATGATCATGCTTGTCCCATGGCGTGTCGTCGCGTCGCAGAATGGAATGACGACCACCGGAAACTCGAGCCCCTTGGCGGCGTGGACGGTCATAATGTTCACGGCGTTCACGGCTTCTTCGATCGGGGCCTGTCCCTCTCGCGCCGTTTCCTTGAGATATTTAATGCGTTCCACAAAATCGTACAGGCTGTTGAAGCCGCGCCCTTCAAATTCCCTGGCAATCCCGAGCAGTTTCCTGAGGTTCGCGATCCGCTGATCCCCGGTTGGCGACAAGCGGTAGGCGCCAAGCCAGCCGGTCCTCTCGAGAATCCTGTTTATCAACTGCGGTATCGTCTGCCTCTGGGCAAGCTGGTTCTCTTCGCCGAGAACCGACGCGGCGTATTTCACTTCATCGCCGGCCTTCCCCGATTCCGCGAAGGCATTGAGCCTTTCGAACAGGTTCTCCCCCTCCATGAGGGACATCCCGTAGAGCTCATTTTCTGAAATGCCGAAGAAAGGAGAGCGAAGTACTGCGAGCAATGCGATGTCCGCGTTATTGTCGAGAAGAAATGTCAGATAGTTTGTCAGGTCGAAAATCTCCTGTGCAGAGTAGAAACCTATTCCCGCGGAAACGACATACGGCACTCCGTATCTCGTGAGGGCTTCTTCGAGGAGGGGTAACCTCGAGCGAGCGCGCAGGAGTATCGCGATATCGCCGTAGTTAATCGGCTTTTCCAGTTCACCGTTCCTGACCGCTTTCACCGTTTCTCCAGAATCGACCATCTGCCTGATCCGGGCAGCTGCAAACATGGCCTGGACATCGCCCTGGCTGATCTCCGCATCAGCGTCGTTTCCATTCTCTTCCTGATCGCCCGGCTCGTGACTCCCTTTCTCCCTGATAAATAACTCGATCTGATCCCGGACCCCGGCGGGGCGGCGGGGCACAAGCGCGTTGTACCCGGCCTGGTCCAAAGATGGGAAGCCTGCCAGCCCAAACACCCTGCTCCCCCTCAGCACTCCGGGGAATATATCGTTCACAAACGCGGCAATGTCGGAATTCATCCTGAAGCTCTCGGAGAGCGGCAAAGAGAAACCGTTATCGATCCTGGACAGATTCTCCGCAGCCGCATGAGACACCTCCACCTGTGCGTTGCGAAACCTGTAAATAGATTGTTTGGGATCCCCCACCACAAACAGCCTCGCTTCGGAAGTGAAATTGTCGAGCAGGCTCAGGAAGATTTCATACTGCAGGAAATTGGTATCCTGGAACTCGTCCACCATGACATGTTTGAACCGCGAGGCCAGCGTGTTCCTGACACTGTCGTTGGAGCTCACGAGCCGCAACGTGAGTATTTGCAGATCGTCGAAGTCGAGCGCGCCCATTAGGTACTTCTTGCGGGTGTAATTGTTCTCGCTTGCCTGGTAGAGTTCCACGATCGTCCGGAGAAGGCGGAGATAATCACCGGTGTCCGCGGCGGGAGATTCAACAGACAGATCCTTCAGCGCAAGAAAAGGCGTACGGAGAATGGACAGGGCGTCATCATAGGAATAGGTTGCGCCCTCCTCCAGAACGACGTCGCGTTTCCTGGGAGTACCTGACTGGGTGAGAATCTTGTCGAGCGTGGCCTTCAGTTCAACTAGCGCCGCCATCAGGTCCCCCGCGTCCCCGGCAACCGTATCGGACAAGGCATTAACTTCGGCCGAGAAATCCCCCTTCTTCCTCGAGACATTCAGTCTGATCACATCGGCGACAGCCCGCGCCAGATTGAACCAATGACGCCGGACCGTTTCTTCATCGGGATGAATCTTCTTCCCGGTGATCCTCGCATGTTCGATTTTCTCGCGGTTGTCGAGCAGCTGGATGAGAAGCGCCAGGATTTTTCCGTAGCCGATCCTCACCAGAAGATTGTGGACGCTCCTCTCGGTTTGGGCCGGAGAGGCGTCCGGGCGTTCCGCCGCGAGCGAATCCCTGATCGCCTCCGCGCAGGCGTCTTCCTTTAACGAGGAGGCGTCGAAATCCTCGAGGACTTTGAAGTTCGCGTCGATCCCGGCCTCGATCGGAAATTCACGCAATACGCGGGAACAGAAGGAATGTATGGTGCTGATGTTCGCTTCCAGCATCTTGTGCTTTGCATCCCTGAGCGCGGCGGCGTAAGCCGAGCCACTCTTCCTTGCCGCCTGGAATTCGGCATTTATGCGGGCGCCGATTTTCTCGCGGAGCTCCAGCGCGGCCTTCTCCGTGAATGTCAGGCAGAGGATCTGTTCGACCTTGACCCCGCTTCGTGCCGCCGAGACGTAGCGCTCCACGAGCACGCGCGTCTTGCCGGAGCCCGCGTTGGCGGTTACGGATATGTGCTTGTCAAGCTCGAGGGCCTTATTCTGCTGATCTGTCAGCTCTGTCATCTAATCCCGTGCAGCAGCTCTTTCCATTTCCTGTAGAGTTGCGCGGTCGCGACCACGTCCCCCATACAGTATTCCGCGATCTCGGTGTACCGCTTTCCGCGGAAGTAGTCGTTGATATCATAGCCGGTGATGCCGTGTGATTTGGGACTCTCTATCCCGAAGGATTTACAGTAGAAGTCGAGATTGAATTTCCGCGTGACACCGTGATACGTCAGCTCTTCCAGCAAGTCTACGTGATGTGTCATCGAATATCTCGTTCCTGCCATCAGGTCCCGGGTGGGCTTGATGCCAAGCATGGCAGAACGCATCATAACGAATGGGCAGTCGAAGCTCCTCCCGTTGAATGTGACGAAATCGTCAAACTTCACGATGTATTCCCAGAATTTCTCCACTACTCTTCTCTCGTCGCCACTTATATAAAGAAAGGTGTTGTTGCCTTCCTTTTTTTCAATTTCAGTTTCCTCATCGGCGCAGTAAAGAGAGATGCCGTTTCCCGATTCCACGTTGAGAAGAGCGATAGCGACGATCTGCGCAGTCAGCGGCCAGAGGTTCAACTGCTTGATGAGCTCGGCTCTCATCTGCTCCCGCTTTTCCTCGTTCTCCTCTTTGTCCGCCCCCTTCATCAGGTAATCGATCTGCGCCTTGTCGAATGATTCGGGGAGGAACCCCGACGTTTCGATGTCGAATACCACTGCGGCCATTGGAGCCTCCTGACTTTTGTTTAGTTTGAAAGGACTATTCCGTACAGATCTATTCTTCCGCGCTCATCTCGAGTCGGACTATATCGAAGCCTTTCTTGGATTCGAGAACCCCGAATACCACACCGGCGAATACCAACAGCATTCCCACGAGGAACACCGCCGTCGAGAGGTAGTGCAACCCGATGAAGCCCTGGAACACCGCGGCGCCGATCAGGAGCGAGCTGATGACGAAGAAGGCGGCAGCTGTCGTGTAACTCAGCACCGAATCCCTCACGAGTCTCGCGCGAACGCCGAGATGTTTTAGCTGCCTGGCGGTGCTCTCAAGCCGAAGGTTCTCTTCCGGCGTGAATTCCCTGTCGGCCGCTTTCATGACAAGCCGTCGTTTCTCGTCGTTGATCAGCCTTATCCTGTTCACGACGCTCGAGTACTTGTTGTTCGCCCCCAGAAGAAGCAGCCCGCATGCGCTTATCATCACCGCCGGCGAAAGCATGAGCTGGATGATTTTTGAAGCATCTACCGTCTGATCTGATATCAACATTTCCGATCCTGATGACATAATATCATTAGTTGTTCATACATATTAATGAAATTCGCGCCAACCCTTGGCTGAGATTAATTTGCGGGTTGGAGAGGATAAAACAAAACATCGCGGGACGATAAAGAGGCAAAGCCTTGCGGAAGCTTGAAACATCCGCAAGGCTTTACGAGAGACTTATTCCCCCACGTACTTGCCAATCCACCCAAGCACGGTGTTCCACCACAGACGCGAGTCCTGAGGCTTCACGACGAAGTGATACTCGTTCGGAAAATAGAGCATCTCGGACGGAACGTGCATCATCTGGAGCGCCGTGAAGAGCTGGAATCCCTGGCTCACATCCAGTCGGTAGTCGTGCTGGCTATGGATCACGAGCATCGGCGTCTTGAAATCCTTGACGTACGAGCTCGGCGACCACTTCTGATACAGCTTCGGGTTAGTCCACGGCGTCCCCTTGAATTCCCATATCGGGAACCAGAGCTCCTCGGTGGAGCCGAACGCGCTCACGGCATCGTACAAGCCGTCGTGGCTCACAAGGCATTTGAATATCCCCTTGTTATTGTGCCCTTCCATCCAATTCATCATATAACCGCCGTAAGAAGCGCCGGCCGCCGCAATCCTGTTCTTATCGATGAACGGATAATGATCCGCCGCGTATTCGACGCCGTTCATGAGGTCGACGAACACCTTTCCTCCCCAGTCGCCGCTGATCTCGTCGGTGAACTTCTGGCCGTAGCCGGTCGAGCCGCGGGGGTTAACCATGACCGCCACATAGCCCGGCGCCGCGAACATCTCCGCGTTCCATCTGTAATGGAATTCGTCCATCCATTGTCCCTGCGGCCCGCCGTGGACCAGGTATACCATCGGGTATTTCTTGTTCGGGTTGAAATTCGGCGGCTTCACGAGGAAACCCTCCACTTTGGTTCCGCCCGCACCCTTGAACCAGAACGGCTCCCACGGGCTCATGTCGAGCTCTGCCAGAAGCGCATCATTGGCGTGTGTCAGCTGGGTCGCCTCTCCCGTCGCTATGTCCATCTTATAGACGTCGTTGGGATGCGTGACCGACTGCCGCAGGAAGACAAGATACTTGCCGTCAGGCGTAATCGTCATGTCTTCATTCGTGGAATGATGCGTCAGCCTTTTCACGCTGCCTGTCGCGGCATTTACTTCAAATATGTTGTGGTACCCCTCATCGTCGGCATTGAAGTAGAGAGTCTTGCTGTCTGGCGACCAGACGACTTCGTCTACCGAGCGGTCGTATTTCTCGGTGAGGTCTATGATCTTGCCGTCATGTCTGTCATAAAGCATGAGCCTCATGCGATCCGATTCGAAACCGGGGATCATCTGCGCGCGGAAGGCTATATAGCGGCCGTCGGGTGAGTAGAGCGGTTGGTTATCGTTTGAAGGATTCGTAGTAATCCTTTTTGATGCTCCACCGTCGACGCTGACCGTGAAGAGGTCGTTGTTCGTGCTTATCGCCACCATAGCAGCCGTGTTTTTCACATAGCACACTTCCTTACTTTCGGGAGAGAATGCGTAATCCATTCTTCCGCCGAGATCGATGGGGGGAGTGTCGTAGTCGCCCGGGGTTAGATCGACGGGCGAGCCGCCGTTCACGTTCACGACAAAGAGATGGCTTCGCTTGCCGTCTTTCCATACGTTCCAGACCCGGTAAGGAAGATGAGTGAAGAATTTCGCTTTCACCTTCCCGTTCTCGAGCTCGTTCTCCCGCGCGGCGTTACACGAGTCTGTCGCGCATTCCGGGAAAACATCCGACGCGAACGCGATATGTTGTCCGTCCGGCGACCAGAGAAGACCGCTCGCGCCGAGGGCGATGCTTGTGAGCTTCTTCGCCGACCCGCCGTCCGCGTCTTCACCATAAACCTGCGGAGTGCCGCCGGAGTCCTCGGCGGTGAAAGCTATCTGCTTCCCGTCAGGCGACCAGACCGGGTCACTGCTGGACTTAAAACCCGTCTTGAACTCTCGATTGTCTTTTCCGTCGATGGAGACGAGATAGATCGTACTCCACCCCGTGTTCGCGTCCATGCTGTAGGACGTAACCTGATAGGCAATCGTCTTTCCGTCCGGTGAGACCTGCGGGTCTGAAACCCTGCCAACTTTCCACATGTCTTCAACCGTAACGGGATGTTTCTGAGCATAGGAAATTCCCGATATTAACAGTAGAAGGAGAATAACAGGAGTAAATTTTCGTCGCATATCTGAGCTCCTTTGAGTTTAGGTTCATCAAAGTTATAACCTGCCGCGGTAAAGTTCTTGAGACTATTTCTTCTCAACGGGGAGCATTTGATGGAGCAGGCCCGTGAAGGCGTCCAGACCGGGCAATCTCCACTAAACACCGCAATTCGGCCTCATTTGGAGCCTTCTCTCATATTGAATCCCAATCTTGACTATAAAATCCAGATTAGTTAAACTTATAATGTTGTAATAGAACCTTGAGACAGCCGGCTCAGCGGCGTTTGAGTGATCTACGAGTTGGTTTTGAGAAGCCGAGAAAGAAAAGCAGCCCGCTGAATGTCGACATCTGAGAATTGAGGAGCATAGAATGAGTAACTCCGACTTAACCGTCGAGAAACTGGCAAACGAAGAATATAAGTACGGTTTCGTCACTGAGATTGAGACCGACAAGATTCCCAAGGGACTCAACGAGGACGTAATCAGGCTCATATCCGCGAAGAAGAACGAGCCCGAATGGATGACGGAGTGGCGCCTGAAAGCCTACAAGCACTGGCTCACGATGACGGAGCCTCACTGGTCGAACGTCAAGTACAATCCCATCGACTACCAGGATATCGTCTACTACGCGGCGCCGAAGAAGAAACCCACATTGAACAGCCTGGATGAAGCGGATCCGGAACTGGTGAAAGCGTTTGAAAAACTCGGCATCCCTATCGAGGAACAGAAGAGACTCGCGGGAGTGGCCGTCGACGCGGTGTTCGACAGCGTGTCCGTCGCAACGACATTCAAAGAAAAGCTGAGCGAACTCGGAATTATCTTCTGCTCGATGTCGGAGGCACTCCAGAAGTACCCGGATCTCGTGCGGAAGTACCTGGGAACCGTGGTTCCCTACACAGATAATTTCTTCGCGTCGTTGAACTCAGCGGTGTTCAGCGACGGCTCATTCGCATATGTGCCGAAGGGGGTGCGATGCCCGATGGAGCTTTCGACGTACTTCCGCATCAACGCTTCGGAGACCGGACAATTCGAGCGAACGCTCATCGTCGCCGAAGAAGGCGCGTACGTGAGCTATCTCGAAGGCTGCACCGCGCCGATCCGCGACACGAACCAGCTTCACGCGGCGGTCGTGGAACTCGTGGCGCTCGATAATGCCGAAATAAAATATTCGACCGTGCAGAACTGGTATCCCGGCGACAAGGACGGCAAGGGCGGCATTTTCAACTTTGTAACAAAACGCGGCGCATGCAGGGGCGTCAACTCGAAGATATCCTGGACGCAGGTCGAGACAGGCTCCGCGATCACATGGAAATACCCGAGCTGCATACTTCAGGGAGATAATTCTGTGGGTGAGTTCTACTCAGTCGCTATGACGAACAATATGCAACAGGCCGACACCGGCACCAAGATGATACACATCGGCAAGAACACGAGGAGCACTATAATCTCGAAGGGAATTTCCGCCGGCAGGAGCAATAACAGCTACCGCGGACAGGTGAGGATCACCAGGAAAGCCGAGAACGCGAGGAATTATTCGCAATGCGATTCGCTCCTCATCGGCGATAAGTGCGGCGCTCACACATTCCCCTATCTGGAAACAAACAATCCGACAGCCCAGGTCGAGCACGAAGCCACGACTTCAAAAATCGGCGCGGACCAAATCTTCTACCTGAACCAGAGAGGCATATCCACCGAAGACGCGGTCAGGCTTATCGTGAACGGCTATTGCAAGGAAGTGTTCAAGCAGCTCCCGATGGAGTTCGCGGTCGAAGCGACTAGACTTCTCAGCATGAGCCTGGAAGGAAGTGTCGGGTAAGTCGGGAATGGCGGGACATCGGGTTATTGGAATAGTGGATTTAGGGATTAATGGATTGACAGAATTGCAGGACAAACGGGACTTCTCGCTCTGCCCCATCCCCTTTGCTCCATGCACTTAACAGTGAACAACAAAACTCTTGAAAGTGAAATGTTAGAAATTAAAAATTTACACGCATCGATTGAAGGAAAAGAAATTTTAAGGGGAATTGATCTGAATGTGAACGCGGGCGAAGTGCACGCGATAATGGGACCGAACGGGTCCGGCAAAAGCACGCTCGCCAATGTATTGGCGGGTCGATCGGAATATCAGGTAACCGCGGGGGAGGTCATATACGAAGGAAAAGACCTCCTCGCGATGGCACCCGAAATACGCGCAAGAGAGGGCGTTTTCCTCGCTTTTCAGTACCCCGTCGAGCTCCCGGGAGTAAATAACACGACTTTTCTGAGAACGGCTCTCAATGAAGCACACAAGCACAGAAATCAGCCCGAGGTTACCGCGGGAGCTTTCCTGGCCATGCTCAAGAAGAAGATGCAGCTGGTCGAGATGCCCGACACGCTCCTCGGCCGCGCGGTGAACGAAGGCTTCTCCGGCGGCGAGAAGAAGCGCAACGAGATTCTGCAGATGGCGGTCCTCGAACCGAAGCTCGGGATACTCGACGAGACCGATTCAGGTCTCGACATCGACGCGCTGAGAATAGTAGCCAACGGCGTCAACAAGCTGCGGGCAAAGGACAACGCCATCATCGTCGTCACGCACTACCAAAGGCTGCTCAACTACATCGTCCCCGATTTTGTCCACGTCCTCTATAACGGGAAGATCGTCAAGTCGGGAGACAAGGAACTGGCACTCGAGCTGGAGGAAAAAGGTTACGACTGGCTTAAGGATGAAGCGGTAACGGCGGCTTGAGGAATAATGCCTGCCAGCCGGAGCACCACGTGCGTAGGCGGGGAATAGTGGAACGATGGAATAATGGATTCCTGGATTAATGGATTGTTGCACACTGATCGCTGATCGCTAAAAGCTGAAAGCCAAGAAATAATGACTGAGACTTCTGAAATAAGAAATTGGTATCTGTCCCTTTTCAGGGACTTCGAGAACAGGTTGAACGGCGAGAAATCCAGACCGGTACACAAGATCCGGAGGGCGGCGATAGACAAGTTCGCCGAGCTCGACTTCCCCAATCTTCACCAGGAGGACTGGCGGTTCACCGACATAAGTCCTATCCTGAAGCACACGTTCTCGTACGCCGCAGGGAAAGAGTCCCCCACCCCTTCGCCGAAAGACATCTCGCGATTTCTCTTCGGCGGGATGCGCGCACACACGATGGTATTCGTGAACGGTTTCCATTCCGCCGCGCTTTCGAAATCACTCCCGCTCCAGAAGGGCGTAGTGATTGCCGGTCTGGCCGAAGCCATGAAGAGCGACGAGGGGCAAATCAGCGGACATATATCGAAATATCTCGACGCGGGGGCCGATGCCTTCACCGCGCTGAACACCGCCTTCACTCTCGACGGCGCGTACATCAACGTCCCTGACGGGGTTGTTGTCGAAGACCCCGTACACATTCTCTTCTTGTCGACAGGAGACGCACAAACGATCTCGCAGCCGCGGAACCTCATCATAACGGGAAGCAACTCACAGGTTAGGATCGTTGAACACTACGCCAGCCTGCGCTCGGGTGTTTACTTCACAAATTCCGTGACGGAGGTGAAAGTCGGTAAGAACTCCTTCGTCGACGCCGTCAAAGTGCAGGCGGAGAATATCGAATCATATCACGTGGCTACAACCGTTGCATCGATCGACGCTGACGGCAACTATGCGTCTCACGCCCTATCAAACGGCTCGAAAATATACCGGCACAACGTGAACGTCACTCTGGAGGGCGAGGGAGGCAACACGACACTTGAAGGACTTTACCTGACTGCCGGCGATCAGCTTTCGGACACACATTCGATGATCGACCATGCCTCCCCTCACTGCACAAGCGGTGAACATTACAAGGGGATACTGGACGGGAGATCGCGCGCGGTGTTCAACGGAAAAATCATGGTCCGAAAGGACGCTCAGAAGACCAACTCTTACCAGGAGAACAGGAACATAATCCTCTCTAACGAAGCGAAGGTCGACACGAAACCGCAGCTCGAGATATTCGCCGACGATGTCAAGTGCTCGCACGGCGCAACGGTCGGCCAGCTCAGCAAAGAGTCTATGTTCTACCTGAGATCCCGGGGAATCGGCGAGGAACAGGCCCGGATGATACTGATTTACGCCTTCGCTAACGACGTTCTCAAGAACATCAAGGAAGACGCTGTGCGGACCGAGCTCGAAGGTGTCCTCGCGAGCCGGTTCCTTATGGGCGTTCAATGAGGGCGGGAATATGAAAAAGGCCCGCAAAACAACAAACCAGAGCCAAAATCTGAGAGGTTGATATGGATGCTTTGGAAAAAAAGGCTCTTGAAGATAGAGTAGTCGATGCGATCAAAGAGTGCTATGACCCGGAAATTCCCGTGAACATCTGGGAGCTCGGGTTGATATACGAAATCAATGTCGGAGACGACCCGGTGGTGAACATAAAGATGACGCTCACCGCCCCCGGCTGCCCGGCGGCGAGGTCGTTACCTATAGAAGTTCACGAAAGGGTCGCGCAAATACCTGAGATCAGCGACGTCAAAGTCGAAGTCGTCTGGGATCCGCCATGGACGCCGGAAATGATGTCTCAGGAAGCGAAACTGGAATTAGGGTTTATGTGATATGACGGTCCTGAGTTTTCACGTGACCTGCCGTTCAACATTTAAAATAGATTGGTGACGAATGAAGATCAGTGCACAGGAAGAATACGGTATGCGCTGTCTGCTGCGCATAGGAAGTTCGGAGCTTCCCGAAGGCTTGACGATACCGGATATCAGCCGGCTTGAAGGGCTCAGCTCCGCGAACGTGGCCAAGCTTCTCAGGATACTCCGGCTTGGCGGCTTTGTCGACAGCGCACGCGGACGCTCGGGTGGTTATAAATTGGCGAAACCGGCCGACCAGATAGTGATCGGCGAGGTGCTGACGGTGCTCGGAGGAAGGATCTACAACCCGACGTTCTGTGACTCGCACACGGGCACAAATTCCGTCTGCAACCATATCATCGATTGCTCCATGCGATCGCTCTGGCGCTCCATACAGAACGCCATCGATGTTGTACTCGGCAGGATCACGCTTAAGGATATGCTCGGCAATGAAAAAGTCGTGACTGAACTCGTTGCCGCGTTGAACGCCGGTTTAACAGAGAACCAGGAAGTAAACTGAAACGAGGGGGCGATCCATTGCCCCCTCACCCCTCTCACAACCAAAACCCCCATTAGGTCACACAACAAGACGGCCGACTGCTGTCAATTCTCTGCGCCGTCGGTTGTTGCGGCATCAGGACTCTCCTTGCTCGCCGAAGCCGGTTTCACACGCCCTGTTTCCCTCGCCGCCTCGGTGAGCAGATACTCAACCTGGGCGTTGACGCTCCGCAGGTCGTCGGCCGCCCACTTTTCAAGAGCGGCGTAAAGGTCCTCGCTAATCCGCAGCAGGAATTTTTTCCTCTCAGCCATGATATCAGGTGTAAAGTGATCCGGTGTTTATCACCGGGCTGACTTCCTGTTCGGATACGAGTGCCACCAGCAGGTTATTGACCATGGTTGCCTTTTTCTCTTCGTCAAGAATAATAACCTTCTGCTCCGACAACATCTTGATGGCCATATCCACCATTCCCACTGCACCCTCCACGATCTTCTGCCTGGCGGCGATGACGGCCTGTGCCTGCTGGCGTCTCAGCATCGCCTGTGCGATCTCCGGGGCGTAAGCCAGGTGGTTGATTCGTGCTTCTATAACTTCGACGCCCGCAATCTGCAGCCTCTTCTGCACCTCCTGCCGGAGTTTATCCGCTATTTCATCCGGACTGCCGCGAAGCGATGTCCCCTCTTCCTCGTGTGAGTCGTAAGGATAAGCCGTGGCAAGTGCCCTTATCGCAGTCTCGCTCTGAATGCCGACAAATGTTTCATAGTTCTCCACATCGAACAGTGCTTTCGCGGAGTCGATCACGCGCCACACGACGACGGCCGCAATCTCGACGGGATTGCCTTGCGAGTCGTTCACCTTCAGCTTGTCGCCGTTGAAGTTCCGTATTCTGAGCAACACATGCTTCTTGACTGTGAACGGGTTCGACCACCAGAAGCCCGGCTTTCTCAGACTTCCGACATAAGTGCCGAAGAAAACCAGGACCCGCGCCTCGTTTGGCTGCACCACGAAAAAGCCGTTGAGCGCCAGGACAAACAGGACCAGGGAGATCAATCCAAGTGTAATTTCGCTCCCCCCTTCGATATCGTGGGAGAAGACGACTATCAGGTAAACGAAGAGGCCGAGCAAAACAAGCTCGACCAGAAACATAAGAAACCCGCTGACACGCCAGGTTTCCTTCTCGGAAATTTGATTCATAACAGTCCTCCTTATGATAGCGATATGATAGCATATCAATATCACAGAGTCAAGTGGTTTGGCTGTGAGATTTGAAAACTGAACGAAAATGAAGGGTCCAAAACCGGGGGACCAAGGCCCTAACGGAGGAAATGTTCCTTGAAGAGTTCGATGATACGCGGAGTCACGTCGCAGATCGAGCTCAGTCTTCCCCTGAAATACCCGGAGTGCTCGCCGGCGACAGCGGTGAGAGATGGATTGAGCGTGTGTGTCTTGACGGAAACGTCCTCGACGTTTCCGTGATCGCTCGAAATCAGGATCGTGGTCTTCTCAAGGCCTCCATCCACCACGCCGCCGAGGAGGTCGTCAAAATTTTCCAGGACCGTCTCCGCCATGTTTTTGTTCATTTCATGTCCGGCCTTGTCCGTCAGAAAATATTCGAACATCGTAAAGTCGTGTTTCTCCGCGATCCGCCTGAGCCTCTTCCCAGCTTCGAACGCACTCACCGGCGTGACGTCCGAATAGCCGAGCTCGGTCGCCCATCTTTCCGCGGTAATGTCGGCCGAGAGTCCCTCACCGTTACGGAGAGAGTCCGCATCGCATAGCGGGACGCCGCTCATCATGCATGACATTGTCGTCGCGCTCAGCTTGCGGTGCCCGGATCCGATATATTCGAAGAACTGCCTTGGGAAGGCGTTCGCAAAATAGACGTCGGCTCCGAGGTCCTTCAGCGCCTTGAATATATTCTTCTCTTCGAGCACCGGTCTTATCTGTGAGTGCGGGTACGGACCGAAGTGCATTCCTATAACCTGCGCCGCATTCACGCCTGTGAAGAGCGCAGTCTGTCCGGTCCCGCTCTGCGGAAATCCCTCTACGCCCAGCAAGGCATCGCTAGGTCCGACGAACGCGCTCCCGTTTTGAATCGCTTGTCTTTCCTTTGAGGGGATGCCGCCAAAGATTCGCCTGAAATTATGGAGCTCGGTCGAGAAAAACGGATTTACCTCCGGATTTTCGTCGCCTATCCCGACTCCGTCCAGGAACAGGAAAAGAAAGTGAGACCCGCTTGTCATGCGCAATCTATTTCCGGCCGCCGGTCACTGATTTGCGGCATTCTGGAGATAGATTTGCCAGTCCCTCTCCAACTCTGAGGCACTGATGTTAAAAGCTCTGCTAACCGCTTCGTCGAAACTCGTCACCCGGTTAAACTCGTGCAGGAGTCTCATCAACGATCCCACGCCGAACTTCGCGTCAAGAAACTTGCCCGTGTTCCCGAGATAGAAGAGAAGATCGGAAAGGTCGGTCTGCGATGATACCGACTGCATTCTCTCCTCAAGATCGGAGAAGTATTTGACCGTCTCGACAGGAGGCGGAGTGAGTCCCATGTATTGTCCGCTCTCGTAGACGGCGACCGAATACACAAGCCACGCGGGCGCACCGTTATAACTGATTTGCTCCAGGACTCCCTGGACCACGCCCGTTGCCAGCTTCGTGTTGTAGCCGGGGTCGTTGATGTCGTCCCTGGCAATTATGTAGAGCGTGCCGTCCTTCCAGAGCGGCGAGAACATCGCATCGGCTGCCGTCAGGCCGGAGAAATCGTACCTGTCGTGGCACAGCCTGACTCTTAACCTCCCGTTTCTCCCGATCTGGAGCCGGCTGCTGTAGTTCACGTACATCTGTTCCAGGACCGACAGGTAACTCTTCGCGACAGCTCCATCCACGTTCAGCGGGCGATATACGGTCACGTGGCTCGACGACACGGAGCGCACAGGGGCCTGGAGAAGCGTAAAAAGCAACAATAGGTTAATCATGTTCCCTCGTCTCGATTATTATTGTGACGGGACCATCATTCACAAGTTCAACGTCCATCATTTCCCGAAAAACGCCGGTGGCCACTTTTTCTTTCCCGATTTTCACCTCGAGTCTTTCGACGAAGTGAGTGTAGAGCCTTTCGGCGAGTTCCGGCTTCGCGGCCTGCATATAGTTCGGCCCGTTCCCCTTTCTCGCATTGCCGTATAAAGTGAATTGGGAAACCACCAGGGCCGAACCGTCGACGTCCTTGAGTGAAAGGTTCATCTTCCCGTCGCCGTCGTCGAATATCCTTAGTGCGCCGCACTTGTCGGCTAGAAATTCAGCGTCCTTCTCGTTGTCCTCCTCGTGGACTCCGAGTAGTATCAGGATGCCCGCCTCAATGCTGCTGTGCAATTTTCCTCTGACGGAGACGGAGCTTCGCTTCACGCGCTGGACGACCGCTTTCATATCTCAGTCGTGCCTGCTGGAAAAGAATCTCGACCTGACCACTCTTTCAATGTTAGAGAGGTCCTTTTTCACAAGCAATTCGGTGCCTCCGTTTTCCGAGAATATTCTCGCGACGTCCTTTGCCTGGCCGTATGCCGTCTCGACAAAGACCCATCCGCCGTCGCGCAAAAGCATCGGGGCGGCCTCGGATATCTTCCGGAAGAATGTCATGCCGTCCCGGCCGTCGCTAAGCGCATCGACCGGCTCGAAATCCCGTATGTCTTGAGCGAGAGAGGCAAGCTCGCTCTCCCGGATATATGGCGGGTTCGAGATTATCACGTCAAAACCCGTCTCGAAGACATTGTTTTCCAGTTTAAGAAAATCCGATTGTACGAACGTAATGTTTTCCTCTGTCCCGGTGCCCCGCGCGTTTTCCTTCGCGAGTTCGATGGCAGCGGCGCTTTTGTCGATCGCAACAACCGAGGAATTCTTCACGAACTTCGCGACGGCTATCGCGAGGCAACCCGAGCCTGTGCCGACATCCAGCACGCGCACAACTTCCTTCTGAGAAAGAAATGTCCTGCAATGTTCGATTACGGCCTCCGCAAGAATTTCGGTCTCGGGACGCGGGATGAGCGCGCGCTTATCAACTTTGATCTCAATCGAATAGAAATTCGTTTTCCCAAGTATGTATTGAACCGGCTCGTGCGAAAGGCGCCTCTTGAGAAGCACCTTGAACTTATCGAGCTCGCTTTTCTTGAGCGGCTGATCGTGCTTCACGTACAGATCGAATCTCTTGACGCCTAGTGTTTCGCCGAGAAGGAGTTCAACCGTCAACCTGGCCTCATCGAACCCCTTTTCCGCCAGGTAACCGGTTCCCCATCTTATTATGTCGATAACTGTCCAGACTTTTTCTTCAACAGGCATTTGGATGCGTCTTCAGGCTAAATGGAACACAAATACTGTGTGACCGGCGACGTGCAGCGTTAATCCCGGGAATTACTTTTCGCCTTTAAGTATGTTCACAATGTTTTCTCCGATATCCCCCTTCGGTTCCTCAACAATCCTTCCTATCTCTTTTCCAGCGCGATAAAAGATAAAAGTCGGCACCTTCTCGATGTTGAGGCCCGGCGTAAGTTTTGCCTGCTCACCTTTGGAGCGCGGGACGGCAATGAAACCAATCTTACCGGCAAGGCTTGTGCTGTCGGTGATGCTCAGAAATATCGGCACCCACATATGGCTGTCGGGACACCACGACCCGAAAACAACCGCGACCGAATCGCCGGCATCCAGAGAATCTATCCGGCTGATGAGCTCCCGCGTTGGAGTATAAAGGTCGCTGTTGCTCCTGTACCAGCTGGTGCTGTCGAACGCGGACCGCTCGACCGGTCCGATAAGGATCTCCCGGTGAGTGACCGAATCTACCGCGGTCGTCTGCGCCCAGGCGGCCGGTACAAGCACAGCCGAAATAACGATTGAAAGGAAAACCTTCATTCCCTCTCCTCCGATCTTATATCTATGCCCCACATGAGTTTCGTTCTGAGTAAATTGAAAAACCCGTTCTTGCTCTTCCTCAAGAGGGTGATCCTCCGGGATGCGAGAAAGACCCTGAACTCCGCCGGCTGCGGGAGGAGTCTCGACGCCTGGCCGTCAGCAATGATCATCACGTTCTTCAGGCTCGAATGGGCCACGACACGTATCTGGCATGTGTCGGGCACGATCACCGGGCGGGCGGAGAGCGTATGCGGGGAGATCGGACTGATGGCGATCACGCGGCTTTCGGGCGCGATAATCGGACCACCCGTTGAGAGACAATAGCCGGTTGAACCGGTCGGCGTACTCAGTACGATTCCGTCTCCTCTGTACGTGACGAGGTATTCCGAATCCACGTACGTTTCCAGGTCGATCATCCGTGACGACCCGGCCTTATCTATCACGATGTCATTCAACCCGAACATCCTGGCGGTTTCGCCGTTCTCTTCGAAATTAGCTTCTAGGACCGTCCGCTCTTCAAGATTGAACTTGCCCCTGAACAGTTCATCTATACTGTTCTTCAGCTCGTCCAGATTCAGCTCGGCAAGAAAACCGAGTTTGCCGAGATTCACGCCGAGAATGGGTTTCGCCAGATCGCCTACTGTACCGGCGGTATGCAGGATCGTGCCGTCGCCGCCAAGCGATACCACGACATCCACTTTCCCGGGGACATCCGAGCGTCCAAGGGAGGCTCCCCGCGCGTCGTAGCCGCACTTTGACTTCATCTGCTCCGCGATATCATCCTGCACCACGTAGCCGATCTTTCGCTCTTCGAGTATCTTGATCAGCTCGAAAGCGGTCTCGCACGTCGATAATTTCGCGGCATTCCCGAGTATTCCGATCGTAATGTCCCGCGGCGGAGTAAACTTTTTTTTCATCTCTTTCGGTTCAATAGGGTTGTAATTGAGTTTATGTCATGAGGGGTAAAATATCAATTGCGCAAAGAAGAAAAGAAACAGCCCGGACAGACGACGACCGGTAGATACCGCCCGGATATATATTTTATCCCGCAGTTGAACGTGATTCATCTCCGTGCGAAATTCTGTCGCGTGCAGATCCCGCGAGTGGGATAAGACCGGGAGTTGTTTGAATCAGGAGACTTATATGATGACTCATCCTATGTCAGTCCGACCGTTCAATCCTTTGAAGCCGGGTATCAGAGGCCGGCGCCGTTCCCCAAGTGAGCTTCTATTAATGATTCTGCTTCTTCTCGTTCTTCCTATATGGTGCGGCGTAAGCCTTGCTCAGGACAGACCCTATCCAGAATACGGCATATACGACACCGACTTCCCGCTGGCTTCGTTCTACAAAGACAACAGGGAGAGGCTGATGAAATCCATCGGAGACACCGCAGTCGCGATTTTCTACGCGGCGAGCGAGCACAATAGAAACGGGGATACGCCGTACAGGTACCGGCAGAACGACAATTTCTTTTACCTGACAGGGTGCGGCGAGCCGAATTCCTTCCTCATACTCGCACCCGGAGGAGTCATGCTGGCCGACTCCGGCGGGGATCATCGTGTCAGAGAAATACTCTTCGTAATGCCGCGCAACCCGAGACTTGAAACGTGGACCGGGAAGCGGCTCGGAGTGGAAGGCGCGAAGGAAGCACTCGGATTCGAAGCCGCCCTTACAAACACTGAGTTTGAGAAATATTTGTACAACGCCCTTAGGGTAGCCAGGGTGGCATACGTACCTCTGCGGCCCGATGGAACCGAGGGGGAAGCGAAAACTTTCGCGCACAAAATATCGAGCGCCGAGTCAAGCTTCAGCGCACAGGTTGAATTCCGGGACCCGTCGCCGCTATTGACACAAATGCGACAGGTAAAATCGCCGGAGGAATTAGTATTGATGAAGATTGCTGCCCGCATGTCCGCCAACGCGCATGAAGAGATGATGAAATCCTGTGCTCCCGGCATGTACGAGTTCCAGCTCCAGTCGGTTTTCGAACACGCTTGTGAAACGATGGGATCCGAGTACATGGCTTATCCGTGCATTTGCGGCTCAGGAGAGAACTCCACTATTCTCCATTATGACTCGAACCGGAAGCAACTCCACGATGGCGACGTCGTCGTTTTGGATTGCGGCTGCGAGTACCACAATTATGCTTCCGACATAACGAGAACCATCCCAGTGAACGGGCACTTTTCAAAACCGCAGCTTGAGATTTACAGCATCGTGCTCGCTGCGCATGACAGCGCTGTCGCCGCTATCAAACCGGGAGTGAGTTTTTACAGCGTCGTCACAGCGAAAGCTGTCAGAGTAATTCAGGACGGCTTGCTCAAGCTCGGAATAATCAAGCAACGCGAGGACTACAAGAAATTCTTCAATCATGGCCTCGGGCACCCGGTCGGCCTGGACGTTCACGACGTCATGGCGGACGACGTGCTAAGCAGCGGCGAGGTGTGGACTGTGGAGCCGGGCATCTACATCCCCGCAAACACACCGGGGGTTGATCCCAAGTACTGGAACATAGGCATAAGGGTCGAGGACGAGGTACTGATAACGGAGAACGGCAGTGAGGTTATCACCGCATCGGTCCCAGTTGAGCCGGCCGCTACAGAGCAACTGATGGGGAAATAGGAAGGCCACCCTCCTCCGAGGAGTATCCGGTCGAGTAGGAGACCACGTGGCGCAACCATCGGGATGCCGGCTACTTCCGGGAAAATCTTTCGTACACGGTATTCCCCGGCTGCCCCTTGCATAGAGGCAGCCTGAAATTATCGGCGGGGCCTGGGTATGCCCGAACGCTTCACCTCAGGAGCGGCAGCGTGGCTTTCCAGATCTTGTTTTCCTGCTCGGGGGCGCTGCCGTTTATCGTTGCGGCGCGAAACTCCTTCACGACCTGCTCGATTTTTGCCTTTCCTATCTGCGCGTTCTGAAGCCTGACGATTAATATAGCGTCGACTATCGGAACAAACTGGTTGCGCGTGTCGACATAGAAAGAATCGAGGCCGTCGCGGATCTCTCCGACGTTCATGCCTATGAAGGCGTCGTTGTAGTCGACCGCGTCTTCCTTCAGTTGCGCGTGCTGCGACCAGAATACCGACATGTTGTACAATCCGTCGACGTAGAACGTTTTACGTGTAACCGTCTCCGCCTGCGTCCCGACGTTCAACCCACTCCACGTCACGCCGTTCTGCGCGCCGATCTGCGGCTCCTGCGCAAACGCGTTTTTCACACCGAAGGTGCAAGTAACCAATACGATGGCGAGGAGCGACATCCCGACATCTTTCTTCACTGAAGTCATCATCATTTTATCTCCGGAATTTTCGATAAGGTTGTCCAAAAGGCGTTTTGTTTTCATGCCATGAAATTAAGTTCTCCCCATTTCATAGCCGAATCAAGTGCCAGAAGCATTGTGCGAAAATCTTTGAAAGCTTCCTCAAATGTGCTTACCGGCGTCTTATGATTGATTATGGCGTCATGAAAATCCTCAAACTGTCCCTGATAACCCCTGTCGGTCCTGACCGTCTCTTCGGTGTCCGGGTTCCCCTGCCGTTTCAGCAGAATCCTGTTTTCTTCGATGATAAGAGACCCCTCATTTCCGAGGATGAGCAGCTGGTTCCTGCTCAGGCCCTGGGCGCTGAAATACATGTTGAAAACGCCGTTCACGCCGTTCTCGAAAACAAACTGAAACGACATCGAGTCCATCCTCCCTATTCCAGGGTTGACACTGCGGTTGAAAGCGATGCCGGATTTCACTTCTCCGAACAGATCACGAAGCACGGCAATATTATGTATACCGGCGTCCATAACGAACCCGCCCGGATACTTGTGGTCGATGCGCCAGGTCGTCTTTGCGTATTGGTTGTCGACGTCCATTACGGACAATTGGTCCCAAAAAACCGAATACGGTTCACCGATCGCGCCCGCGGCGATCAACTCCTTGATTCTCCTGAACAGGGGATTATACCGGTAATTTTCCGCGACCATCATAACGCTATCGAACCGTTCCGGAAAGGTCCTCATCAGCTCCGCGTCTTCGATATTAGAAGCGAGCGGCTTCTCAACGATCACGTGCTTTCCCGCCTCGAGCGAGTCGAGCGTGACTTTGCAGTTCAAGTGTATCGGCAGAACTATATCGACGGCATCGACGCTCTTCTGGGAGAGGAGTTCGCGATAATCGAGGAAATAAGGCACGCCCCCGACAAGCCCGGCAAATTCTTTCGCCTTCTTCTCAGTATGGTTGCAGACGCATGTGATTTCAAATCTATCTTTCAGATTCATGAGAGGGGGTAAATGAAGTTCCCTCGCCGCGATCCCTGTACCGATTATGCCGAGTTTCACCTTCATGAAGTCGTTCCTTTTGTGTTCAGTAAATTTAGCAAATTCGCCCGGGCACAAAAAATATTACCGCCGGAAGTTGTTCATCGGCGGGACCCGCCTTCGCGTGAGACGACACATCAATTGGCAATAAGTCCCGGTTTCATGTTATATTTTTGGCAGGCAGGACTTCTCCTCAAGGCGTGAGCCTGAAACTAGAAAGGTGAAATGATGATACTGGACACTTTGGAACACGCGGAAACTTACTTTAAACTTCATCCGCGATTCGAAGAGGCATTCAAGTTCCTGCGCCGTCAAGACCTCGCCGGCCTGGATGCTGCAGCGCACCCAATCGACAAGAAAAAAGTTTACGCTTTGATCCAAAACAATGCCGGCAAAGAGGAGAAGGACGCTCGACTGGAAGCACACAGAGCTTACATCGACATCCAATTTCTCATCGCGGGGAGCGAACAGATCGGCTGGAAGCCGCGGGAGGACTGCACAGATGTGGCTCAGGCATATGACGGCGGGAGGGACATCGAATTCTTCGGGGATTCCCCTCAGACATATTTGCAGCTGAAGCCCGGGATGTTCGCAATTTTTTTCCCCGGCGACACGCACGCTCCGATGATTTCAGAAGGGGCGGTGCACAAGTGTGTTGTCAAGGTCAAAGCCGGATAGCGGGCCGAACGCCATTCCGTGTTCAGCCTCGCTCTCTTACCTAAGTGAACCGGACTTCATCGCGGCGACTTCGGTCAGTTACCTTCCCTGAAGAGCATGCCGGCGGGGATTGCCTGTTTTGGTAGTTCCGGCCCTTCTAAACTCGCGTCCAGCGTCATGCCGCCGCCTCTCTGAAAGAACGTTACCTTAAGCTTGTGATATCCTGCGTTTAGCATGACGTCTCCTGACCTCTCCTCAGGTGCGTGCTGCCCGTCGTTACTTACAACGGTTTTGCCATCCAGGTAAAGGCAAGACCCGTCATCGGAATTAAGATAGAATGTGTAGAAACCATCTTTCGGGACCTTAATGTACCCGCTGTATTCCACTCCGAAGTTCTCACCGGAATTTTTGGCTGGTATCTCGATAGTGGACGTGATCCCCTTTGCCTTCGGCGTCAACTCGTCAAAGTTCGGTAGAAAACTCCAGTCCCCCTCGTAATAGCCGAAATTGAGGCCGGGTTGGGGGCTTTTCAGCTCGATAGGAGGCGGCCCCTGCAACTTCCCTTTCAGCGCCAGGACGATTACCGACATAGGAGGCATATTCACTTCGACCTTGCCGCCGTCGAGTCTGAAATCAGAAAAAACACGCGGGACTACCTCGTCGGGATTTTCGAATGTGTTGTCGGCATTCATCTTGTCCGCGGTGAGTACTTGGCCGGTGCCGCCTTGAGCTGTGAAGCTCTTCATGTCGATCTCGACCTTCTCCGGCGAATCGGGGTCGATGTTGCAGAGAGAAACGTGCATTACACCTTCGGCATCCACGGAGGCCGAACAGTTCACCGCGGGGAGCGAATCGCCGTTGAAAACATAAGAGGATGTTCTGACATTTGACGGAACCATCATCGCGTTCTGGTGCACCTTGAAGAGGTCAAAGACATAATACGTCGGCGTGCAAACCATGCTGTCCCCTTTTGTCAGGATCATCGACTGGAGTACGTTCACCGTCTGAGCGATGTTCGCCATTCTCACGCGGTCGCAGTTGTTATTGAATATGTTCAGGTTGCAGGCTGCCGCAACGGCATCTCTCATCGTGTTTTGTTGATAAAGGAACGCGGGGTTGGTTCCCGGTTCGACTTTGTACCAGGTTCCCCACTCGTCGACGACGAGAGCGACTCTCTTGCCGGGAGTAGAAAAGGAAGACAATTATGTGACAAATCATAATTCTCCCTATGAATGCGATTCGCATGTGCCTCTGATATGGTATGGCTGGAGTGTAAGCAGGGCTACTGTTACACGGAAAGTAAATATGGCCGATATAGCAGCCACTCTCTCTTCTCTTTGCAAGGTGCCATATCCGAATGCCTGCACGGGAGAACCAATGTTTGAATTGTTCAGATAAAAAGACTTATTTTCTCCTTATTTTGTCCCTGACACAGCATGCATCCGCAAGCAGTTCAGGATTTTTTTCACATCCGTTGCCCAGAATAATAAGATCGGCTCCGGCATTGAAGATCTGCTTCAACCTCCTTCTTTATTTCTGATCCCTCCGCCCACGGCAAGAGGCATTGATATGTTCTTCCTTACAGCACTTATTATGCCTAATGGAATATGGCTTGAGGCACCGCTTCCTGCTTCAAGATAGATCATGCTGAGTCCCATCATCTCACCGGCCATGGCGGTAGCGACAACAATCTCAGGCTTATTGGAAGGTATAGCTTCTGTCTGACTGATGTATTCCACTGATGTTCTGGTTCCGCAGCTTATAAGTATATAACCTGTTGAAATAAGTTTTTCCCTTACATCACTAAGGTATGGTGCTGCAATAACATGATTTCCGATCAGCAGCTCCGGATTTCTTCCTGAAATAAGCGAAAGAAGAAGAATAAAATCTGCTTTATGGCTCAGCTGAAGAAGGTTTCCCGGGAAAAGTACAACGGGAATAGAGCAAAGATCCCTTACAGAGTCGATGAGATTATCGATGCTGTTGAAAGTGAGGCTGCCACCGGTCATAATATAGTCGGTTCTGCATTTTACAGCGGTTCTTGATTATCCTTGCGCAGCGAGCTGCCTGCCGGTCTTGTCAGGATCGAGAAGCAATGCTATGCTCTTCTTTCGGGGAAATTTGTTTGTTACCATAATCCTTTTTTGTCCAAACAATTGCATAATTGTCGTATTTCGAATACAAGAGGTCGAATGATTCATTGATCTTGTCTGTCTTTACGGATCCTTTGATCTCACCGGATTCCTTTACTTCAAATGGTTCAATGGTTATATTTTTCCTGAAGTTTATCCCTTCCTTGTCGCATATTTTATAAAGTGATTCCTTGGCACACCAGTGAATATACATATGGTACTTTCGTGTTTCGCTGTCCTTGGTCACTTTCTCTTTCCTGTTCAGGAATTTGAAAGCGAAAGCCCCGATGTTGGAGCTCATATATTCAAGGTCGATCCCTACCTTTTCATTTGTGCTGGTAAGGATTGCCGTTAGCTTGTGCGAATGTGTTATGGAGATGAATCGTGAACCGTCTTTCAGGAATGGTTTGTTGTTCTTGTTGTAAACTATTCTTGCATCCTTGCCGAGAAGATCAGCCAGGAGCGCCCTCACGCTCAGAAATTCGAGCTTGCGGGAGTTGCTTGCGAATCCATTGAATCGTCTTCTTGTCGTCATTATCCAGCTCAACCAGTTCAAGCAGTGTATTAATATCCTCTTCTATCTTCCATACGCCCAGGACACTGTTCTCGTTAAGATAATGTTTTGTTATACAACCCATTTATTGTTTTGAGTTATTAATCTTTCCACTTCACGGTTTCAATTATATGAACACGGACTGCCGTTTGAACACCTGGCCGCCCGCCACGTTCTCGATGAGCTTGCGGTAGCGCTCGACTCGTGGAACTTCTCCGCCTTGGCGACCTGCTCGAAGGACCGGGCCACCTCGGGGTACCCCTCGTCCCGGGCCAGCTTGCCGAAGTCGGGGTAGAGGGTGGTCCACTCCATCTTCTCGCCGGCCGCCGCCGCCTCCAGGTTCGCCTTCGTCTCCTTGACGGCGCCCGCGGGATAGGCGGCGGTGATCTCGAGGTCTCCGCCCTCCAGGTGGGAGAAGAAGACCTTGGCGTGCTCCTTCTCGTTGTCCGCGGTCTCCAGGAAGATGTTCGCGATCTGCTCGAAGCCTTCCTTGCGCGCCGCGGAGGCGAAGTAGGTGTAGCGGTTGCGCGCCTGGGACTCGCCCGCAAAGGCCTTGAGCAGATTCTGCTCGGTCTTCGAGCCCTTGATCGATTTCGCCATGGTTTTCCTCCTGGATTGAGGAGATCGATCATACGCCGGCCCGGCCGCCGCTGTCAACAAATTCCCTGCATGGTTGACCTCCTGCCGCGGGCGCGGTATAGCGTTCAGCGGAATGAATGCCGTTTCGGGCTCGCGCAGGCTGTTCACGCTCCTCTTCGCCGGCTTCGCCGTCTATGGCGGAGTCTTCACCATCTATGGGGCGACGGTTCCGCGGGTCATCTCCGACTTCGGATGGAGCTACGTGATCACCGGCCTCGTCCTTGCCGCCGCTGCGGTGGGGTTCTTCATTTCCACGTTCGTCACCGGGCTTGTCATGGAAGGCTCGCGCTCCAGGACCCTCTATATCGCCGGGCTGGCCCTCATCGCGGCGGCGGTGTGTCTCTTCGCGCGGTGGCCCTCCCCGGTGGTCAACCTCGTGCTGAGCTTCTGCGTCGGCCTCGGCCAGGGGATCATCGAGGTGGTGACCAACTACGAGACGGTCCGGCTGGAAAGGCCGGGCGAGAGCCGGTTGATGAACCTCCTGCACGCGGGTTTCAGCGCGGGAGCCATCCTGGGGCCGATCGCCGTGGGCGCCCTGATGGGCACCGGCGGATCCTGGCGGTCCGCGTTCCCCGCGATGGGGGCGCTCTTCGCGGCGCTCGCCGTCGTGTCGCTTGCCGTCCGGTTTCCGTCCCCGGAAGACGGGGAAGCACCAGGGGAGGAAGGGCGGCATGGCCCTCCTCCGCCAGCCGGTGCTGATCCTCCTGTGCATCGTGATCATCCTCTACGTCGGGTCCGAGCTGGGCGCCACGAACTGGGTCTCGGAGTACTTCGTCCGTGAGCTGGGGTCGACCGGCTCCCACCGCCGCCTTCGCCGTCTCCGCCCTCTGGCTCGGCCTCCTGGCGGGCCGGGCTTTCCTCTGGGTGACCTGGCGCGGCGGGAAGCAGGAGGTCCTCCTGCTGGTCCTGTCGCTCGCCTAGGATCGAAAGCGGCGTTGCCTTGCCTTCAGCCAGGAGCTCCCGCGCGAGGTCGAGCGTCCGGCTTTCGTCCAGCTCGATCAAGGCGCCCCGCAGTCCGTCGAGTGTCACCAACGGTTTCTTACCTCCAGCCGTCTCCTGTTCCGGCCCCAGTCGCGCGCGGAGCCGGAACAACTCAGCTCGCAGAAGGAACCAGCCCCAACTCACCGGGGCGCGGTCGCTTTCCTGGGAATACGTGCTCTAGCCGCAACGCAAACGCGCCCTCGGGTTCATCGAGAGCGTGGGCGCTCTCCCGTCCAGGTTTACCGCGGTCAGGGTGAGCTCACCTCGTGGGAATCTCTGCGCCCTGCCGCAGTCCAAGAACGCGTGCATGGAGGTCAATTGGAGCTGGGACTCGACAAGCGGCCGGCGCGGGTCGTAGAGGCTGTACTCCGTGTGATACATGGCTGGGTTGCCGTCATAGAGCACCAAGCGCCGTAGGTATATCACGCGTTCACCGGGCTCGACGCCGAGCATGGCCGCGACTTTCTCGTCCGCTCTGGTCATGGAGGCCGAAAGCAGGCGTATCTCGGCCGATTCGTCCAGCCACTCGCCGGTGAAAGGGAGACGAGCCTGAAAAGGCCGAGTCGCTCAGGTCGATCGAGCGAGCGAACGTTCCCCGGCCTCTCATGCCGCGAACCAGTCCCTGGTCTTGGAGGATGTTGAGCGCCCTGCGAACCGTCATCGGACTGACCCCGAACTCGGCGCAGAATTCAGATCCGGAAGGCAGACGGCTGCCGGCGGCGTAGACGCCTGAGGTCACTCTGTCGGCCAAGGTCGTGGCGATATGAAGATACGCCGGAAGAGTTACTCTCGCCGCGCGGCCCGTCGGTGGGAGTCTCGAGCGAGTCCAGATTCTTTCGCGTATGTCCTATTCAATGCCGAGAACCTCATCTTGGCAACAACCGTTCGAGTTTGGGCCCTGGAAGAGCGGACCGCCGATGTCGCACGATTCACGGAGCCTGCCAACGGCGGACTATAACAGGTATCCGGATCGCGGCAACCGCCCGAAACGCAGAGCGACCATCATGATGATGCCACGTGCTTCACATGTACTTACAATCTGGTCACCAAAGCGCGAATCGAGATGGAACTCGTAATCGATGCGCATGCCGTCAGGTTAGCTAGCTATCTGACTGCCATTCGACAGCACGATATCATCTATACAAGTTGGTTGCGCCGCTTCCCGGCGTCTTGTATAGTCGGAAATCGACCCACCCGCTGCGGGGCGGATGATTGGGTCAGTCCCGGGGGGACTTCACGTTCGGATGGATCGGTTTGGCCCGGTTGAGCGTAGTGCTTTGCGCGCGAAAGGAGCCCCGATGGCCCACGAACTAGTTGAAGCCATGGCCAACATGAGAGAGCAGGAAGCGCTCAAGCTCGTCGACGAGATGTTGGCCAAGGGAGAAGACCCGAACAAGATACTGGACCTCTCTTCTGAGGCCATGCAGGTGGTGGGGGAGCGCTACCAGGAAGGCACCTACTTCCTACCCGAGCTCATCATGAGCGGCGAGATGCTCAAGAAGATCGGGGAGGTACTCAAGCCGCTGCTGGCCGCCCAGCAGACCTCCACAACCAAGCTGGGGACGGTGGTCTTGGGCACGGTGCGCGGCGACATCCACGACATCGGCAAAGACATCGTGGGCTTCATGCTGGAAGTGAACGGCTTCGAGGTACTACGACATCGGCATCGACCAGCCGGAGGCGAACTTCGTACAGGCGGTGCGACGAGCACCAGCCCCAGGTGCTGGCCCTCTCCGGCTTCCTCTCGGTCGCTTTCGACTCCATGAAGTCCACCATCGAGCAGGTAGAGGCGGCCGGGCTGCGCAAGGGCCTGAAGGTCATCATCGGCGGCGGCCAGATGGACGAGACCGTGCGCAAGTACACCGGGGCCGACGCCTATGGCGACGACGCCATGGCTGCCGTGGCCTTCGCCAAAGAAGACCGTGGGGGTGAGGTGAGATGGCCTGAGAAACCCTGGGCGGACATGACCGCGGACGAGAGGCTGCGTCGCGGATCGAGAAGTGGCGAAACCCGGGCGTGGAGTTCGCCACTCCGAAGCACGAGGCCAACTACAAGGCCCGGGTGGACCGTTTGCTCGCCGCAATCGAGTTGCGTGAGCCCGACCGGGTGCCGGTGAGCATCACCGCCGGCTGGTGGCCGGCCGTCAGGGCGGGCATGACTCCATACGAAGCGATGCACGACGCCGCCCGCGCGGCCGCAGGCGTGGGTGGACTTCAACCTGGAGTTCCAGCCCGACACCATGGTCAGCCCGATCCTCTACACCACGCCCGCCTCGGTGTTCGAGGCTATGGACTACAGGCTCTATTCCTGGCCTGGCCACGGCGTCGCCAAGGAGGCCAGCTACCAGTACAACGAGAAGGAGTGGATGCTCCCCGAGGAGTACGATCATCTGATCTCCGATCCCGTCGGACTACATGCTCCGCACCTATCTGCCCCGCACGGTGGGCGCCTTCGCCGGTTTCGCCGGACTGTCTTCGTTCTTCGACTTCATCGAGCTGCCCTTCGTGTCCGGTCACATAGGCGGCTGGGGCTCGCCGGAGATGACGGACGGACTGGAGAGGTTGGCCTCCGCGTCGCGCGATGTCGGCGATTGGGCCGAGGCCACCTTCGCGAAGATCGGCGAACTGATGAGCCTGGGCTTTCCCGCCTACTTCGGGGGGGCGACCAAGGCCCCGTTCGACATCCTGGGCGACAGGCTGCGCGGCACCCGGGGCGTGGTCACGGATCTTACCGCCGCCCGGACAAGGTCCTGGCAGCGTGCGAGCGGCTGGTACCGGTGGCCATCGATTTCGTCTTCAAGCGCCCCGGGGGGCTGCACACTCCGGTGAGTCTTCATCCCGCTTCACAAGGGCGCGGACGGCTTCATGAGCGATCGAGCAGTTCCACACGTTCTACTGGCCGACCCTGAGGGCGGTTCTTTTGGGCCTCATCGAAGAGGGTGCCATCCCGTTCCTGTTCGCGGAGGGCCGCTATGGCTCGCGGCTTGAGGCCATCATGGACCTGCCGAAGGCTCGAGACGGTCTGGCTCTTCGACCAGACCGACATGGCCGAGCAAAGCAGACCATCGGCAAAGTGGCCTGCATCCAGGGCAACGTGCCCCTCTCGCTGATCTACGCCGGCACGCCCAAGGAGACGGTCGACTATACGCGCGCTCTGATCGATTCCGCCCGAAAGGGGGGCGGCTTCATCTTGGATATCGGCGCGGTCGCTGACGGGGGCAGGGACGAGAACCTGCACGCCATGATCGACACGGCCCGCGAGTACGGTCGGTATCAGTGATCGACAGCAAGACCAGAGGGCGGGGAGAGTCTGCGGGAGGTGATCGATTGGCATGGGTGCGGAAGCACGCTGGTGCTCGGTTAGCTACGTGGTTTGCGACGTGTTCGAGAAGGGTCAGTGACATGAAGGGGGACTACACGATGCCACGTGATGAAGATGAATCCCGTGGAAACCACAGAACAAGGTCTGCTCGAAGGCAAGGCGGTCAGCCGGCGCGAGTTCCTCAAGTTCGCTGGGATCGCCGGCGCCGTAGTCGGTGTCGGTGGTGGCCTGGGCGGACTGCTTGCCGCTTGCGGCGGGAGCACGACCACGACCACAGCCGCGGGTCCGACGACCACCGCGGCCGGTGGCGCGACCACCACCGCGGCAACCGGCGGTGCCTCGACTACTGCCGTCTCTACAGGTGGGTCCGGGCCGGGAAAAGACAAGATCGTCATCGGGGCGGCGCGGCCGATCTCCGGCGGGCTGTCGTTCTTCGAGGCGAACGCCTTCGGCCCTGCGTACAAGATGTGGGTGAAGGACGTCAATGACGCGGGCGGCCTCAACATCATGGGCGCGAAAGTGCCAATCGAGCTGAAGGTCTATGACGATCAGAGCAACCTCGACAACACCACTCGTCTTTTGACGAAGCTGATGGAAGAGGACAAGGTCGACTTCATCCTTCCGCCGACCAGCACCGCCTTCTTGTTCGCCGCCGCCGGTGTGGCCAACGCCCACAAGTACATCCTGATAAGCGGTGAGGGCGGCGCGACCAGCCTCGAGAAGGAAATGAACGCCGGCAAGCTGCCCTACTACTACCAGTTCCTGAGCTACTCCGATCACAACCAGATGCCGGTTTTGGCCGACATCCTCAAAGAGGTCGGCGCCAAGTCGTGTGCGTTCCTCTACATCGACGACCTGCACGGCATCGAGTACCAGTCGGTGGCGCAGTACTATCTGCCCGCGGCCGGTATCCAGATCGTGCAGAACACCGCCATCCCGGCGGACATCAAGGACATCTCGTCCGTCTTGAAGCAGGCCCAGAAGGCGAACCCGGACGTGTTGTGGTGCGAGTGCTACCCCGACCAGAACATCCTGTGCATGAAGACGCTCCTGCAGCTCAACTACAATCCCAAGATGATCGGGTTCGGTCCCGGCGGTAACTACCAGTTCATGTACAACGCCTTCGCCGGCCAGATGGAGAATGTCTCCGCCATGGGTGCCTGGAACGCGAAGAGCTCCCCGGGCGCGAAGGACCTCGTGGCCAAGTTGACAGCGTTCCTGGGCGGCAAGACCGACAACATCGACTGGTGGGGCCACAGCATCTATTGGGGCGAGCTGTCGTTCTTCCAGCAGGCGATCGAGAAGGCCAACACCTTGAACCAGGACGCGATCAAAGACGTCATGGACAAGACGCACTTCCAGACGGTCCTGGGCGACACCTTCATCACCAACCACCAGCTCGACATCTCGTGCTACCTGGGGCAGATCGGGCAGTGGCAGAAAGGCATCTTCGAGGTCATCGACCCAGGCGTACATCGCACCGCGCCTCCGGTCTATCCAAAACCGGCGTATCCCGCTCCGGCGAGTACGCCCAGTACCTGATAGCGAGCGCGCGTAAGCAGATGTGAGCACAAAGCAGACTGCCCCGGGGGCGCGGACGCGTGCGCGGAGGATCGCTCGCGGGCTCGGCGTCCCCCCGGGCAGCCTGACCTACGTCACTGTCGAAGAGGACTAATGGATGGATGCATTTAGGGATATCGTCATAACCGGTCTGCTGCTTGGCGGCATTTACGCGCTCGTCTCGGTCGGGCTGAGCCTGCAGTACGGGGTGGCCAGGGTGCTCAACGTCGCTCACGGCGAGTTCATCATGGTCGGGCCATGCTCACTTGGTGGCTGTTCGTCAACGTCAGCCTCAACCCGCTGGTGTCGATCGTGATGATGGGCCCCTGCGAGACTTCGTGGTCGGTTCTGGTCTGCACTCAACGCTCTTTCGTCGTCTCATGAGGACTCTTCCTGGCGGCTCGGTAGGTCTTCGAAGGGGGAAGTCGATGCTGGCCTCGTTCGGACTGCTCTACGTGGTGCAGAATATAGCCAGGATTATCTGGGGATCGAGCGTCCAGACCAATCAGTTCTTGAACAGAACCGTTACCGCCGCCCAGATCCCGGTCAACCGATTGGTCTCTCTCGCGGTCGTGCTCGTCCTGCGGTGGTCTTCTACGTGTTCCTGGCCCGGACACGTCTCGGCAAGGCCATCCGGGCGTCGGCCCAGGACCCGACGACCGCCGGAATGATGGGCGTGAACATCCACCGAGTGTTGGCCATCTGTTTCGGGCTCGGCCTTGGCCTTGCCGCCATCGCCGGCAGCCTCCTCAGCACGCTGCTCCCGATGCACCACCAGCATGGGACTCGGTTACACGGTGATCGCGATGATCGTCGTGGTGCTGGGCGGTTTGGGCAGCATCACCGGTTCCCTGATTGGCGGGATAATTCTGGGCGTGGTCGCTCAAATCGTGACCTATTTCCAGCCCTCGATGACCGTCATCGCGTACTACGTCATCTTCGTCGCGTTGCTTCTGTCAAGGCCTAAAGGAATCATGGGTAAAAGATGAAGACAAGCATCGCCATTCCCAAGAAAAGCCGCGCCGCTCGCCGGCAACAAGAGAGGCCACGTACCTGGCGGCTGGTCATCGTCTTCGTGGTCGTGGGGTTGGTGCCGCGATGACCCCGGGTACGCGGTCACACTGGTTACCTACATGCTCAGGTACGTCATCCTTGCCGTCGCTTGGGTGATGTTTTCGGGCCCCACCGGTTACATGTCTCTGGCGACCGCCGCGTTCTACGGCATGGGCATCTACGTCGCGGCCGTCTTCAGCGGCAGCGCTGCCTTTCCGTGCTCATCATCCTCGCGGGGTGGTCGGTTTCGTGATGGCATTGGGAGTCGGCGGGCTTACCTTGAGGCTCCGAAGGCGTCTATTTCGCCATCTTCACCTTCGCCCTCGTGCTACTCGTGCAGAGTGTCATACATGAGGTCGAGCGGTTGGTGACCCACACGCGTGGCCGTTTCGTGGCCACGGACAGCACTCCGACGGCGTACTACGCGATGTTCGTCGTAATGGTAATGACGATGCTGGTGCGCCATTCTCATCCGCCGCTCTCGCTACGGGCTGGCGTTACAGAGCATCGGCGAATACGAAGAAGCTGCGGCCCATAGTGGTATCAACGTCGTCCGAACCAAAGGTTCTCACGTTCGCGACGACGGCCATTTTCATGGGAATGGCCGGCGCCATTGTCGCGACCCGTCGCACGTACATCGACCCGTGTATCGCGTTCGATCTCAATCAGTCGTTCTTGCCGGTGGTCATGGCGATGTTCGGTGGGATGGGACGTCTAGTGGGGCCCGTCATCGGGGGCGGCCTTTTCACCGAGATCCAGGAGCAGTTGCAGACCCGGTTCCCGAACCTCTTCCTTCTTATCATCGGGGTCGTGCTGATCCTGGCCATAGTGTTCATGCCGAACGGCATCGTGGGGCTCGTTCAGAGCGCCTGGCGCAAGATCAGAGGAGGTCGACGTGCACCTGCTTGAAGGTGAGAACGTCTCGCGTAATTTCGGTGGACTGGCTGCGGTGGCGAACGTCGAGTTTCCAAGTCGAACAGGGCGAGATCATCGGGCTCATCGGACCGAACGGGGCAGGTAAGACGACGCTCTTCAATCTGATTTCCGCCTCGCTCAAACCGAGTTCCGGGAGGATCTTGTTCAAGGGCCGCGACATCACCCCTATTCCGGCGTACAAGATCTGCCGTCTCGGGATCGCCCGGACGTTCCAGACGATCAAGACATTCCCGAACGTGCCTGTTGTCAGGAACGTCATGGTCGGCTCCCTGTTCGGGAAAGGCTCCCGCACCGGTGCGGCGGAGACGCTTCGCAGCTGCCGAGGCGGCACTCGAGTTCGTCGATCTTCTGCATTTGAAGGACGTGCCGGCCGGGGATCTTACCCTTGCCAACCAGAAACGTCTGCGAAGTCGCCCGGGCACTCGCAACCCAGCCGGAACTTCTGCTGCTCGACGAACTCATGGCCGGTCTTACCGCGACAGAGATTGCCGAGGCTATGGGAGACGTCCAGCAGTTGAGGGCGCGTGGTATCACGGTGATCATGATCGAGCACGTGATGCAGGCGATCATGAAGATCAGCGATCGCATCATCGTCCTCGACCACGGGCGCAAGATAGCCGAAGGCACACCGGCGGAAGTCGCGCAAACGAAAAGGTCATCGAAGTCTATCTTGGGGATGAAGCCAATGGCGATGCTTGATGTCGATGGCCTCAGCGCCTCTTACGGACGGGTGCAAGTCCTCTGGGACGTCAGCTTCGACGTCGAGGAAGGGGAGATAGTCGCCCTCGTCGGCGCTAATGGGGCGGGAAAGACGACATTACTGAAGACCATCTCCGGGGTTATGCGGGGAACGGCCGGCACTGTCACTTTCATGGGTCAGAGGATCGACGACCTCCCGCTCAACAAGATCGTCGACCTGGGGCTCTCGCACATCCCGGAGAGCCGCAAGTTGTTCACCGACATGTCCATTCGCGAGAACCTGGAGATGGGTGCGTATCCGAGCCGGTCGTGGAAGACCCGACGGAAGACGATGGAGCACGTTTTCGAGCTCTTTCCTCGGCTCAAGGAACGGGCCGGTCAGCTGGCCAGAACGCTTAGCGGCGGCGAGCAGCAGATGCTGGCCATGGGGCGGGGCCTGATGTCCCAGCCGAAGCTTGTCATGATCGACGAGCCGTCTAATGGTCTGGCGCCGCGGGTGGTGAAGGAAGTGTTCGAGATAGTGAGGTCTCTCCGCGATCAGGGGATCACCATCTTCCTGGTGGAACAGAACGTACGCCAGACCCTCAACGTGGCGGACCGCGCTTGTGTTCTGGAGAACGGACGCGTGGCGTTCAAAGGCGCTTGCAAGCTCCTCATGGACAGCGAGCACATACGAAAGGCCTATTTGGGCTTGTGACCGCGTTATCGCGGCGTCAGACCGTCTCTGCGAGCCGACTCGTCATCACGCCTCGAAGCCTCGCTCATCTGCGGGCGGGTCCGGAAGGATGGAGGGAATGAGCACATTAGGTGATTTCGAACAGGCGCTGGGGGCGCATCTCTCGCTGCGCAGCTTCCCGATAGCGGTGAAGTTGATCAAGGAAGCGGGACGCTGCTCCCGGCAGATGCAGGGAGACCGTGCCGGGATCTCGGACAGCGCATAACGCCGTGCCTGGGCTGGCATCTTGCCCGGCATCTGGGGCTTTCCGTAGCCATGGGGATAGATGACTTCTCGAGCGAATGTCCGAGCTCACTGTTCATCTTCGGCGTGGTGGAACCGCTTCAAGCATGGATCGACGGTGACCTCGCCTACGGCCTATACGCGGGCGATCGTCAAGCGGCCAGGACCATGGAGGCGAATGTTCCCCGACTCGCCTTTGGCGAATGCAACGGCTTGGTATTCAGTCCGCTTGAGAAGGCCAGTTTCGTTCCCGACCTGATCATGATCTACTGCAATTCCCGGGACGCCATGCGGCTGATAACGGCTTCGGCCTGGGAGACGGGAGAGCCGTTCAGGGTGGCCATGGCTGGCAGAGGGCTGTGCGGTGACGGCGTCGTTCAGGCTTTCTTGGCCGGCAGGCCGGTGGTTGCGATTCCCTGTGGGGGAGACAGAGCCCACGGAGGGGCTCAAGACGACGAACTAGTCTTCGTCACGCCGATTGGCTACCTCGAGGGAATAATCGCCGGGCTCGAAGGCTTCGAGCGAGCCCTTCGTGTTGATAGCCTTGGGGGTGAGTCTGCGCTCCATGGTCAGTATTCACGAATGGCTGCCACTCTGGATCAGGTGCGTCGCTCTGAAAGCACACCCTAATATCTCGGCCTCGATTCATCGCATCGCCGCCATGTCGAGGTGCGCACTACGCCGTATCGGCGCCTCCCGACAATCAGAGAAAGGCTGGGTCATGTTGCTGAGCTACAAGGTCTTTCAACACAGCTATAGCGGCTTCAACGGCACCTCGACGCTCTTCTATGGAGAGCGTGACGCAGTGCTGATCGACACAAGCCAGTTGCTATCCGATGCCCATCGCCTGGCCGCCGAGTTGTTGGAATTGAACAAGAATTTGACCCACGTCTACATCTCGCACTTCCATCCGGACCACCACTTCGGAACGGCGGTGATCAAGCAGGCTTTTCCGGAGGCCAGGGTCGTCGCCTTGCCGAGCGTGGTGAGAGACATCGTCTTCACTACCGACGAAAAGATACATCTGTGGGGGGACGTATTCGGGAGGAACGTGCCCAGCGAGGTCTTGTTCCCTATGCCCCTCCCCAGCGGGCGTCTGGAGGTCGAAGGGCATTCAATCGAATTCTCCGACGATTGGGATGGCGACAGCGCGAACAACACGATGGTCTGGGTGCCTTCGCTCCGGGTGGCGTGTGGAACCGACGTGGTCTACAACGATGCCCACGTGTGGACCGCCGAGAGCGACGCCGCCCGCCGCGGGAAATGGCGGGCTTCTTTGTGGAAGCTGAAGGCGATGGAGCCGAGAGTGGTCATCCCGGGGCATTGCAGCCCCGAGAAGTTGCACCTCGAGGACGCGTCGGGTATCGACTTCACCCTTCACTACTTAGACGTATACGAAGAGGTCCTCGCTGAAGCGAAGACCGGGGACGAGCTTGTGGACGGGATGGAAAGGCGCTATCCAGGCATGAAGGCCATAGACTTCGGGGTCCACTGGCAGGCCCGTCTGCTGTTCCCGGATAGTTGCTCCGACCGGATCAGCAAGCTGCCAGGGATCTTCCTCGATCCCACCGGTGAGTTCAAAGGCGAGGCTGCCCGTTGATGCTTTGGGGCGGATCGGTCGCGGCCGGCTGGTAGGGTTGGCTCGGTAAGTTCAGTAGACCCAGGGAATGATCCGCCGCGGCACGAGCCGTTCGTACTCCGTCCACAGGGCGCCGTACTTTGCCGCGCACCGTCGCTCGTCGGCCCGCTCCCTCGGGACGAGCAAGGCCACGTAGTACAGGGGATAGAGCCAGATGACCCATAGGCCGGGCCGGCCCAAGACGAGGGTCAGTCCCGCCGCCATCAGGATCTCACCGAAATAGTTCACGTGTCGGGAAACCGCCCAGAATCCGCTGTACAGAAGCATATTCTTCCCGTCGCTGAGGCTTCTTGGTTCCATGAAGCCGAGTAGCGCGTGCTCCGGGTCGGTCTTGAAGAAGTACTTCTGCAGGTTGGCGCCTCGCGACAGGGTCCAGCCGCCGAAGAAAACGATGGCGAATAGCACGAGGACCCAGGAGGACGTGTGGGGATCGGGGAGGTTGGCCGTTGCCCACAGTCCCACCGCGTAGAAGTACGGGTAGAAGGTGAAGCAGCCCCAGCAAAGCTTGAACCCCACGCGTTCCGCGAAAATGTCGTACGTGTAGAGGTGCACGTTCTCGAACACGAGGTAGTCCACGATGAACCAGAAGAAGAGGAAGCAGTACAGCAGAACCGCTGGGGAGTTGGTCCATCCGAATGTCAGGATGTGACGCGCAACGAAGGCGAGGACGTTCAGCGCGAGCAAGGTGGCGCCAACCAAGTAGAGGAACATCTTGGCGTCCACCCTGGCGTTGAAGAATTGTCGGTTTTCCGAGCGGCCGAGGTAGAGATCGGCTAAGAATGGGCGGCCTGCGCTCGGGGCAGACAGGACCATCGCGAAGCTGAAGGCCAGCCCGAGCACGCATGAACCTGCCAGGCCCGACCAGCGGTGAACATACAGCCAGTCCCAGGCAAAAACGCCCGTGCCGGCGGTCACGACCCACAGCACCGCCAGCGCGCCAAGCACCAGCGGCCCGTTGAGCCGGTATTCCAGGGGCTTGTTGGTAAGCGGATCGCGGACGTAGCCGACCACCTTCCGGGCCGGCAGCGCGAGGTGAAGGGCCAGGATGAGCGAGCAGATGATCCAGGGCGCGAAGAAGCCCGCGATGAAGTTCGTCATGAGCAGCCCTTCGTTTCCTTCAACTCAGCAAGGCTGTCGGTCGACGCTGCCAAAATCGCGATAGCCGTACGCCGAGGCAGGAGCCGCGTCATGACCAGAGTGGCAACTCGGTTGACGAACCCGGGGATCACCACGGGTCCGTGGCCGAGGGCACGAAGAGCCCGCTCCACTACCTTCTCCGCATCAAGAGTCCCTGGGGCATCCTTGCCGGCAGCCATCGCGTACCCGGGCGTGCGCACCGCCCCCGCGCAACACGCGATCACATCGATCCCCTGGTCCTTCAGCTCAAACCACAGACTCTCCGCGAGCACCCGGGCAAAAGCCTTGCTCGCCGCATAGGCTGCGATTCTAGGCGTGCCCTGGTTGCCGGTGAGAGATGTCATGATGACGACTCGCGCCCCGACCGCGTTTTGTCATCTCCGGCAGGAACGCCCGTAGCAGCGCCACCGGGGCGCGCACGTTGACATCGACGACGCGCATGAGCTCCTCCACGTCTCGGGACGCGAACTCGCCGATCGGTGCTTGTGCGGCGTTGCACACGATGAGGCCGATCTCATACTCGAGCACTCCGCCTGCAGGGTTTCCAGAAAGCCAGGTGCCGCGAGATCGCCGGCGCAGCAGCGTACCTCGACGCCGAACGTCCCGTGCAGGCCTTTGGCGAACTCGTCGAGAAGGGCTCTCCGTCGTGCCACCAGGACGAGGTTCATGCCGCGCGCTGCCAACGCATGGGCATAGGCCGCGCCGAGGCCCTCGGAGGCCCCGGCGATCAACGCCCAGGTGCCGTAGCGCTCCGTGAACCCCTGGCGCAGCCGTGCACTATTCGTTCGACGTCGTGTCATCATCAGCAACCGGTCCATGCGGAAGACAGCACCGGCTGCCTATGCTATCAACCGCCGCGGTGCCGCGGATACCTACCTACCCTTCTTTGCGCACCTTCCAGATCTGCTCCCCCGGCCAGCGTCGGTACCAGGCTCTGTCGTTGTCGTCTCGATAACTGCTGGTGGCATCCGGGCCTGGGCGGAGCTCGATGAGGTCTTCTACCACGAAGCCGTGTGCGCGGAAGAGGCGGATCCACGCGCCGTAGGGAAGCATGAACTCCACGTAGTCGTCATACGGGAACTTCCACATCCCGAAATAGTCGATGAGCAATCGGTCTCCTGGATTATCGCCACCGTCGGGATCGCACATGTGGATTATCGGAGTGGCACCGTTAAAGGCCAGCAGGCCACCCGGGCGCAGCAGACGCGATGCTTCCGGTACGGTCATGTAAGGATCGGCGAAAGTCATCGCCCCGTGTGAACAGAAGATTATGTCGAAGCTCTCGTCCGGGAGCGGCATGGCCTCAGCGCTCGCGCACACGAGGGGGAACTCCACACCCGCGTCCGCCATGAGGGTGCGGGCGTGCGCAAGCTGATTCTCGGAGACATCGAGGCCCACCGGGTTGGCTCCGGCCTTAGCCAGTGCGATCGACCACTGGGCAGCGCCGCATCCCAACTCCAGGATGTCGCGCCCCATAACGTCACCGAGCACTCCAAGCCCCTTCTCGGGAATCTGCCACACTCCCCAAGCCATGCCTCCCGACGCCGCCAGCTGCGCACCGTGGTCCGTCTGGTAGGTGTCGCTCTCGCTATCCCAACTGTCTTTGTTGCGTGCCGCGTGCTCCGAGAGCGATTCCGGATCGGGGCTCGAGATGTCTGGCATGGCTCTATCCTTTGGTAGATCGAGGTACGCGGGACCAATCATGCTTCTTTACGAACTCATCCCAACGGAATGGCTTACCGTGCCCAGGGTAGACCGTGCGCACGTTCAACGCTTTGAGCCGTTCAACGCCGGAATTCGCCGCAGCCAGATCGTCGACCCAGACTTGGTTTGGTCCGAAGAAGTTGTAGATGAAGTCCCCGCAGAATAGCTCCCCATCGGCTGTCAAGACCCCGATGGAACCCTTCGAGTGAGCGGGAAGGTGGATAACCGTCGCGTCGAGTCCGTACGGGGATAAGCTCTGCCCATCCTCCAGGAACACGTCCGGCGAAAATCGGTCGAAGCTTCCGCGTTTCACCAGCCGTATGAGCCTGCCCACCACCTTGATCACCCGGCCCATGCCGGTAACTCGGTCCGGCTTGGCTTTTCTTCCGAGGGACATGTCTCCAAGCTCGACCATGCCGGAGTCGTCGCCGTGCATGGCAATGGGAGTGTCGCACCTCCTCCGCAGGTACTCGGCGTTGTCGGCATGGTCGGAATCTCCGTGGGTCAAGATTATGAGCTTGAGATCCCCCACCACGCATCCGGCGTTCTTGAGCCCACTCTCCACGGCGGCGCGCTTGGAGGCGATCCCCGTGTCGATGAGCACGAAGCTACAGCCGGTCTTCAACAGGTAGCAATTGCTTCCCGCGCTGATGATCTTGATCGTCGGGTTCACGTCCACGCTCCTTCGCAGGCCTACCTCTCGGTGATTACGAACGGTGACTCTACACTCACCGGCCTTCGCCTCGGCGGCTTCATCCCCGTCAACAAGCGGAGCACCGCGGTCCGCCGCACCGCGTACTCATAGAGAGTGAACCATCTTTGGGCGCGAGGCTATTTCGAGGCCTTGCGGTTGTTCTCTTCAACCCTGAACTCCACGATCCGGCGTATCAATTCGGCAGGTAGCGGCTTGCCCAGAGGGAGCTGCGCCGAGCCCTTGCCGCTCTTGTAGGGCTTGAGCTCTTCCTCGAACGCGTCGAGCGCACTCGGTATCGGATAGAAGCCGATGTGTTTCGCGTACCCCGCGAAGTGCACCAGATGATGGCCGTTGAGGTCGAAGGTGGGGATTGCGTAGCTGATCGTCTCTGTGGCGCCGGGCGCGGCATCCTTGATGAGTGCCCGCAATTCTTCCAGCATCTTCTGAGTCTCCGGGGGAAATTCTGCAATGTACTCGTCGATGGAGCTGGCAGTCGATCTGTTGGCCATCTTGCGTACCTGACTTTCCGTCTCTCGGTCTTTCGCGAGTTTCTTCCGGTGGCTTCGGGTCGTGAGCGCTATGTGCCAGTGCTTCCCCCAGCGGAGGGTTCGAAACGCCCCCTTGTATAGGTGAAACGCCCGCAGATCTGGCTCGGTCCGCACAGTTGACACCTCATTCTGAATGTAGGACGGGATGGACGCGCAGCTCAGCGAAAAGGATTCTTGCCTGTCGGCCTGAGGATCGGCCGATAGCTTCCGGCTCGTGTAAAGCTTTCCGTGCTCCGAAACGTTGGTATGGTGGCGAACGATAATGCAGGTGACGCGCGAGGGGGTTCGGAATTCCGGTGACCGGGGTTGAGGATCAGCATTCGGTAACGAAACAGGACGAACCGCCGGTCGCGAGCATGGAGACCCTGTTCAGAGAGAATTACGCGCGGCTCGTCCAAAGTCTTGCGTTTATTACATTGGATCGAGAACAAGCCGCAGATGTAGTGCAAGACTCTTTCCTGGAGCTGTGCCTTCACTGGCCTAAGGTATCCGGCTACCCCGACCCCGCGGGCTGGCTCTTCCGGGTCGCGGTAAATAGGGCCAAGGACCGCAGGCGATCCTTAAGAAGGTTCGCCGGGCTCATCCCACTACTTGGCTCTTCCTCGGCGAAGGCGGCGGGCATCGATGACTGGCAGCCGAGAGCGCGAGCTTCTGGCAGCCTTCAAGAAGCTGCCGCAACAACAGCGTGCGGCCGCCAGCCTTTACTGCTGGCGGACCTCTCGATCGGCCAGGTTGCTTCGATCCTCGGTATCTCAGAGGGCACGGTGAACAGCCATCTAAATCGGGCACGGGGAGCGCTCGAGAACGCTCCTGGAGGCGGAGAGATGAGCGAGTGACACGAAGACCAAATGCTGCGGCGCTATCTGCGGCAGGAAGCTCCCTCGGTCAGTACTGACCAAGGCTGGCTGTCCATGACCAGCCGACTGCGCGCAAGAAGGATCATGCGGATCGCTCGCTGGCCGCTGTTCTTGGTCGTGCTGGCCGGCGTATTCGTCTGGATAGCCATCCTCAGTTCGGGAGGTTGCGCCCGGAGTGTTCCGGGGTTTGGCCGCGGACCAGCTTCAGAGCCGCGATCACAATCTGCCCCCGCTAACGCCCAAGACCACGATCGATCTTGGTCTACCGGGCGCTCGGGCCAGACTGTGGCGGCCTATCAGCAGTTACGACCTTGGGGAGAGGAGCAGGGCACGGGTCTTCCCGGACCTGGAGCTACGTCTGCAGTTGAGCGACGGCCGTTACGATTGGGGTGGCCTATCAGAAGGATGATCCAGAAATGCTGGTGCGGGTCTACAAGGGTGGGAAGCTCAGGTCTGAGATTCATGTGAGGGGATCCCTGATGTATTACCTCCTTCTATCCTACGACTAGCCCCCCGCGAGGCGATCATCGGGGGAAACCCCGCGAGCCCACGAAGGCACAATTCGGCCCGCGCCGGACATATGAAGTGGTGAGAGCGCAGGATGAAATCGGTCTGGGGAGGCAGGCGGGACGACTGTTGGTGGACGAAAAGGACGGCAGCAGGTCGCAGGCGGGTACTGAAGCTCGCGTCCGGGGATGCCCCCACACCCCTGGTAGTCAGCCATCCGCGGGGAGGCGGCACAGGTCTTGTGGAGTCTCGCTTCGTGGCAAAAGTAAGTCGGGAGGACGACAGGTGAAGCTTCGTCTCAGGTTCTTCTCTGGTCTTGCTGTCGCAGCCGTCGTCGTAGCGGTGCTTGCTGCGCCCGTGCCCGCTGCCAGGGCTGCGGACTTCGTTCCCGCTCCACCGGCCGGGTGGCATATCACCCAAGTGACGCCTCCCGCCTGGACCCAGAGCTTCCTTCTGAAAGAAGGGGTCCTTGTGGCCTCGACCGATTTGTTCGATGCAGCCGGCCTGCAGGCCCACTACGATGTCTACCAGTTGCAGGGCTCAAACCAGGCCAACCCCGTCGCCACAGTGCTCCGAGATGCGCTCGATGGCGGGTGTGGAGCCTGGACGATGGCGTCGTGGTCTACAGCAAGATCAGGCCCGGGACCAATCCCAATGACCAGTTCGACGATCTGTACGTCCGCGATCTGGGCAGCGGCGCCACGACCAAGATTCCCATCCCGCCCGGTGTAACTCTCTATCCCAGCGCGCTCCCTCAGGTAGATGATGGCCGAGTGGTCTGGTCCCAGTTCGGCTTCCAGCATCAGGCCGAGGTGATGCTCTACGACGTCGCCACCGGCAAGCTGCAGAACCTCACCCCGGACCCGGTCGATTCCAATGAGAGCCCGTGGATCAGCGGGGACGATGTGGTTTGGCAGGTGTCGGATGGACAAACCTATCGGATCCTTCACTACGACCTCAAGACGGGCGAAACCGAGGAGCTTGCGAGCGGCATACCGTGGACTCCGTCGCTTGACCTGCAGGTGGACAAGGGCAAGGTCATCTGGGTGACGCGAGAATGGGTGACCCCCCAGGAGGCCAAGTCCTCGTTGTTTCTCCGGGATCTCTCGACGGGAACTACGCAACTCCTCGCCACAGCCACCGGTCAATTCGAGGACCTGGAGGCTACCCTGTCTGGGAACCTTCTTGCCAGCCTGAACTCTAGTGACGGCGAGAATTTCGACCTGTCGGTGCGGAACCTGTCCACCGGCTCGTCCCGGTCGCTGGCGGAATTCCACGCCCAGCCGCTCAGTTACAGCGTGGCGGACGGGATGGTCGCGTGGCAGGACAATACTGAGTTGCCGCCCGGTCAAGGGTATCTCGGGAAGATCTTCGTCTATGACGACGCCACTGGCAAGGTAACGCAGCTGGCCGAGTCGGTCGGTCTTGGGCGCCCGATCGTGGACCGCGGCCGCGTGCTGTTCTTCCAGACGATCGATTCGATGACATCGGCGCTGTGGCTGGCGCAGGCTGACAATCCTCAGCCGTACGACCATTATCTGGACCTCGAACCGAGCGACCCCTACCGCGAAGCGATCCTGACTTTGCGGGCAAAGGCTACGTCAGCGGCTATGAGACCGGGACTTTCCGGACCTTCCACCCGGCGGGCCCGCTGCTTCGCGCTCAGCTCGCCAAGATCCTAGTGAATGCCCTTGGGTTGCCCGTTGACGCGAGCATGTCGTCGTCGTTTAAGGATCTCGGGCCGGATTCTTCCCATTTCTACCCCGACCAGTATGTGGCAGCGGCCACTAAGGCCGGCCTTCTGGCAGGATACTCACCCACCGAGTTCGGTCCCTGGAACC